>JBBRUC010000005.1:0-63841 GCA_038248205.1 Thermoanaerobaculia bacterium
CGCCGAGCGCGTTTTTCACCTCGACGAAATCCCAGGCCAACCCGTCGGCGTCCAGGCGGTCGGTTTCGAGGATCGCTTCCACCCGCCACGAGTGGCCGTGGACGGCCTCGACCGCGCCGCGATAAGAGGTCAAATGATGAGCGGCCTCGAAACGGCCTCGAACGCGCAGACGATAGCTCGGCATGGCGCTCATCATAGCCGGGCCGAAGGATCGAAGGAGAGGGTAGAATCAGGCGATCCGTGGGAAGAGAACCCAACCCGAGGGATCTCGGTTTTGCCTGGGAGGAATTTCGTTGCGTCGAGTCGGAATCTTCGGTTGGGGGATCGTCGCCCCCCGGTCGCCCAATATCCCAGCCTTCGCGGCCAACCTGGATGCCTCGGAGAGCTGGCTCACGCCGTTCCATGGTTTCGGTCCGGACACCTTTCTGGTCGGCAAGCCGGAGTTCTCGTTCGAGGACTACCGGCCATGGATCATCGAGCGCTTCCCGCCGAGCCGATTCCACACGCTCGAAACGAAGATGGATCTGCCGACCCAATTCGCGATCGGCGGTTTCATCCAGGCGCTCGAACAGAACCCGGGAATCGAGCAGGAGCTTTCGCGCCTCGGGACCCGAACGCGGGTCTACGTCGGCACCGGACTCGGAAACCTGGCGACGATTTCGGAGGCGACCCTCTCCCTTCGCCGGGGCCAGCGCCGCTGGGATCGCTTCTGGGCCGAGCGCCACCCTGAGTACGCGGCGGCGAATGCCGGCGCGTCGGCCGGCAAGTCAGCTGGCGGCCGGGTCGATCCCGAGTTTCCCCCGCACCCCGATTCGGTCAGCATCGACGATCGCGACGAGGCGCAGGGCGCTTGGTGGCACCACTGGGCCGAGCGTTCGCCCGAGCTGCCGCTCTACTTGGCCGAGCTGGCCGAGATCGAAGGACACGGCATTCACGGCGACGTCGAGAAGGCCAAGATGTCGGTGATGAAAGAGAAGCAGCGCGGCCACGCGAAGCTGCAGGAGAAATGGCAGTGCCCCGATCCGCCCTGGCGCTCGGTCTCGGCGAACCTGCTGTGGAACATTCAAAACACGCCCTCGTCGCAGATCTCGATCCTGGGCAAGATCACCGGCTTGGCGTTTGCCCCGGTCGCCGCTTGCTCGACGTTCGGCGTCACGCTCAAGCTCGCGATGGATGCGATCCAGAGCGGCGAGGCGGACGCGGTGGTGATCGGGGCGACCGATCCGCCGCCGCTGGCGATCACGGTCGCCGCGTTTTATGCCGGGCGGGTCATCTCGGCCGATGCGGCGGTTTCCAAACCGCTCACGACGCTGCGCGGTACCCACGTCGCGGGGGGCGCGGCGATCTGGATTCTCGGCGACTACGAGCACATGACCGCGCGAGGCTTCAAGCCGCTCGGCATGGAGCCGCTCGCCGTGGGCGTCTCGTCCGACGCCGATCACATCATCACCCCGTCGATCGAGGGGCCGACCACGGCCATCCGCGAGGCGTTCGCCGCCTCGGGCGTCGATCCGGCAACGATCGGCTCCTGGGATCTCCATGCCACAGCGACCCCGGGCGACTGGAAAGAGGTCGAAACCTTGCGTGGCATCGTGCCCGAGCAGGTTTTGGTCACTGCCCGCAAAGGAACCTTCGGCCACGGCATGTCCGCGGGAGGCGGCTGGGAGCTGACCGCCCAATATCTTGGCTACGACCGCGGCCGGCTCTTCCCCACGCCGCTGGCGCCCGGCGAGCTGAACGAGGAGATCGGCCGGCTCCACCCGCACTATGTTTTCGAAGCTTCCTGCCCGGCGCCCAAGGGTCCGGCCGGCAAGCTTTCCATGGGCATCGGCGGCATCAACGCCTGCGTGATCTCGCGCCCTTGGGGGTAGCTCCCGGGAGCCCCTAGGGCTTGCCGAACCGCCAGCGGGCCGAGGCCGACCAGACGGTCGAGCGAGCGGAATAGCTGGACCGCCGGCTCGGCAGATTCGCATCCGCGGGCACCCGATTCCGGTCGTGCTCATGGAGCGAATAGCCCAGGTCGAACGAGATCTGCGGGAAGTTGTAGGTCGCGCCGACCGCGTAGACCATCGCATCGCCGCGCGGGAAGGCCGGCGTCACCGCGCTTCCCGAGACCGGCGATTCCTCGCGGGAGATGCCGCCGAACAGGCTCACCTGATCGCTGAGATCGCCTTCGACCCCGAGCCGTAGCGACAGCGTGTCGTCCCAGTTACCGAAGCGACGCGTCTCCGCGGAGTTTATGTCCAGTCCGCCGGGACCGAAGCGAACTTTCGAGGCGCTCACGTCCGACCACTTCTGCCACGCGGCGTCGAGTTCGACCCGCAGCTCGGGGTACGGCGCGAACCAAATTCCCGTCGAGAATTCCGCGGGCAACTCGAAGTTCTGGTTGACCGAGCCACTCGACCGGAACTGCGCCTGATCCAACGGAGGAAGCTGGAAGTCCCGAATGCGAAACCGCGAATCGCCGGAGCCCTCCAACTCGACGGCGCTTCGGACCACCCCGCCCCAGCCCCAACGTTCGGTGGCGTAATGCAGCGCCAGGTCCCAACCGAGGCCATCGACGTCGGACTTCGCCTCGCGTTCTTCCTCCACGGCTTCCCGATGGAGCGGGCCCGTGATCACGAGGAACGTCCTGCTGTCGTCTTGTTCGAGCGAGCCCTTGAGGTACCGGATGCCGCCCCCGACGCTCCAGCCCTCGCTCAGGCGAAACGCCACGACCGGATGCAGCTCGAAGACGGTCAGTTCAAACTTCTTCTGGCTAAACCGCTCGGGAAAAAGCGCCGGCTTCCAATCGAGGGTGGTCCAAAACGGCGCGTCGAGCCCGAGGCCCACGGCCCAGCGGGAATCCTTCGAAGGGCGCCAGGTGGCATAGGCCGCGGGCGGAAATTGAATGACATGCCCGGCATCGTAGTTTCCGGAGACTTCGTCTCGGAACGAGTCGGTGTCGTTCTCAAAGTCCAGACCGCCCTGGAATTGAAATCCGTCCAGGCGCGTGATCGCGGCGGGATTGAACGTTACGGCCGAAGGATCGGAGGCGCGGGCGGTGAACGCTCCGGCCTGGCCGGTGGTCCGGCCCCCATGCTGAAACAATCCGAAGCCGGCGGCGGCCGCGGGCTCGGTAGAGAGAAGAAGCAGGGCGGCGATCGCGCAGCCGAAGCCTATGAGGTACGACCGAGAGCGAGGACGGGACAGGATGAGGATCATGCGAATCTCCTAGGGAGCAGGCTTTCGGGGTATGGAAGGCTCATTCGACGGCAAGAATTTCCGGCACGATTCGCCCCTCGTCAAGGGTCAGGATCGCCAGGGTAAGCGGCAGGCGAAAACGCCGCCCGCCGCAGGCACCGGGATTGATCCAAAGCGCCTCGCCCCGCCATTCCAGCTCCGGGCGGTGCGAATGACCGAAACCGATTACCCGCATCGAGCGCTGCCACCGGTCCGGGATGTCCTCCCGCCGATGGACCAGACCGAGCGAGATACCGTCGATCTCGACGGTCGCCGTATCCGGCAGCGCTGCAAGCTCGCCGCCATCCGTATTGCCCCGGACCGCCGCGACCGATACTCCCGGCGTAATCTCGGCCAGCCGAGCGAGGATCTCCGGCGAGCCGACGTCCCCCGCATGAAGAATCCGGTCGCACCCGGCAAGCAGCTCAAGCACCCGGGGGCGCAGCAAGCCGTGAGTGTCGGAAAGCAGACCGATGCGCATCGGGGTGGATTGTAGCGTTGTCGCGGCAGACGAGAGAATCGAACTCCCGGTCGTTTCGGGATCGGTCGGGCCATTTCGCGGCCCGAGACTGCATGCTAACCTCCCTGCCGCCATGTCTGCCCTCGACAAAATCCGAATCGCCGGCTTCAAGTCGATCCGTGATCAGACTCTAGAATTGCGCCCGCTGAACGTCCTGATCGGGGCCAATGGAGCGGGGAAGTCGAATTTCATCGGAGCCTTCCGGCTCCTGAACCAGATTGTCGCCTCAAACCTTCAGCTCTACACAGGCAAAGCGGGAGGCGCAGAAAGCCTCCTCCATTTTGGCCGGAAGGTTACGGAAGCGATCGAGCTTGAATTAACGTTCAACCCCAACTCGTATCAATGTCGACTCGATGTAACTGACGACGACTCCCTCCTCTTTGGCGAGGAACGAATCTCCTATCGAGGCTCAGGGTACGACAACCCCTATGTCGTCCCGCTGGGAGCCGGACACAAAGAGACCGCTCTCTTTCACGAAGCCGCAAAGAGCAAGACCAAGTCCATCGCCGAGCACGTGCTCGATGCCACGAGAAGTTGGCAGGTGTATCACTTTCACGACACGAGTTCTTCAGCGAAGGTCAAGCTGACCGGCAATCTCAACGAGAATGACCACCTGAAGCCTGATGCCGCCAACCTCGCAGCCTTCCTCTTCAGACTTCAAGAGACTCGCGAGGCGGAGTTTCGCAATGTCGTCGAGACCATACGGCTCGCAGCTCCGTTCTTCGGAAGATTCAGGCTTCAGCCTTCTCATCTAAACCCACTGAAAATCCGGCTCGAATGGTTCGAGAAAGATTCTGACTCTCTTTTTGACGCAAGCGCACTCTCGGATGGAACGCTTCGTTTCATCTGCTTGGCCACCCTACTCCTCCAACCCAAGCTCCCGTCCACGATCCTGATTGACGAACCTGAATTGGGGCTTCACCCCTATGCGATCAATCTCCTGGCCTCGCTTCTCCGATCCGCCGCGAAGCGCACTCAAGTGATCGTCTCAACGCAATCCGTCACGCTGGTAAACCAGCTGAGCCCGGAAGACATCGTCGTCGTAGACCGTTCAGGCGGCGAGTCGATCTTTCGGAGGTTGGGCCAGGAAACGATCGCCTCCTGGCTCGACGACTATTCCTTGGGAGAGCTTTGGGAGAAGAATGTGCTCGGGGGGAGACCTCACGCTTGAAAAGAATCTACGTCCTGGCGGAGGGCCAGACAGAGGAAACCTTTCTTCGCGATGTGCTTGGACCTCACCTTTTGCCTTTTGAAATCTCCCTGAACCCCGTTATCGTTTCGACCAAGCGCATGAAGTCGGGGCTCAAGTTCAAAGGTGGTATCTCCCATTTCAAGCAGATTCAAAACGATCTTCGACTGCTGCTTCGGGATTCCAGCGTAGCCGCTGTGTCCACCATGCTCGACTACTACGGACTACCATTGGACTTCCCGGGCCGATCGGCCGTAAAGGGCTCGTGCTTCGAGCGCGTAGCTATCCTTGAGGCTGCCCTTTCCGACTCGATCGATGATTCGCGCCTGATTCCCTATCTGTCACTCCATGAGTTCGAGGCACTCCTCTTTGCCGGTGTTGAAGAGTTCGCGTCCGTTTTCCCTCGAATCAAGATTCCAAACGATCTGCGGGACTCCTCAAGGTCGCCGGAAGAGATCAACGACGGCTCGACGACCCATCCCGCCGCGCGAATTTTGTCCCACTACCCCACTTACCAGAAGCCATTCCATGGTCCTCTCATCCTTGGCAGAATCGGCCTACCGGCGATCCGCGCCCGCTGTCGTCATTTCGACTCCTGGGTGAGCCGCCTCGAAGCTCTCGGCAATCTATGAATCAGACGGTTGTCCTCCCCGCCCTCCACGTCGTGCTGGTTCATCCGGAGATCCACTGGAACACCGGCGCGGTCGGTCGGACGTGTTTGGCGACCGGGGCACGGCTGCATCTGATTCGGCCGCTCGGCTTCTCGCTCGATGCCAAAGAAGTGCGGCGGGCCGGGCTCGACTATTGGCCCCGGGTCGATCCTCGGGTGTGGGAAAGCTGGCCGGAGTTTTCGGCCGAGATGCCGGATCACGGCGAGGCGTTCTTCTTTTCGGCGGAGGCCAAGCGGACGCTCTGGGAGATCGATTTTCCGGATCGTACCGTGCTGGTCTTCGGCCGCGAGAGCGTCGGGCTGTCGCCCGAGATCCGCGAACGGTACCGCGAGCGGTTGGTGCGGATTCCCATGGCCGATCCGGAGCTGCGCTCGCTGAACCTGTCGAATTCGGTCGCGATCTCGTCGTACGAGGCGCTCCGTCAGCGGGCGGTCAGGGCTTCGGCACGTCCCGCTGCACTTTGACCCGGGTATAGGCGACGCGGAATCCCGCCCGCTCGAAGTTGCGTTGCGAGCCGCTGCCGGGCAGCGTCATCGCGGCCGCGAGGTCCGCACCGCGGGTTCGGGCATAGGCCAGCCCTTCGCCAATCAGCGCGGCTTGAACCCCGCGACCCCGAAAGGCCGGAAGTGTGCTCTGCCCCGCGAACAGCACCACGCCCTCCGCTTGCTGCACCGAGCCGCCGCCGACCGAGGCTCCGTCTTGTCGGACAAGCCAGGCCGAAGTGGACTCCGCGACGGCCATGCCGGCCATGACCTCGACCAGGTCGGCCGGCGCCGTCTCCCCTTCGAAGAAGCCCCTCGCCACGATCTCCGACCAGTGCATCGACTCCTCCGGCGTCGCCCTGGCGACTTCGAGTCCGGCCGGAGGAGCGCTCGGCACGAAATTCTCGATCGAGCGGAAGAGCACCTGGGACAGCTCGGTCATCCGATAACCGCGCTCGGCGAGTAGCGGCAGCAGCGAGGGGTCGGAAAACGGGCAGATCTCATAGATCGCGGGCTCGCCCCGATCGAAGAAAAAGCTTTCCAGGGCTTCGAACACCGCCGCCTCGACGGGTCCGTCGAGGCCGACCCCGAGCGCCTGGTTGACCGGCGAGCCCGCTCCGGAATAGAGCGCCCAGCCACCGCAGTGCGGCTCCGCGGCGGCGCCGCCGGCCGGATTCGCCGCGCGAGCCGCCAGGGCGAAAGCCCGGCCCGCGAGCGCTTCGGCCCACTCGATCCGACGGGCGAGAGTGAAATCGATCATGCGGCCTCCTCACCTTCTGTCGTCGAGCCAAAACCGCCGCCGCCCGGGGTTTCGAGGATCAACCGATCGCCGGGTCCCACCTCGCGCGCGGCGGAAGAGGGCAGCAGCTCGCGCTCACCGTTGGTCCGGAGGAGCGTTTGGCGGCCGCGTTCGCCCGGTTGCCCTCCGTTCAGACCGTACGGCGCCTCGACCCGGTGCTGGGTGAGCAGAGAGAGCGACATGGGCGCCAGAAACTCGATCTCGCGGATCGCGCCGTCACCGCCGCGGAAACGCCCGGCGCCGCCGGAGCCGCGGCGGATCGCGAAGCGGTGCAGGCGCACCGGATAGCGATGTTCGAGGATCTCCGGGTCGGTGATCCGCGTGTTGGTCATATGGGTGTGGACCGCGCTCGCGCCGGGATGGTCGAAAGTGGCTCCCGCGCCGCCGCAGACCGTCTCGTAGTAGCCGAAGCTCGGATTGCCGAACAGGGTGTTGTTCATCGTCCCTTGGCCCCCCGCCACGAGACCCAGGGCGTGCAGCAGCGCATCGACCAGGCGCTGGCTGGTTTCGACGTTGCCCCCGACCACGGCGGGCGATTCGGCCGGGTCGGCAGGAAACGGCGGATCGAGCAGGCAGCCGGGCGGCATGCGGATCTCGATCGGCCGCAGGAGCCCTTCATTCAAGGGCATCGGCTCGGCCACCAAGAGGCGCAGAACGTACAGGATCGCGCTCCGCACCACGGCGGGCGGCGCGTTCAGGTTGCCCGGGTGGACTTGCCCCGTGCCGGCGAAATCGATCGTCGCCCGGCCAACCCCATCCTCACTCGCTACCTCGATGTGCACCGCGATCGGCGAACCGTCGTCGAGGCGCTCGACGGCGCGGTAGCTGCCCGAGGCGAGGCGGCCGAGCGCGGAGCGCATGCGCCCCTCGGCCCGGTCCGCGAGCGCCGCCATGTAGTGATGGAGCGCCGCCCGGCCATGGCGTAGGCCCAGGGCGCGGAGCGCTTCGCCGCCGCATCGATTCGCCGCGAGCGCCGCTTCGAGGTCGGCCAGATTCTCGCGCACGGCGCGGGTCGGGAACGGCCCCGAGGTGAGCAGCCGTTCGATCTCCTCCCAACGGGGCACTCCCCCTTGCACCAGATAGGTCGGCGGGATGACCACGCCCTCTTCGATCAGGCGCGTGGCGTCCGGCGGCATGGAGCCCGGCCGGGTGCCGCCGATCTCCGCGTGATGCGCCCGATTGGCGACGTAGCCGAGGATCTCTCCCGCATCGTCGAACACGCCGGAGACGAGCGTCACGTCCGGCAGGTGCGAACCGCCATAGGCCGGATGGTTGGTGACCACCGCGTCGCCCGGCCCGACCGAAAGGGTCTGGACGAGGCGGCGGACACAGAGCCCCAAGGCACCGAGGTGAACCGGGATGTGCGGGGCGTTGGCGACCAGAACCCCGTCCGGATCGAGCAGCGCGCAGGAGAAATCCAACCGCTCCTTGACGTTGGTCGAAACCGCGGTGCGCCGGAGCTGCTCTCCCATGTCGCGCGCGACCGCCGCGAACCGTTGGGTGAACAGCTCCAGCTCGACCGCCTCGGGCCGAGACCGCACCATCTACCGGCCCACGAGCTCCGCCACCAGGCGATCCGCGCCGTAGACCTTGCGCAGCGCTTCGAGCATGCCGCCGGAATCGACCGCGACGGTCCGATTCTTCACCGAATCGAACCATAAGCTGCCGCCGATCGAATGGATGTTGCCATCGAAACAGAGGCCCACCAGGTGGCCGTTCTTGTCCACCACCGGGCTGCCCGAATTGCCTCCCGTGATGTCGGTGGTCGAGACGAAGTTGAGCGTCTTGGTCAAATCCAGTTTCGGTTTGGCGGCGAGCCAGCTGTCGGGCAGGGCGAACGGATCCTTGCCCGTCACCCGCGGAAAGAGCGCGCCGAAGGTGGCGAACGGACCGACCTCCTTGCCCCCTTCGTCCCACCCTTCGACCGCGCCGAAGGTGAGGCGCAGCGTGGCGCTAGCGTCCGGGTAGACGCTCGTCCCTTCGATTAGAAAGCGGGCGCGGGAGATCCGTTCGGTCGCGCTCGTCTCCTTGGCCTCGACTTCCTTTATGAAGCGATCGAGAACCGTCCGCCCATCCGGCTCGACGAGCCGGGCAAGGCGAATCATCGGATCGTCCGACGCATCGATCGCGGCTTTTCCGCCATCCCAAAGCGCCTGGCGAAACGCCGGGGCGGTGAGTTTCGTGCCCGTTACCGCGGCGTGCGCCACCTCATCCGGCGACCGGTCACCGAGCACCTTCTTGACCAGCGGATCGTCCGGACCGAGCCACTCGCGGAGCTTCTCGAGGCCGAAACCGAGTTCCAGCTCCTCCAGGTCGAGCGCGATCGGCGCCTTCGACCCGATCTCCAATGCGAGCGACGGCAGTTGCGTCTCGGTGTACTCGCGCAGGCGTTCGGTGTTCGGCACCGCCCTTTCGTCGGCGGCCCGTACGAGGATTCGGGCGTGGTGGAACAGATCGCCCAAGAACCCCTGGCGCAACTCGACCAGAACGTAGCGCGGGAAGATCGCGCGGTAGACCCGTTGCGCGTGGGAAATTTCGTCCCAAGCCCCCTCGGCCGCCTTCACCTCCGGGTTGGTAGACGCCGCGACCGCCTTGCGAAACGCCATTTCCTGCTCGGTTTTCCGCCGGTCGAAATCGGGATCGAGCAACGCCGCGAGCTGACCGCGTCCCACCTTCAAGCCGTTCTCGATCCGCAACAGGTCGGTGAGCATCACGCGGGCCTGCTCGGGGCCGAGCTTGCCGAACTGGATCAGCCGGCCGCGCAGCTCGGAGGCGAGATAGAGCCGCAGCGGCAGGATCGCCGCCCGCCGGGTTTGGAGCTGGTCGACCGTCAACTGGCGATTGGTCTTACCGGGGTGGCCCGTCACGAACACCGGCTCGCCGGCCGTAGCCCCCGCGGGATTCCAGGTCAGATGCTGCTCCGACCGCAGGGGCTTGCCCCCTTCGTAAACCCGCAGGATCGCCATGTCGAGGTCGTAGCGCGGGAAGTTGAAGTTGTCCGGGTCGCCGCCGAAGTTGGCGATCGAGATCTCGGGCGCGAACACCAGCCGAACGTCCTGGTAGCGCCGATAGGTGTAGAGCCAATTCTGGCCGCCACTGTAGAGATTGACGATTTCGCAGCGGATGGCCTTGTCGCCCGACGCCTTCTCGCAATCCGCTTCGAGCTTCGTCTTGGCCGCCTGGCGCACCGGGTAGGCCGCCGCGCTGTCGAGCCCTTGGATCGCCGCGGCGATCTTGTCCGAGACGTTTTCCAGCTGGATCAGGGTGGACACTTCAAACGCCTCGCAGCGGTGCTCCTCCGCCGCGGTCTTCGCATAGAAGCCGTCGGCGACGAGATCCTTACCGGCCGACGACAGCTCCTGAATGCACGCTTCGACGCAGTGATGATTGGTGAGCACCAGGCCGTCGCCCGACACGAACGAGCCCGAGCAGCCCCCTTCGAGCCGCAGCGAAGAGAGGCGCAGATGATCCAGCCAGGGATCGGTCACCTTGACGCCGTATTTCGCTTCGATCGCCGCGCGCGGCACGTTGTCGAACGTCCACATCCCTTCTTCGGCGCGGGCGCCAAGTCCGAGACAGAAAGGCAAGACTGCCAAGCAGAACGGTAGGGGGCGGGGCATGAATCATCCTCCGTGGATCTAAGGGGTCGGTAAGAAATTTCGGTCAACGAGCCAGCCGTTCGAGGTCGGCCAGGCGCGGCCAGCGCACGGCCATCCCGAGGACGGCCGCGGCGATCAGCACCAGGGCGTAGCGAACCGAACCGGTCAGCGGAACCATGGCGACGCCGAGCCAGGCGACCATTTCGAGCAGAGCGAAATCGAGCCAGATCGCCCGCCGGTAGGCCGCGATCAGCTCGGGCGCCGCGGCCGGGGAGAACCGCGCCTGGCGCCGCGCCGCGTTGAGCAGGGTGCCGCGCAGCCGCGAGGCGGCAAGGATCAGAATCATCGCCAGGAACGGCAGCGCCGTGCCCGCCAAGCGAAACGCCTCGGGCGGTTCGGTCGTCCCGGCGCGAGGAAAGGCGAACAGCGCCGCGCCGGTCGCGAGGGCGCTTCCGGCGAGCGCGCCGAACGCCAGGCGTTCCAGGCCGGCCACCGCGCGCCGCTCGGCCGCCGAGTGCCCGGCCGCCTCCTCGGAGCCCGGAAGACCGCGAATCTCGCCTTTGCTCACGGCCGAATCATAGTGGCAAACCAACAAGCTCTTCTTCGGGAACCTTTTCGAGCACGAGCGCCAGCGCCTGATCCAAACGCCCCCGCCACCCCGATTCGACCACGGTCGCCGAAAGCTCTTCGACGACCAGGCACGGCCCCATAAATCGATCACCGGGCGCCAGCGCGCTCCGCTCGAAGACTTCCACCTCGCGCCAGGCACCGCCAAACCGAGCCCGGCGAGATCCGGAAGGCCGCGCCTCGACCGCCCGCGCCGGCCTCACCCCAGGCTCCGGCTCCGCGCGACCGCCGGCCGAAACGACCACCCGGAGCGCCTCGACTTCGAGCTTGCGCCCTTCGGGGACGTACCCGTAGAGGTCCCGATAGGCGGCGAGGAATCGCGTTCGCAGCTCGGCCCCCAGCCCGCGACCAACCTCCCGCGGCTCGATCGACAGCGAAGTCTCCTGCCCGGCGAAGCGCAGCTGCACGATGCGGCGGCGGATTTGCATTTCGCCGCCGTCCGTCCCGTCTTCTGTCCCGTCCGTCCGATACTCCGCCACGATCGCCGCGCGCGCCTGGCCGGCCAACCGGTCCAGGCGGTCGGCCAGCTCGCCCTCGATCTCGTCGAGCGGCCGGAGCACCTGCTCCACCGCGAAGCGCTCGACCGCCGCGATGCCCAGCCCCCGGGCCGAAAGAAGGCTTGCGTCCTCCGGCACCAACACGGTTGAAATGCCGAGCAGGTCGGCTACCGCGCAGGCGTGTTGGGCTCCCGCCCCGCCAAAGGCGACGAGAGCGTATTCGGCGGGATCGTAGCCGCGGCCGATCGAGATCCGCCGGATCGCGTCGGCCATCCGTTCGTTGGCGATCTCTAAAAATCCTTCGAGCAGCGGCTCCGGTTCCGAATCCAGCCCCCGCGCGATCTCGTCGATCCGCCGCCCGGCCGCCTCGGGATCGATCGGGATGCCGAAGCGCTCCGGGGAGAGTCGCCCCAGCAACAGGTTGACGTCGGTGATCGTGAGCGGACCGCCCGCGCCGTAGGCCGCCGGCCCGGGGGACGCCCCGGCGCTCTCCGGCCCTACCGACAGCTGGCGATCGACCCGCGAACAGATCGAGCCGCCCCCCGCCGCCACGGTTTCGACCCCGAGCGCCGGAGCGACCAGATGGGCGTCGCCCACGCGGTGCTCGAAGCGCAGCTCGAAATCGCCGTCATAGCGCGCCACGTCGGTCGAGGTTCCTCCCATGTCGAACGACAGGACGCGCGGAAATCCGGATCGACGCCCCGCGGCCGCCGCGCCGAGCACGCCCCCCGCGGGGCCGGAAAGCAGCCCATCCTTGGCCCGGTATCCCTCGGCGCGGGCGAGCCCTCCGGCGCTCGTCATGACCCACAGGGAATCTCCCTTCCCGCCATTGCCAAGCGCCCCCGCCACCCGCTCCAGATAGCCGGAAAAGATCGGCGCAAGGTACGCCTCGACCACCGTGGTCGCCGCCCGCGCGACGAAGCCGATTTCCGGCGCCAGCTCGGACGAGACCGCGACGCGCGAAAATCCCGCCGCGCGAAGGATCGCCGCCAGCTGCCGCTCGTGGCGCGAATCGCGGTAGGCATGAAGCAGAGCGATCGCGGCGGAGGTCGCCCCCCGGGAAACCGCCTCGCGGGCCGCCCTCCCTGCGGCCTCGGCGTCGAGCGGCTTGAGCACCGCGCCGTCCGCCGCGAGCCGCTCCGCCACCTCGACCACCCGCGCATAGAGCGGCGCGGGTTTTTCGATCGCCAGCGCGAACAGGTCCGGCCGCGCCTGGGTACCGATCGCGAGCAGGTCGGCGAACCCCGCGGTGACGAAGAAGGCGACCGGCGCGCCTTTGCGTTCGAGCAGCGCGTTGGTGCCGCGGGTGGTCGCCAGCCGCATCGCGAGCGGCGGCAGGGGCCGATCGGGAGGGGTGCCGGTGGCGATCCGCGCCGCCAGGACCGGCGCCTCTTCCGGACCGACCAACTCGCAGGCGGCCCCCGCTGCGAGCGCGGCGATCTCCGGGATCGAGTCGAGATCCTCGGCGAGATCGAGCCGCAGCGCCGCGGGATCCCAATCGAGCGCGAGGATTCCCCCGGGCCTCCCCTCGGCCAGCCTGTCGGAATGCGCCCGCAGCACCGGTCGAAACAGGAAGCCGCGGAAGAACCCGGCCGGCAGGGCGGGGAGCCCTTCGATCGTCACGCTCCGGCGCCCGGGCGGCGCGGCGATTCGGCCGCGCAGCGCGCTCGACGACAGCACTTTCAACCGGCGGATCTCGCCCGAGGGAGAGACCGCGATGCAGTCCGTGAAGGTGCCGCCGGTGTCTACCTGCAGTTGCCAGAGCTGCGTTTCGGCCCGGGTCATCGGCCTCCGCTCGGCGCCGCCCGCGCGCTCAGCCGCCGGTCGAGTTTTACCACCCGGGCGTTTTCGGGCTCGATCGCGCGCGCCTTCTGAAGCCATTTGCGCGCCTCGGCCCAATTGCCTCTCTCGACAGCCCACATTCCCATCGCCGCATACGGCTCGGCGTTCTCGCGGTAGAGGCCGAGCGCCCGGCGGTAGAAACGCCGCGCCTCGTCGAGCCGGCCCCGGCCGAGCGCGAGATCGCCCAAGCTCAGGAAGCTGTAGGGGTTCTTGGTTCCCTGGTGCTCCGCGATGCGCAGCAGCTCCTCGGCTTCGTCCGCCTCGCCGCGCTGGCGGAGCAGCGAGGCCAGGTTCTGATAGGCCGACGAGGCCTGCGGGTCCGCTTCGAGCGCCGAGCGGTACTGCGCCTCGGCCCCCGCCGAGTCGCCGTGCCGCCGCAGCGCCACGCCCAGATTGACCCGCGCTCCGGCGATGTCCGGCGCGAGAGCGACCGACGTGCGCAGCAGCTCGATCGCCTGTTCGAGATCGCCCGCGCGCAGGCTCTCCGCCCCCAGGTTCGAGTAATAGAGGCCGACGGCGGACAGGTCGTCGAGCGCCCGCGCGTCGCGATAGGTGGCAACCGGCGCAACGGTGAAATCGAGCACTCGGATCTGGCCGCCGGTATCGAACGCCGCGCTGACGTGATTCGAGATCACGACGAGATCGCCGTCGCGCTGGAACCGCTCGATGTCGTCGACCGCGAGGTAGTAGGTCGGAATCTCGATCGATCGCGCGAGTCCGACCAAGAGGCTGGTAAAGCCGAGGCAGTTGGCCTGCCGCTCCGCGAAGACCACCGGTGCCGTGGTCGTCCGTCCCCCGACGTAGGACGGTTTCAAATCGAGCAGCACCGCATCGAACAGCCGGTTGAGCCGAGCTTCGAGCGGCAACCCCTCCGGCGCCGCCGCGACGGCCCAAGCCTTCATCTCGGGAGTGACGTCAAACGGGATCACCACCCGCTCGGGATCGAGCCCCCGATCCCGAATGGAGCGCACCAGGTCGGCCCGATCGAAAACCCCGGAGGAGGCGCAACCCGATACAGCCAGCACCGAAACCAGAAACACCCAAGCCCGCGGGCTGAGCGAAGTCGAAGCCCCCCTCATCGCGCGGCCCTTCGACCCCCTCAGGCTCGAACGGTCGCCCGCCGGAACAGCAGCCGCCGCGAAACGAACGTCAACAACGCGACGATCGCGACCACGGCAACGACCGGCAAAACGATCGCGACCACCGAGAGGAGCGCCGAACCTCCCGCTTCGACGGTGGCGACGACCGGGTTTCCGAGCCCCCCGGTGGTCATCGTCGACAACCCGCGCGCGGTGGCGGTCACCCCCTGGAAGACCGCGGCGGTCCCCCCGCCGGCGACCAGGGCGAGCGACCAGCGCAAGAACGGATCCATCCCCTGGGTGAGGGCACCGGCGGTCAAAATCACCCCGGCCACCACCGCGGTGGGCGTCGCCACCGCATCCAGCAGATGATCCACCCAGGGGATGTAGTAGCCGGCGATCTCCAAGGCGGTCGCGGCCGCGAAGGCGATCAACGCCGGGGTCGAGCCGATCCAGTCGAGACCCGACCAGATCTGGAGATGGCCGCTCCGCGCCGCGAGGCTGGCGATCAGCATCGGAACGAAGACACGAAACCCACAGGCGGCAGAGAGTCCGAGACCGATCAAGACGCTGAGCAAGGTTTCCATGGCGAGAGAATACACCTCCTAGGATTCACACTACGATCCCGGGGCCGGGCAGGTTTCCGCGCTGCGGCAAAGGAGGGTGGCTGAACCTACTCCCAAGCCGCCACGCCCGCCCGCTCGGGTACCCACACCAGAGTCAACAACCGGACGTCGACGTCGGACTTCTTCGGTTTGACCGGCACGGCCGCAAGCTCTTCGGTCGCCGGGTCGAACCGCTGAGCGAGCGCCGCCACCTCCGCTTCGAGCTGCGCCGAGACGTCGTGCAGCTTCGCCTGCAGTTGCTCCAGGCTCTCGTCCGCCGCGTCCACGTCTTTGCCTTCCTTATAGACCCGGCTCGCGCTCTTGGCCGCAGTGGTCATCTTGGCAACCGAGAGCTTGCGCCCGCCGAAGAGTGCGCCGAGGAGCGTCCCGCCGACCGACAATCCCGCCTGGAGCCACTGGCCGCGCGACTGCGACGCCTCCCGCTCGCGCTTTTCGATGGCGCGGCGGATCTGATCCTCGATCCGCGCGAGCTGCGTGCCGTACTTCTGGTTCAAGTTCGCCTTCTCGGCATCCCGCCGTTCGCGCGCCAAATCGCCCAGACGAATGCGAAAGTCGCGCTCGCTCTCTCCCGCTTTCGAGGTCTCCCCCAGCACGCTCTGCCAAAGATCGACTTTTCGGGTACGGAACAGGCAGTCGGCAAGATCCTTCTCCCACGCGGCGTAGCTCTTCGCCTTGGCGGCCTCTCCCGGCAGGTTCGCGAAGGTCGCCCCGGTGACCGGCTCGTGCTCCAGCTCATCGGCCCCCACTTCGATGTCTTTGCCCTCGTACCAATCGACCCAAGGGGCCTGGGCCGCGAACGGCGTGAGCAGGCGTACCTCGTCGGTCGATTCGACGCCGCTCTTCTTGTCCGAGTAATGGATCTGCGCCAGGCCGAAGAGCGCCGGGCGGTAGGCGATCCCGTCCGGCTTGCCGCGCACCGGCAGGAACGCCACCGGCACGCCATCCGGCAGAACCGGAGCGATCGAGGCCACGGCCGGCAAACCCGCCCCCGGATGAGCGACCGAGGGTTTGCCTCCGTCGGCACCGGCCGCGGCCTCTTCGGCCTGCTTCAGCGGGTCCATCAGGCGTTTGATCTCCTGCCGGGTGAGGGGGCCGCGCAGGTACGACATCGCCCAGCGGGTTTCGAACACCTCCGGCGCCCCCTGATGCACGTCGTGGAGAAGAAAGTTCCGCTTCTCCAACCCGGAAAGCAGCGCGTCGAAATGGCCGCGATCGAAACCCGCCCCGACCGCCCCTTCGAGCCCGTCCAGGATGCGCTGCTTGTCCTGCTCGGTCTGCATCCGACCCAGGAACCAGGTGCCGATGTTGGCGAGCCCTCGATAGTCGAGGTCGACCGGGTTCTGGGTCGCGAGCACCACCCCGACGCCGAACGCCCGCGCCTGTTTGAGCAGGGTGAGCAGCGGTTTTTTCGAAGGCGGCGCCGCCACCGGCGGGAAGAACCCGAAGATCTCGTCCATGTAGATCAGGGCGCGGAGCGAGGAGGTGCCGGGCCGCGAACGCATCCAGGCCACGGTCTGCGACAGCAGCAGGGCGACGAACGACATCCGCTCCGCATCGCCGAGGTGGGCGATCGAGAGGATCGCCACCCGCGGCTTGCCGGCCTCGGTGTAGAGCAGCCGGCCGACGTCGAGCGGATCGCCTTCCCGCCAGGCGGAAAAGCCCGGAGCGGCGAGCAGGTTGTTGACCGCCATCGCCAGCTCGAAGCGATCTTTGCCGGGGTAGAACGACTCGATCTCCAAGGCCCCGATCCGGCCGAACGGCGGCTTCTGGATCTGCGGCACCAGCCCCGCGATATCGATTCCCTTCCCCTCCCGCCAGGTCCGGTCGAGGATCGTCGAGATCAAAATGTGCTCGCGGCTCTTGACCGGATCGGCCTCGATTCCCAGCAGCCCGAGCAGGCTCCCCACCAGGGTGCCGATGTGATCGCGGAAAAGCTCGTCGTCTTCTAGGACCTCCGGGGGAGGCGCGGCAAACGTCGAAAGCATCGAGACCGGCCAGCCGGCGGAACTCCCCGGCGTATAGATCCGAAAATCGGCCGCCTGCTTGAGCCGGGCGATCCGCTCCCCGTCCTCGCCCCATTTCGCGAGGCCGTTCTTCCAAGTCTCCGCCTCTTTGGCCGCGAGCTGCTCGACCGTAATCCCCTCGCGCGTCGCCCGATCGGGATCGACCCAGGGGGCGAAGTCCGCCGGAGCCAGATCGGGGAACGTCAACATCAGGTTCGCGAGATCGCCTTTGGGATCGATCACCAAAGCCGGAACGCCGTCGAGCGCCGCCTCTTCGAGCAAAGAGATGCAGAGCCCGGTCTTGCCCGACCCGGTCATCCCGACGCAGAGAGCGTGGGTCAGCAGATCCTGCGAGTCATACAGCAGCGGCTCCGCGCTCGGCCGCCCCGCCGCATCCCGCCGACGCCCCAAGTAAAACGCCCCCAACTTCTCATACGTCGCGGCATCCATCGGCATGGTGAAGCTCCTCCCCCGGGTGTTTGAGCGGGGGAGATCCTATCGCGGCGGGTGTCTCAATCCTCCTCTGCCAGCGGCGCGATCCATTCCGCGCCGTACAGGCGGCGGGGTGCGTGGGCGAGGTCCGCCTCCGGTTGCACCAGGGGACGCGGCGGCCTGCCGTTGAAAGAGATCGAGGTCTCGGCGCGCACCTGGCAGTCGGCGCACCCGGCTTTTTCCAGCCGCTGGGCCAACTCCTTTGCGAATTGGCGAATCATGTCCGGATCGTGGACCATCATCTCCCACTGGCGCTGGGAAAGGGCGTCCTTCGCGTCGGCGAGGTCGATGCGGCGGCCCTGGTCATCGAATGCGGTAAAGCGTATCGATCCGCGTTTGTCCCGAAGCTTCATCCGCCAGGAGAAGCGGATTCCTTCTTCGGTCCAATCGACGTTTCCCGGATAGGCGAAGTGGCGTAAGGGAAAGAGCAGCTGCAATGCGACCCACGCCGCGAGCACGCCCCGTCCGCGCCTGCCCAGCGGAGTCACTGGCGCTTCCACCACGTCCGGCCGCGGCTTCTTTCTTCTCTTCGCGCCGAGCTTCTCGCGCGCGGCCGCCTCCGCTCGCCGCATCAGGCCGACTCGGCGCGGCCAATCGGGATCGAAGAAAAGCGTGGTGGCGGCGATCATCAACCAAGGGAAGACCCCGATCGAAAAGAGCTGCGAATTCAACAGGTGGAACCCCAGCACGATGACCACGGCGATCCATCGGGTTCGTCGCCAAAGAAGTGCCGGAACGATGAGTAAGTCGAACAGCGCGCCGCTCCAACACAAGAAGTAAGCGGCCTCGGCTCCTTTGGGGAATCGCCCGCCGAGAGGGCCTTCGGTCCCTTGCTGAAGCCAGAGTTGCATCGGTTGCGCATGGAAGAGCCAATCTTTGTTGAGCTTCGCGAGACCGCCGAAGAAATAGGGAACACCCAACTGAAAGCGTAGCAGCCAGAGAGTCCAAGCCGGAACCACCCGTGACCGGATCGCGGGTCGTCGCCACGCATCGAGCGAGGCTGCGCGGTGGCTCGGGATGAATACCATCAGAATGGCGAGCAGACAGATCAGGTAGGTATGGTTCTGGTAATCCGCTTCATCCAGAAGAAAGACGTAGGTGATGCCCAGCGCGAAGTAGAGGGTGGCGAAGCGGTAGAAGAGACCGAAAGCGATCAGTAGCGCGGCAAGCGCCAGCAAGGCGAAATGAATTCGCATCCCGGTGGGCGAAAATCGATCCACCCACTCGAAGCCGAAGAATTTGAACAGGATGAGGGGTTGCAGGTATTGCCGTTCCAGCCGGCCGCCCAACAAATATTGGAGGACGTGCCAAAGCATCAAAAAGCCGAACGCGATGCGAAAGAAAGCAACCGAAGCGATGTCTATCGGCTGGTCGAGCCGGGACACCAAGGCTCCCATAGGGGCACCCGGCCCTGATTCACCTGCGGGCATGCTCCCATTATAGGCGCACCTTCTAACGCGAAGCCCAGCAAGAGACATGGATCCAAAGCCGGCAGTCCCACCCTTTCGTGATTGCGGCCCCGCCCCAACGATCGGCGCGCGCGGGGCGGCTCCAGGGGGAACCTTCCAGCATGGCCTCCCGAGTTCCGTCGGCTCGGGCGCAATCCCTTCGGAGGTGCCCCATGAACCGCTTCGAGAACCTTTCCCGCCGCCTCAGCTTGTCGGTGTCGTGGTTGTTCCTACTTCTGTTCGTCGCCCGCCTCGCAAGTCCCGCAAGTTGGGTGCCGGTCGGACCGGGGGCCTCTTGGCGCTTCGGCGTCACCTCGTTGACGGTCCAAGCGGGCACTGCCGGCGGAGTCTGGCTGGGAATGCCGCACGGCGCTCTCTATCGAAGCCAGAACCGTGGCGCGAACTGGCGCTGGGTCGGCCGGCCGTTCGGCGGTGGCGCGATCTCGGCGATCGACGCCGACCGCTCGCTTCCCGGGCGCCTTTTCGCCGCCACCACCGCAGGGGTCTACCGAACGGACGATGGCGGAACCCATTGGACCAAAGTCTCGATGCCGGACTTTGCCAGCCTGCTCGGCGGCAGCGAACCGGAAAGTCTGGCGGCGACCCCGGGGACGCTCTACCTCTCCGCCGGTCCGCGCCTGCTCGTCAGCGCCGACGGGGGACGGACCTTCGAGGTGCGCTTCGAGGCTTCGACTGATCAGACCCTCGCGTTCGCCGTCGATCCTTCCCGTGCCGGCCGGATCTACCTGGCCCATACCATCGACGGCGTAAGCCACCTCAAGAAGAGCACGAACGCCGGCAAGAGCTGGTCCGAGGTCGCAACCCCTCTCTGTTCGAACCTGAACTCGCTCAGGGATCTGGCGACCGTTCGCGGCGTCATCTACGCCACTTGGTCCGGCTCCGCTTCCGAACTCTGGCGCAGCCGAGACGGGGGCCACACATGGAATCGCCTCCTCGACGGCGATCTCGGCCCGCTCGCGATCCATCCCGCCAAGCCGCGAACGCTCTATCAGAGCCGGTCGAGATCGGACGCCCCACCGGAACTCTTGGTGAGCCGCGACGGCGGCGACAGCTGGAGGATTCTCGGTACGCTACCTTTCTATCTGCAACGCTTGGGGGTCGATCCAGCCTCCGGTACGTTCTATGGCCTCGGGGAAGCCGGATATCACCAGTCTGCGCTCGTCCGTTCCGCCGACGGCAAGGTATGGGAAACGATCTTCCTCACCCCTTCGAGCGAAGCCGAGGTCGCGCGGCTCTCCTTTCGCCCCGGGCTCCCCAAGCACCAATCGCTCACCGTCGGCTGGAGCCTCTACCGCAGTTTCGACGGCGGAGCGAGCTGGAGCTGGCGCGCCCTGCCCTTCCGGCCGGGTGACGTCGCGCTCGACCACGACCCGAACCGGCTGATCGCGATCTCGGGCCTCTACGCCTATCTGAGCGAAGACGCCGGCCGGACCTGGCGGACGACCTCGTCGAGCCTCTTCTATGGCGAGGGTTTGGTCCGGAGCGATCGCGACACCCTGTTCGCGATCGGCTGCGGCGTCGTGCGCAGCACGGATGACGGCGAAACCTGGCGGGTCGTGTTGCCCTGTTTCGCATCCAACGACGATCCGCCCCGGTGGACCGCGAAGCTCGACGTCGATCCGATGCGCCTCGACCGGGTCTACGCCCTCTCGTTTCAAGGCGTCATCGACGGATTGCCACACGGGCCGCTCAACGACTGGCCGTCATTCCTCTGGCGCAGCGAAAACGGCGGCGCGACCTGGAAGAAGGCCACCTCCAACCTGCGCGCGTTCGCCCTTGAACGGGGAACCGGCAGACTCTACGGCGCGCGGGGAACGAAGCTCCTCGAAAGCGACGACGCCGGGCGCACATGGCGCCTCGTCGGCACCGCTCCTTCGGAGGTGCTCGACCTGATCGCCGATCCGACGACGCCCGGCGCCCTCTTTGCCAATGGCCGCGGCGGCCTGCAATGGAGCCCGGATCGCGGTACAACCTGGACCGCCGTAAACCCCGGCGGCGGCTGGGTGCTGCAATTCAACCCCGCGAACCCGAAGGTGATCTACACCGAGACCTAGGACGGCGTGTACCGGCTGGCGCTGCCTTGAGAGGGGCGGCGCCACTCAGGACTATTTGCGCGCTTCCGCCTCCGCCAGCCAGCCGCGACGGAGGTTCTCCGCCGGGACGCTTGAAAGATAGGGCTTGAGATCGAGGACCGGCGTGCCGTCCAGCATGTCGACACCGCGGACGAAGAGCACCCGCCCCTCGCGCCGCAACAGCTCGACGACCGTGAGCGCCAGCGGATTCGGCCGGCGCGGCGAACGGGTGGCGAAAACGCCGTGCGGCCGGTCGTCGGCCGGCGGCGTGCCGACCCACTCCAGCGGTCGAACCTCCGCGCGGTCGAAGACCCATAGCACGTAGAGGTGCGAGAACCCCTCGATGTCCAAGAGCCCCGCTTCGTACTCCGGAAGGATTTCGATCGTCCCCGCCGCGCGGTGCTCCGTCCCCAGACCTCTGGGGATGTCGTGGGTTGCCGTATAGGAGGAGTGAATGGTGCCGATGGGGCGAAAGGTAAAAGTGTCGACAGGAGTCTCCATGATCGGGAACTATACTGAGCCGGCCTGATACCTTCGATCGCACCCTTTCTAGATCAGCTCCAAACGTTGCGGTTTCAACTCTCGCCAGCCACTCGAACAGCCGTACTGGCATCGGCGGGCGAAATCGCCTGACTCGGCAATCTCCCGGTGCACAAGCGTGATCTCCCGGCGCACCTCTGCAAACCTCCAGCCTGCGTGAGCGATCCCGGGCCGATCGGCCGCGAAACGCGATAACCTTGCCCGATCACTTCGTCGGAGGACTGAGAATGCGATCGAAAGCGGCAGCTTCCTTGTGGCCGGTTCGTTTCCTGGCGCTTGCGCTTTTCCTTCTGACCCCAGGCGCTACCCTCGCCCAGAGCCCCGACGGCGTTGCCGCAACCGTCGTTCCTCCCTCGCCGTCCGCGGCGCGGGCGGTGGCGGAGCCGAGGGTGGTCGAGATCCTAGGGGGGCATCTCGAACTCGACGTCGTGATCCGGCTGCGGCTCGAAAACCTCGCCGAATGGTCGAAGACCAACGACCCCAGCAAGCTGGTTCCCTACATCAACGGCCTGGCCATCCGCGGCAACTTCCCCGTCGAGATCGAGACGGCGCGGAACCTGCTTTCCTTCCATCTGCAGATCACGCCGGACAACCGAGAGACCTGGACCGACCTGCTGGGCGCGCCGACCAGCCTCCGGCACCCGGTGACTCTGAGCGTCGGGCTCGAAGACGGGACGCAATCTTCCTTCGACACGGTCTTCGATCTGACCAACCGGGTGCCCTTGACCGTGATGTCTCCTTGGTACGGCGTGATCGCCGCCGTGCTCACCCTGGTTATGACGGTGCTCCTGCTCTGGCTCGCCCGCACCACGAACCTGATTCGCGAGACCGGTCCGACTCCACCGGGCGGCAAGCTGCGGCCCTACAACTTGGGCCGCACGCAGATGGCGTTTTGGTTCTTTTTGATCTATGTCTCGTATCTCGGGATCTGGCTGATCACCGGGACGCTCGACACCATCACCGCCTCCTTGCTCGCACTGATGGGCATCAGCGCCGGCACCGCCCTCTCCGAGGCGTTGATCGACTCCGGTAAAGACACCGCGACCGCGGCCCAACTCCAGGACCTAACCGCCGAGAAGCAGGCTCTCGAACAGAACCTCCCAACCCTCCAGACGCAAACCGCGGGGGTCAACGCGAGCACCGACCTTTCGCCCGATGAGCTGACCAACCGCGACAGCCTGAACCGCCAGGTCCAGGAGAGCCGCACCCGACTCGCCCAGGTGAACCTGCAGATCCAGGCGCTCACTCCCACGGTGGCGTCGGGCGTGACCCGCGGCTTCCTCCGCGACCTGCTGGCCGACAACTTCGGCTACAGCTTTCATCGCTTCCAGATCTTCGCCTGGACGATCCTGCTCGGGATCATGTTCGTCTCGTCGGTCTACAACGATCTCGCGATGCCGGAGTTTTCCGCCACGCTCTTGGGTCTGATGGGAATCAGCTCGGGAACCTACATCGGCTTCAAGTTCCCGGAGCAGAAGTAGCGCCGCGAGCGCACCGCTGGGACGGACGAGATCGATTGCGCCGGGGACCGAAGCCGGCGTAACCTTTCTCGCAAATCTTCGGAGTCGAGCACACCGCCTCCGGCTCTTCGGCTCCCGAGGAATGGCGAGGCAATCCGTGGCGCTCCCTTTCTCGACCCTCATCCATTCCGCCGACCGCGGCGAACCGCAGGCCTCCGACGCCCTGTTCGCCGCGCTGTACCGCGAGCTCCGCGGCCTGGCGCGGCGCGAGCTGGCGCGCTCGGGGCCGGGGGCGGCGCTCGGCGTGACCAGTCTGCTGCATGAGGCCTACCTCGACATCGCGAAGCGCGAGGGGGTCGAGTTTCCCGATCGCGCCCGGTTCTTCACCTACGCGGCCCGAGTGATGCGCGGCTTGATCATCGACGGCCTGCGAAGCCGCCAGGCCAGGAAGCGCGGCGGCGCCTTCGAGATCACCTCGCTCGACGGTAAGGACGTGGGCGATGGCGGCCCGCCGGACGATGCCGAAGAAATCGAGCGGCTAGGCCAGGCGCTCGACGAGCTGGCGGCGCTCGAACCGGAGATCGCCCACGTGGTCGATCTCAAATTCTTCTGCGGTTTCACCTTCGCCGAGATCGCCGAGCTGCGCGGCGTTTCCGAGCGGACAGTGCAGCGCCATTGGGACAAGGCGCGGATCTATCTCCGCCACTCGCTGCGCGAAGGGGTGCTCGATTGAACAGCGAGCGCTGGAAGCTCGCGAGCCCTCACCTCGACCGCGTACTCGACCTCGAGGGAGAGGAGCGGCAGCGCTACCTGGACGATCTCCTCCGCGAGAGCCCGACGCTCGCCGCCGATCTCATGCTCCTGCTCGAAGAGGACCGCGCGCTGCGCGACGAGCGGTATCTGGAACAAGACGTGGGAGAGCTGCTCGCCCCGTCGCCGCTCGCGGGTCAGGTGTTCGGCTCGTACATACTGGACAGGCCGCTCGGGGTCGGCGGCATGGGGAGCGTCTGGCTCGCGCGGCGCAACGACGGCCGCTTCGAAGGGACCGCCGCGGTCAAGCTGCTCTCCGCCGCGTTGCTTGGCCCCGAAGGCGCCGCCCGCTTCCGCCGCGAGGGAACGATCCTCGCCCGTTTGAAGCACCCCCACATCGCCCAGCTGATCGACGCGGGCGTGTCGCCGGTCGGCCAGCCGTATCTGGTGCTCGAATACGTAGAGGGCGAACCGATCGACCGCTGGTGCGAGGAACAGGCCCTAGACGTGCCGGCCCGGATGCGACTGTTTCTCGACGTGCTCGCCGCCGTCGCGCACGCTCATGCCAACCTGGTGGTCCACCGCGATTTGAAGCCTTCGAACGTCATGGTGTCCAAAGAGGGCTGGGTGAAGCTGCTCGACTTCGGCATCGCCAAACTGCTCGAAGAGGGGGGGACCGGCGAGTTCGCCCTCTTGACGCGCGACGCGGCGCGGATCTTCACCCCCGCTTTCGCCGCGCCCGAGCAGGTGACGGGCGAGGACGTGACCACCGCCACCGACGTCTACTCCCTGGGCGCCCTGCTCTATCTGCTGCTCACGGGGTGCCACCCGACCGGCGACCCCGGAGCCTCGCCGGTCGAGCTGTTTCACGCGATCTTGAAGACCGAGCCGGAGCTGATGTCCACGCGCGAAGGGCTGCCCGACCGCCTGCGCCGCGAGCTGCGCGGCGACCTCGACACGATCGTCGCCAAGGCGCTCAAAAAGCGCCCCGAGGAGCGCTACGCCTCGGTTTCGGCGCTCGCCGAAGACTTGCGCCGCTATCTCGCCGAGGAGCCGATCCTCGCCCGCCCGGATTCGCTCGCCTACCGGATGGCGAAATTCGCGCGCCGCAACGCCCGCAGCCTCGCCGCCACCGCCGGGGCGGTCCTGGCGCTCGCGGCGACCATCGCGTTTTACGGCACCCGGCTCGCCCACGAACGGGACCGGGTACGTCACGAAGCGCAAAAATCGGCGCAGGTGAGCGGTTTTCTGACCGAGCTGTTGACTCAGGCGAGCCCCTACGATGCGGATCGGCCCGAGCCCACCGTAGGGAGCCTGCTCGACGTGGGCGCCGCGCGGGTGCGCAAAAACTTGGCCGGCGAGCCCGAGCTGCAGCGCGAAATGCTCACCTTGATGGGCCGGATCTACGAGCGGCGCGGAGCCTACGAGCAGGCCCTACCGCTGCTCGAAGAGGCCGTAGCACTCGGCCGCCGGAGCGTGGGGCCAAGCCTCGAGCTGGCTCAAAGCTTGACCGACCTCGGCGTCACCCAAGGGCAGAAGGCGAATTTGGTCGCCGCCCGTGCGAACCTCGAAGAGGCGCTCGCGATGCGCCGCGAATTTCTCGGCGAGGAGCACCCGGACGTCGCGATCGGTCACAGCGAGCTCGGCCGCGTGCTGTTCGATCAAGGCCACCTGGACGAGGCCGAGGCGGAGTTCCGCACCGCCTTGGCGATCCGGCGGAAGATTCTCGGACCGGTTCACCACGAGACGGCGACCAGCACGAGCGACCTCGGGCTCCTGTTGCGCTTCAAAGGGGACCGGGCGGGCGCCGAAACGATGTTCCGCGAGGCGCTCGACGTGACGCGCAAGGTAAGCGGCCCGCGGCATCCGGATACCGCGACCGCCCTTTCCAACCTGGCGTTGACGGTCAACGAACGGGGCGACCACGCGGCCGCCGAAGCGATGTTCCGCGAAGCGTTGGCGATCGGCCGTTCGATCCTGGGCAGAAACCATCCCGATACCGCCCAGCGCCTCGTCAATCTCGCGGGTGCCCTGCGGCTCGAAGGCAAGCTTTCCGAAGCGGAGGCGACCGTCGAAGAAGGCTTGGCGCTCTCGCGGCCGGCGCTCGGGCCGAACCACCCGGCGGTCGCCCGCCAGGAGACCGGCCTCGCGCGCATCTACCTCGACCAAAAGCGCCCCGCCGAAGCCGAAGCGCTGCTTACCCACGCGCTCGAAATCCAGCAGCGCAACTATTCCCCCACCGACTGGCGGCTCGGCAGCACCCACACCCTGCTCGGCGCCGCCTACACCGATCTCTCCCGCTTCCCCAAGGCGGAGTCTCACCTGCTCCGGGCCTACGAGATCCTCAAAGTGACGCCCGACTCCGAAGGCCAAGAGACTCGCGAGGCCCGCGAAAACCTTGCCCGGGTCGTGGCGCTTTACAAAGCATGGGGCCGGCCCGAGAAGGCCGCGCCCTACCGGGCCGCCCGCTAGTTCACATGACCAACCCCGACCAGTCGGTGGCCGGCGTCAACTACACCTTGACCGTTCGCTGAGGCAACGACGGACTCCAAGTTCTCCGAGGATCGAAAGCGAGGTACGGCGGCAACCCCGCCGTACCCGCCTTTCACGGCCACCTGTCGTCTTTTCCTGCTCGAATCCGATGGAGAGAGAGTCGATCAACTCTACCGAAAGGATTCACCCATGCGACTCTTCTCTCGGCCTGCCCTCTCGATCGGAGCCGCGGTCTTTTACCTCGGCTTTTGGTCCGCCCCTGCTCCCGCTCAAGATCCGGAGCCTGAGCCGGCCCCCGTCACCTCGCTGCTCACCTGCGGCGGAACGGGAACCTGCCGCGATGTCAACCCGAACGACTGCTTCATCGCCCAGTGCGTCGAGGGGCGCTGCGAACTCGACTACCCGTCGCCGACCGCTTCGCGATGCACCGTTCCCGGCAATCCCTGCTCGCTCGGCCGGTGCGTCCCCTATACCGGAGTATGCGCGCCGCAGGAGCCGCTGGCCGACGGCACCTCCTGCCCAGACCTCGACGGCAACGCCTGCACCAAGGCTAGCTGCCGGGCGGGAAGCTGCTCCCAAACCGGCACCGTCTCCGCCGACGGCACCCCTTGTCCCGATACCGACGGCAGCGTCTGCACGGTCGCCCGTTGCCAGTCGGGAAGCTGCAATCAGGGCGGCATCTTTCCCGAAGTGCCCTCGATGCAGGATCTAACCAAGGTGGAAGTTAAGGCCCGCGAGGTTCGCGTCACCGAAAGCGAGACCTATACCAACTGCTGTGCGCTCTGCGCAAGGCAATGGCTGGAAGCTCTTCGCCCGACGCCGCTCGGACCCGAACGCCAGGAGCCGGACGGCGGCCTGCCGCAACGCACGACCTATTGCGGCACGGTGGTTCGCTACGGCGTCAACGACGAGAACGCCGATCCGCGCGACATCATGCTCAACATCGAGCCGAGCCCGGGATTCGAGCACTTCGTCAAGGGGTTTCTCAACACGGAATGTACCGGCCTCACATTCGACGAGAAACGGCAGTTTGAAAAGACCGACGCGCAGTGTCCCGTGAGTTCGTGCCTCGCGGCGAGCGAGGTTCCCAGCCGGACCGGCCGCTGCGTCCACGTCGAAGTCACTCCGGCAAATCAATTTTATGGCAAGGATTCGCGCTTCCTGCCGATCGACAACGGCGGCGATTGTGGCGACGGCTGGGGTTGCAAATCGGCCCTCGAACCGGCGGGCCAGTGGAGCGGCTCTCCCCCGGCGGGCGGCCAGCCGGGCCAGAGCGGCCGGCAGGTTTGTGTTTCCGGCGTCTACGCTGTGGACCATGGCAGCGGCCATCGCGCGAGCAGCCATCGCGAGCTCTGCTGCTCGCGCGACGCGAGCCACGACCGGCCGGAGATCCACCCGATGGACGCGATCTGGTTCCGTCAGCCGAACGGCGGCCTGGGATGGGTTTTCGGCGTCTTCCAAGACGACTCGAACCGCTACAGCTATCCGCACTGTTCGGATTACCACAACGGCAACCGCTGGTCGGAGGCGCCGCGCGACATGACGTTCCGCTTCCCTTTCCGGCTCCCCCGTTCGCCCATCCCGTGGAAAGCCTGCGTGCGGCACAACCGCAAAGGCCAGGGCGCCGGTCCGGAGATCCAGCCGGTCAACGTCACCACCTCCTCAATGCCGCAGCCGCTGGCGGAAGTCAAGACGCTTCTGGATTCAACCACCGGCGCCGCGGTGCTCGAAGTGGTCGAGGCACCGGGAGCCGAAGGCGAAACCCAGGTGCGCCTCGAGGGGTGCGTCACCGGCGACCAGATCACCGGCTTCCTCACCCTTCGCGTGGCCGTGGGCTGCCCCCGAGGTACGTCCTGCCCCGGGCTCAACGACAGCGGAGATCCGGGGTCGGGTTTCTACTACGGCGAGGTGGTCTTTCAGGGATCCTGCACGGATTGAAGGAGGTGCGTCCCGCGACGGCAGGCTCGAGGTTTGTCACGTTCGGCGAATTCGGCGCACCTCTGAAGGTGAAATCTCTGTTCGCCCTATCCGAGGCTCCTGCAATCGAGCGGGAATCTTTCGTCAAGGAGGCCTCATGCGAAAGCTAGGTCTGTGGAGCATGGTTTTGGCTTGTCTGATCGTCGTTGCGGGAGCCCCGGCAAGCGCCGCGCCCACCGGGTCGCTCGTGCCCCAATTGTCGATGGAGCAGAGGTCGTTCACGACGGCCGATGGCGTGAACGTCCGCTTTTCTCTCACCAACCAGGGCGCGGACGAGCTTCTCGTCCTCCGCTGGAAGACCCCTCTCGCCGGTTTCGAGGGCGACCTGTTCGTCGTCGAGCGCGATGGCCAGCCGGTGCCGTATACCGGCCGCCTGGTCAAGCGGGCGGCACCGCGGGCGGCCGACTATGTCCGCATTCCGGCGGGCGAGAGCGTGTCGGCAACCTTCGATCTGTCCTCGGTCTACGACATGCGGAAGCCCGGCAACTACACCGTGCGCTACGAGGCGGCCGGCATCGATTTCGTCCATGAGGACTACAAGAAGGGCCTCACCGCCGTCGGCACGTTCGACGTCTTGGAGTCCCAGACCCTCGATCTCACCCTCTCCGGCAAAGATTTGAGCGGCGACGAGCGGGAGGCCGATCTGCCCACGGCGCGCCCGATCGGCGGCAAGGCGCTCACCCCGACCTACCTCAACTGCTCGAACAGTAACATCTCCTCGATCGGCAACACGCTCACCAACGCCCAGAATTACGCGACCGAGTCGTACAACTTCCTGGTCAACCTGCCCTCCGGCTCGCGCTCGACCGACGTGCGCTTCAAGACCTGGTTCGGGGCCTACAACAGCTCGCGGTACGCGACGGTCCAGGCGCACTACAACAGCATCAAGAACGCCTTCTCCGGCCAGACCTTCCAGCTCGACTGCGACTGCGCTTCGGACAACTCGCTCTACGCGTTCGTCTACACCAACCAGCCCTATCACGTGCACCTCTGCGGCGCCTTCTTCGCCGCCCCGGCGACCGGCACCGATTCGAAGGCCGGCACCCTGGTCCACGAGACGAGCCACTTCACCGTCGTCGCCGGCACCAACGACTACGCCTACGGTCAGACCGCCTGCAAGAAGCTCGCGACCAAGACCCCCAAAAAGGCGATCGCCAACGCCGACAGCCACGAGTACTTCGCCGAGAACACGCCGTTCCTGAACTAACGCTCTGAAGGGCGGGGCGGCTTCGACCGCCTCGCCCTCTCGACAGGCGAACCTCCAAATCGATAGGGTTGGTGCTTCCCGGTTCAAGGTCGAATTGAG
This sequence comes from Thermoanaerobaculia bacterium, assembly GCA_038248205.1. Classification (GTDB taxonomy): domain Bacteria; phylum Acidobacteriota; class Thermoanaerobaculia; order Multivoradales; family UBA5704; genus DASYKS01. The sequence goes on from JBBRUC010000005.1 coordinate 29,716, forward strand.
ATCTCTCGCCGCCCGCTCCCAGCCCCCAACGTCCGCCGAGGCTGCCGCGTTTCGGGCGGACACGCCTGCGCAGAGTCCCGGCCGCATCGACAGCGACTCTCTGGCCCGCGCCGAACGGTTCGGTCATCGTCTCGAGGCACTGGCGCCGCTCGGCCCCGCTTCGGTGACCGCGCCGATCCAGCGTGTCCGCTGGCGCTGGAACGCCACATCCAGCAGCTGGTCGGTCGTCGGCTCTTCCAGTTCGACTTCCGTTCCGCCCAGCCACCGCGGCGGCTCCGATGGAGAGGAGTACGACGACACGTATAGCCAGAGCAGGGATGAGACGGTGCGGCCTTTCCTCTCAGGCGGCCGGGGCTTCATGGGCGAATCCGGTGCGTTGCTCCAATCCAAAAGCAAGATTCCTACCTCTCGGGACATCCGGGAAGACGCGGTGAAGACGTCGGACCTGCGGGGCGGCTCCGGCTTGCATGAGCTGTTGCCGACCAACATGGGACCGGAGGTCTCCAAAAGCGGCAACCCGATCGCGATCGGCCTGCAAAGCGGCGCACGAACTTCGACCGCTCATCAGATGTTTCGGATCGACGGCGGCGACGTCGGCGGCCATACCGGATTCGCCCCGAAGCCGACGGGGGGACCGGGCAGCACCCACACGCGGGGCCAGGCGCCGGCGCACGATCGAATGCGCAAGCGGGCGCGAACTTCGGTCTTTAAAGAGACCGAGCCCGATACGGCGATCAACGAGCTCATGCGCGAGCACCTGGACGTGACGCCGACCGGCCAGGACATCCTGAACAGCTCGTATCTGGAGGGAATGCAACCGAACGTCAGCTCGATCGGCACGATCGGCAAGGTGGGTCAGAAAGACCCCGCCCGTATCCGCCTCGCCCAGTTCGGACATAGCGAGCGCGAGCAGGTGAAAAAGCGGACCCTTTCCCACAAGCGCAAACGAGGCTACGGCCGGTCACCCAGCCCCGATCGAACACCGATTGACGACGACGGCAACGGCGGAGACTACTTGGTCGGGCCTCCCCTTCCCCCTCCACCGATCCCTACGTTCGAAGGGACACCAGGCTCTTGGCAACACGTGGCCAACACCGCGAGCTGGCTGACGGCGCCGCAACGTCAAGGATTCCAACCCTACGGGTCGTCGCTACCCCTTCTGCAGCCGTCCTCCACACCACTTTCGAACCCGACCCCGACGCTCTCGACACCCACGCCGCTCTTCTCCCCGACTCCCATTCCCCAATTCTCCAATCCATTCTCGCCCTCCCCTTCGCCGTCCCCTTTCGTCTTCTCGCCCCCCCAACCGATCCCGCCGACCTCGACACCGCTCCGGCGCTCTCAGCGTAAGCGAACGCCAAGGAAGTTTTGAGTAAGGCGGGTAGATAGCGGCAGGTGCAGGTCTTGCCGCCCTCGGTGTTATCGTCACCGGCCCATGAATACCAAAGCTCTCCTGCTCGCCGCCGCCGCCCTGCTCGGGCTCGACGCCGTCGCCTGTCTGTTTGCACCGGTTGAAATTCTCAATGCGCTTGGGCTTTCTCAGCCGGCCGAAGCGGCCGTCCTGGTCCAGCTCCTGGGCGCGGCGCTGCTCGGCTTCGCCATGCTCAACTGGGCCTCCCACGGCCAGACGATCGGCGGCATCTACGGCCGGCCGCTCGTCTTCGCGAACCTCGCCTTCTTCGGAATCGCCGCGATCTCTCTGATCAAAGCCGCGAGCGCGAGCCTCAACCATCGCCCCTTGCTCGGAATCACAGCGGTGGTTTGCGCCCTCTTTGCCGTGGCCTTCTGGGTTGTCTCTTCTCGACCGGCGATGGCGCGGGGGTAGAACAGCCTCATCAGCTTGCGATGGAGGCTCCTCGCCGTTTGAAGGCGGATCGAAGCCCGGCGATCAGAAGGAAGAACCCCACCGCCGGAAGCCCGATCCAGACCAGTTCACTTTCGAGCACTGCGAGCCCCCGGCCCGTGAAGAAACCCGCGCCGATCGGCGAGACCTGGATCGGCGTCCAGGGGAAGAAGATCCGCTGGGGATCAAACGGCGAGAGCAGCGCTACACCGCGGCCGCCGTTGGTCATGGCATCGAGCAGGCCATGCGAAGCGGTCGCCGCGAAAAGGAAAAGCCAGAGTACCGGCATGGCCTTCTTCCCAGGCTCGGCCGGTTCCTTTCGGCGGAAGGCGGTCCATAGCGCGACCAAGGCAATCACGGCAGCGATCAGCAGCGAATGCGACAGGCCCCGATGCCCGAGCAAATCTCCATAACGCACACCGAACCGAAAACCGATGACGTCGAGATCGGGCACCATCGCGCAGAACGCTCCGACGGCCATCACCCGTCGCCGCAGCGTCGGCACCGGAAATGCCGATCCGAGCGCGGCGGCGGCGATGGCGTGCGAAAGGATGGTAGGCACAAATAGTTACTCCGAAGGAAGATCGCCGAAGCATAGTAAGGAAAGCCCGCGGTCATTGCACCGGCACCCCCACCGACCCGATTCCCGGCCCTTCGTCGCGTCTTGAAGTAAGACTCCCTCCGGATCGGTGCGGCCCAGATGTGTAGCCGGTTCTCGCTTCCGCCGAGGTCTAAACCATGCCGAGCCGCCGCCCCTTCCCCTACCGTTCTCAAGCCTGCGTGCTCCTGTTGGCGGCGAGTTGTGGGTCGCTCCCTCCGGCAGATAAAGCAGGTCCGAGCGGGCCACCGCTAAAGGCCAACGCTCTCGCGGCCGGCAGCGAGACCTGGCGGTCCGGCGACCTGATCTTTCGACGGGGGGAGGGGATCGCGAGCCAGGCGGTGCTCGCCGCCGACCCGCGCTCGCCGTTTTCGCATGTCGGCCTGTTCGTCCGCTCGCCGCAAGGCGCGTTCGTGGTCAGCGCTCTTCCCGCCGAGGGCTCGGCGACCGGCAGCGTGCGGAGCGATCCCCTGGCACGCTTCCTGGCCCCGGAAAGCGCCACGGCGATCGCCGTCTACCGTCTGCGCGGCGAGCCCGAACGCGCACGCCGGGCCGCGGAGGTCGCCCTCGGCTGGGCGACGAGGCGCCTTCCTTTCGACGACCGCTTCGACCTTGAAACCCCCGACCGCGTCTATTGCACCGAGCTCGTCCGCAACGCCTACCGCGCCGCCGGCCTCGACCTGGTCGACGGACGCCTCGACCGGCTCGACCTGCCACTGCGCAGCGGCCTTTACCTGCTCCCGAGCCGGCTTCAAGCGAGCCGGCACTTGGAACTCATCCAAACGAACGACCCTGGAGACACCGATACGCCATGATCGCACGCACACAGCTCTCTTTCGCCTGCTCCCTTCTGGCCGTCGCCTTTCTCACCGCCTGCAGTCCCGGGCCGGAGAAGACGGTCGAGCGCTTCTACCACGCCGTCGAAGCCGGTGACATCAAGGCCGCGGCGGGGGTGATCTCGAAAACCCTCGTCGGCATGATCGGCCAGCCGAAGATGGAAGCAGGGCTGCAACAGCAGAGTCTGCAGATCAAAGCCAAAGGAGGGATCGCAAAGCTCGAAGTCAAGCGCACCACCGAGGTAAAGGATCTCGTCGACGTCCACACCACGATCGAATACGGTGACCATTCGAAGGAGGAGGAAGATCTCCGCCTGGTCCGCGAGGACGGCGACTGGAAGATCGCTCCGAAAAAGTGAACCGCCGGTTCGCTCAATCCGGCAGATCCGCCAAGAAGGCCGCGACCGCCGCGATCCCCTCTTGCCTCAAAACAACTTCTGCTGCTCCGGTACCCCCTGCACGGCGGGAGCTTTCGCTTCCAGCGCTTCGAGCAGCGCCCCCGGCGTCACCGGGTCGGGCCAGGGGAGCGCGCCCTTCTTCCCGAGCGCTTCGAGACCGGGGCCGATTTCTCCGCTCGCGCGGACGTAGACGGGGACAAAGCGATGCTTCTCTAGCTGCTCGGTGGCCCCTGCCCAGGTGCCTCCTTTTTCCAGATCCGAGCTGACGACGAGCGCGGCATCGGCCAGGGCGTAGATCAGCTTGTTGCGCTGCATCGCGTGGCCGACGTTCCATCCCGCGCTCGGATCGTAGGGCGAGAGGAGCACGAGTCGTTTTTCCATCAGAAGGCTGCGGTGCTCGCGGTTCGTCACCGTCCGTTCCAGGCTGTCGGCAAGCACCCCCACCGCGCGACCTTCGGCTTCCAAAGCGCCGCGCATCGCCGCCTGATCGATGCCGCGCGCTCCGCCCGAAACGAGGGTGACCCCGGCGCTTGCGGCGAGCCGGCCGACCCCTTCGGTGATCTCGACCAGCTCTTCGGACACGTTCCGCGAGCCGACGACCGCGAGGCCTCCCCTGTCCAGCATCGCGGCGTCGCCGCAACCGTAGAGCACCGCCGGGGCGTCCTCTTTGAGCCGCGACTTGATCCGCTGCGGATATTCGGCGTCGGCGCGGCTCACCACCCAGATCGCCCGTGCCTGCCAGCGCTCCAGCGCCTGGCTCAGCAGAAACCCGCGCGCCAACAGCCGTTCCAGCCGATCGCTTTCGATCACGTCCCGGCACTCTTCGATCACCTCAGCGGCGGTCGGCGAAAGCAGGTCGGCCGGCTGGTGCTCCCGCTCACGCAAGTGGCGGGCCAGGCGGCCGTACTCTCTCGGCGCCAGGAGATCGGCGGACGGTGTCTTGCCCCCAGCGATCAACGGCGCGGTCAGCAGCAGGATGGCTTGGGTGTTGGCGGAAAGGGCGCTGTTCATGTCTCCCATCCCGTGAAGGCCAGCGCCAGCGGCCGGACCGGGCCGCTGCCGTGCTTGCGCAGTAGCCAGGCGGCGACGGTCACCGTCCAGCGCGAATCGATCATGTCATCGACCAGGAGGACCGGGCCGCCGGGAATCTCGACATCGAGCACCGCGAGCGAGCCGTCTACGTTGCGCGCCTGCTGGGCGCTGTTGGCCATGGTTTTCTGCTCGGGCCGGTCGTCGGTCCGCTCCAACGTTTCGACGAACGGCAGATCCAACGCCGCCGCGAGGCGCCGCGCCAGATCGGGCACCAGCGTCGGATGGCGCCGCGACGCGATCGAGGTGAGCCACTCGGGCGCCGGCTCTGGGTTCCACTCGCGGACCAGCTCCACACAGGCAGCGACCAATTCGTCCGAGAAGCGCCCGTCGCGATATTTCCCTTCCCGCACCAGGCGCCCCCAACCGGCATCGCCCCAGGTGCAGAGCGCCCGGCCCTCTTCGGCTTGTAGCTCGGCGGCGAGCTTGCCCTTGAGTTTCATCTGCGGCAGACCGCCCGTCGGCCACATCTGGCGCGGCGCGATCGTCAGGTGGGTGCGGCGCAGAAACACTTCGGCCTCGCGCACCAGCGCCGGCTCGGCCGTGGTCGGGAGGGGAACCAAGGGGGGATCCGCCACCTTGCCCGGTTCGCCGTCGAGCGCGCGGATCAAAAACTCCATGTGTCCGCGGGAGAGGGCCACGTACTCCCCCATCTGCCGTTGTTCCTCGCGCCGCAACGCGGTCAGCCGGTCGGCCCGCTGCCAAAATGCCGGACTCAAAGTCGCTACGGTGAGCTGCCACTTCGAACCCTGCTTGACCATCGGCGGCGGCGATTCGAGCGACAGCAGCGCGATCGTTTTCTCCACCCGTCCTTTGCTCAGGTTCACCTGGGTCAACAGCTCGGGCACCGAGAGCCCCTGCGGCGCCTCCTCCAACGCGCGGAGTACCTGCTCCACCTCCGCCGGCTTGGGGAACGCGCTCTCGATGAAGTAGTCCGTGATGTCCAGCTCTTCCTCGCCGCTCAGGAGCACGCCGTACGCCGCATCGACCGCACGCCCCGCGCGGCCAACCTGCTGGTAGTAGGCGACGACCGACCCGGGCATCTGGTAGTGGATCACGAAGGAGAGATCCGGCTTGTCGAAACCCATGCCCAATGCGGTGGTGGCGACCAGCGCCTTCACTCGATTTAGGAGCAGCGCCTGTTCCAGCTCGGGGCGCCCCTCGCCGGTTTCGCCCGTGTAGGACTCGACGTTCAATCCGCGCAACTTCAGCCAGTCGGCTACCCGGTTCGCATCGCGAATGGTGAGGGTATAGATGATGCCGTGCCCCGGCAGGGCCGGTACCTCTTTGGCCAACCAGGCCAAACGTTCGGCCTGGCTCGGCAGCACAATCGTCTGCAACGCGAGCGACGGCCGGCTCAAATCGCCCCGAGAAACTTCGAGGCCCGGGCCGAGCACCTCTTCAAGATCGGCCAGCACCCGGTCGTTGGCGGTCGCGGTGGTCGCGAGCAAACGAAGGTTCTGCGGCAGTGTGCGCGCGATCCGTTCGATCAGCCGGTAGTGCGGCCGGAAGTCGTGCCCCCAGTCGGAAATGCAATGCGCTTCGTCGATCACCAAGAGGGAAAGGCGCTGCCCGACCTCGGCCAGCACCCGGGTGCGAAACTCCTCGTTCGCCAATCGCTCGGGCGAGATCAGAAGGATGTCCACCTCGTCCTGCCCGATCGCCTCTTGGACCGCCGGCCACTCGCTCTGGTTGTCAGAATGGATCGTCACCGCCCGCACGCCCATCCGCTCCGCGGCTTGGATCTGGTTGCGCATGAGCGACAGCAGCGGCGAGATCAACAGCGCCGGGCCGGCCCCGGCCTCGCGCAGCATCTTGGTCGCGATGAAGTAGACAAAGCTCTTGCCCCAGCCGGTTTTTTGCACCACCAAGAGCCGCCCACTGCCCGTGACCACATGGCGGATCGCCTCCTCTTGGGCCTCGCGAAAATGCGCTTCCGGCCGGCCGCACCCGAGGCGCAGAAGCTCCAAGGCGCGCGCAGGTTCGTAGGTCGCCATTCGACGTGGAGTCTACCGCCCTCGCGTTATGGTCATCGACCCAGGAATATCAAAGCACTCCTGGCTCGGCAACAAATGCCGCCCGCGTGTCGGGCTAACCGGAATTAACCCGCCCTGTCGGAGGAGATTGCGCGACTGCCAAGGCGAGGGCTTGGGCACCGCCCTTGCAAATTCAGGAGACTAAGCCACGGGGCTTGAAGCGAAAGCGCACCCCTGATAACCTCTTACCACATCGGAAGATAAGGGAAGGATCACAAATGAAGAGAGTTCATATCGGTTTCAGTCTCCTGGGCGCAATTGGGGGATCGGCCGCGCTTCTCTTCGGTCCGCTTCCGGCGCACGCTCAGACCGCACCGCCTCTGGGCGTGGCGCAGCAGTTTTCGGTCTTGGGCAACTCGGGGGTGACCGGCTCGACCGGTGCCGGGACCGAGGTCAACGGGGACGTCGGCTCGTCTCCGACCGCCTCGATCTCGAACTTCCCCCCTTCGAGGGTCACGTTTCCATTCGACCTGCATCTCACGAACGACACCGCGGTGCAGCAGGCTCATCTCGATGCCATCGCCGCCTTCAACTTCCTGGCCGCCCAGGGACCGGGTACGGTGCTCGCGGCGCAGTTGGACGGCGCCGTGCTCACCTCCGGCATCTATTCCTTCGCGGGAGGGGCGGCCGACCTGGCCTCCGGCGGTACGCTGACTCTCAACGGGCCGGGAATCTTCGTCTTCCAGGTGGACAGTTCGTTCACCGCCAACATCCTCTCGAACGTCATCGGCACGGCCGATCCGTGCAGCGTCTACTGGCGGGTGGGCACCTCCGCCACCTTGAACGGCGTCACCTTCCTGGGCAACGTGATCGCCGACGCGAGCGTGACCGTCGGCTCCGGTTCGAACGTGACCGGCCGAGCCCTAGCGGGAACCGGAGCGACCGGCGCGGTGACGATGGCAGGCGCGGGCGGCAACATGGTTGGAGGATGCCTCGGCTCCACCTCGGCCTTGAACGTTCCGGCTCTCGACCACAGCGGAATGGTGATTCTCTTCATCCTGCTCGGTGGAGCCGGACTATGGGCCGTCCGGAGGATGATCGTCTAGGCGAGGCCGTCATTTCGCCGAGTCTGGCGAGGGCCCTCATTTCGCGAGCGAATCGATTATTTTGACGGGGTCGAGCGCCCTAGCCTTCGGCGCGATCTGAGCGAAGGCCGCCTGGCGGTAACCAAGCCCGCTTCGGACTTCGCAGAACTCCCACCCTCCGCAAAGCGGGTTAGGTTTCCCAACGAGGTCGCACCACCGGCGGTGCCGAGCGATTCCACCAGGCTCCGGACTTCGCGAAGCACCGCAAGCGAGGTGCCTCGGCCAAAGCCGAGGCACTCGCAGCAGCCAAGACGGTGAAGGGCAGTCCGTGAACGCCGAAACCTAATCCGGCGTCCAACGGCCGAGATTGGGGGCAATCCTCTCGCGGCCGGTCGTTTTGGAGTCCTATCCTACCCCGAGAATCGAAAAAGACGCCTTTCTGACTGACCCTGGGGAAATTGACCCTCCCGGGCCGTTCCAAGAGTGGATCGACGCGCGAAAGCGGCATCGCCTGTCGCACGCCCACGTCCAGATGGCGCGCGAACTGGGCCTGAATCCGGGCAAGCTCGGCAAGATCGACAACCACCGCCAAGAACCCTGGAAGGCGCCCCTGCCGGATTTCATCGAGCACCTCTACTTCAAACGGTTCGGCAAGGAGCGCCCGGACGTGGTCACGACGCTCGAAGAGATGGCTCTCCGCCTCGCCGCGAAAAAGGCCGAGAAGCGCGAAAGGCGGGAACAAGATCCCCGAGCAGCACATCCAGCACCGCTTCCTCCTCAACCGCCACACCAGCTTCGGCCATCGCGGGTGCGAGGTTGGGATCCCAGAGCGCCGCGGGGATCGTGCCGGGGACCAGCGGCTCGCCCGTGCCGGTGAGGGCGGCGCGGTAGTCGGGCGTGCTGAAGCGCCAGGGGCGGAAGGCGGGGTAACGGCGGGCGAGGGCGTTGGCGATCAGGATCCCCGCGCCGTCGAAATCGCCGTGATAGGCGAACTCGGCGCCTTGCGCGGCGAGTCGGTCGAGGAGGGTCCAGGCCGCTTGGTTGGGGTTGCCGGCGACGCAGACCAACGGCGGGCAGGCGGCGCCGAACCGATCGGCCGCGGCGGCGAGCACGGCTGGGTTCTCGCAAGCCCAAACCCGAGGCAGCGGGGAAAACCGGAGATCACCGCGGGTGAGTTGGCGCAGGGTGAGCACCACCGGCTCGCCGAGATCGGCCAGGGCGCGAAGCGCGACGGCGAGCGAACCTTCGCCTTCGGGGCGGAGGCCGAGTGCGAGCACGTTGCACAGCAGGTCGTCGGCGATCACTCCCGCGGATTCCCAGAGCGCCCGCCGCGCTTCGGCGGTGCGCGGCGGCGGCTCTCCTCGCAGATGGGCGAGGGCGGAGAGGACGAGGGTCGCTGTCGGCTGGCCGAGGTCGAGGGCGTGGCTCGATCCGAGCGTCCGGTTCGCCACCACGGCGAGCGGCGCGGGCTCGGCGGGTTCATCGAGCAGGGTGGCGAGGACGATCAACGTACGTTCCAGGACCGTCTCTTCCACCCCCGGTGCAAGCCGGTGGAGCACACCAGAGCGGGCGACATCGTCGAGCCAGCCAGCGAGCGCGGGTCGACCCGCGATCGCCGGGTGCTCGCGCGCCGTCTGCCAGAGCCGCTGGCGGCGTTCGGCTTCGGCCCGGCGCTCGGCCGGCAGATCGCGCAGCGGTCCGCAGATTGCTTCGATCGCTTCGGGCAGGTCGACCGCGAAGCGCGAGCCGGTGAGCGCCGCGTCGAGCGCCGTGAGCCGGACCTTCACCGCACCGCGCGGGAACGATTTAAGGCCGAGCAGGTTCGCGATCGCCTGGCGCTCAGCGTCGGTCGCTTCGGGAAGGATCGCCGCGCCGCCGATTCGGCCGAGCCGTTCGAACTTCGCCCGCGCCGCCGCCCAGAGCCGCGCGAGCTCCGGCCTCATGAGGTAGGCGAGCAGCTCGGCCCTGGGCTCGGTTGGCGGGCTCATCCGGCCGGTTGCTCGGCGCGCCGGTGGCCGTCCCAGACGAAGCGGATCGCGAGGATGCCGCGCAGTGCCGGGTCGCGGTAGAGCTGATAGATCGCGACACCCGGCAGCTCGGCGTAGCAGCCCCACTCGTCGTGGCTGGTGATCAGGAAATCGAGGTCGAAATCGACCAGCAGCGCCATGATTCGGCCGCGCATCCCCTCGTCGATGCCGGCGAACGCCTCGTCGAGCAGAATCAGCCGCGGCGCGGTCGCCCGTGCCGACTCGTAGTGCGCGGCGGCGGCGGCGAACAGCGGCAGGTGGAGCGCCACCGCCTTTTCGCCCCCCGAACTCGCCTCGTGCCGACGGCGGGTGAGATCGCGCCAGCTCTTGTCGCCCGCCTCGCGCTGTTGGATCCGGAACTCGTGCCAGCGGCGGTAGTCGAGCGCCTGCATCAGGTGCTCGCGCCAGGGAACCGAGCCGGCATCCTGGCGCGCGGCGTCGATCCGGCCCTGGAAGAACGCTTCGAGCGCCCGGCGGTCGGCGTCGGCGAGCAGCTCGGGCTCCGTGCGCAACCGGTGCACCGCGTCGCGCACGGCCTCCGCCGACTCCTCGGCCGGCCGCCAGGCGAGGCGCAGGGTGAGGCCCGAGGCGGTCGCCGCCTGAGACAGCAGTTGGTTGGTTTTCGCCACCAGCTCCTCGGCCTGGCGCAGGAGCTTCCTCAGGTGGTCGCCGACCTCGCCCAGGACATAGCGGCGGAGGATCACGCGCTCGTCTTCGAGCAGCAGCTCGCGGCGTTTGGCCGCCTCGCCGCGCAGCAGGTCGAGCAGCGCGGGAACGCCCCAGTCCCGATTGTCGTGGTGGATGCTCGCGACCCACAGGTTGTCGTCTTCGGGGGTGAGACCCGGTTGCAGCTCGGCGCCCAATTCGCGGGAGAGTTCGACATGGCGGGCGTGCAGACGGTTGAGCCGCCGGGTGGCCGCTTCTTCGGCAAGATCGACCTCGCCGGTGGCGACCTCCAGCGCACGCGCAAGCTCCAGGCTCCGGGTGAGCGTCCAGGCGGCCGGCGGCTCTTCGGGAAGCTCGACCCAGAACAGCCCGAGCAGGCCGGTGGCCCCGAGGCGCTGGAGGTGGAAGACCGCCCGGCCACGCTCCCGGTCGCGCTCCTCTTGTTGCTCGGAGAGCTGGCGCAGGCGCTCGCCGAGCGCCGCTCTCGTTTCGCCCGCGTGCTGGCGCTCGCGCCGCAGGGCTTCGCGCGCGGCCGTTCGCGCCGCCAGTTCTTCCTGCGCCTGTTGGTGCCGGGCGACGACCTCGCGCACTTCGACACCCACGGTCCGTTCGAGCATCTCGTATTCGGCTTCCGCCTCGCGGGCGCGGAGTCCCCCGGCCGCCGCCCGGTCGCGCGACTCGGCGGCGCGCTCCGTCGCCTGGGCGAGCCGCGCCGCGGCACCCTCCGCCGCCCGCGAAGCCGAAAACGCCGCTTCGGCGGCGCGCAGCAGGTCGTCGAACGCCGATCGGTAAGCCCCAAGCCGGCGGCGGAACTCGTCGAGGGTCTCAACGTGAGGGCCGAGCCCCAGCTCTCCGGCACGGCGCTCCAGCCGGCGTTCGGCCTCCTCCCGCCGCCTTCGCGCCGCCGCCGCTACCGCTTCGGCCTCGGCCAGTTCGGCGCGGCGGCGCGCCTCTTCGGCCGCCGCGGCTTCGGCGCGCACCCGGGTCTCGGCGAGCGGTGCCGCGGACGGAGCGCGGCGCATTTCGGCGGTTGAGAGGTCGAGGCGCTCGACGATCTCGCGCCGCTCCTCGGCCAGAGCTTCGAGCCGCGCGTCGAGCCGCGCGAGCTGGGCGTCGAGTTCGGCCAGGCGGCGGGCGCGCGTCGCCTCCCGCGCTCCCGCCCCGACGTGCTCGGCGACCGGTTTTCTCCAGGCACCGCGGAGCGGGCCGAGCCGCCAGCCGCCGGCCAGATCCACCTGCTGGGAGCGGGTGCCGGCATTGGCCGGGTCGGTGGCGGGGAGCGCGATCGAACGCAGGACCGCGGCGATCGTCTCGGGCTCAACGCCATAGGCGGGCACCGGCACCAGCGCGTCGGCGAGGGTTCTTCCCCCTTCGAGGGGAGTCGGCACCAGTGCGGCGTCGAGCACCCCGGGGTCGAGCGGCCGGCCGTGGGGGCTGATCCAGGCGTCCAGCAGTCCCGCCGCTTCGAGCGCCGCTTCCAGCCCGGCCGCCTGCTCGGGTTCGAGCCCGGGGGCCAGATCGCAGAGCAGATAGAGCGGCGCGCCCGGCCGGTCGCCGCGCTCGGCGGGGCGAGTGCGCGCGGGCTCGGGGCCGACCTCCCGGGCGCTGGCGATCTCCGCGCGCCGGGCGGCGGTCTCGGCAAGCTCGGCCGCAATCCCCTCGGCGCGTCGATCCAGGCTGGTGCGCGCTTCGACCAGGGTGTCGCGCCGCGGGCGGGCCAGCGCTTCGATCGTGGCGGCGAGGGCGGTCTCCGCAGCTTCGAGACCCTCAACCTCCTCCGGCGATAGCCGCAGCTCGACCAGCTCCCCGGCCCAGGCCGTAAGCGCCGCGCGCAGCCGCGAGTGTTCGGCTTCCGCCCGGGCGCGCGCCTCGGCGGTCCGTTCCACCGCGGCGCGGGCCTGCGCGTCGGCGTCCTGGCGGCGCTGGTCGGCTGCCTCGTGCTCGCTGCGCGCCGTCTCGCGCTGCTGGCGCAGTTTGGCCACTTCGTCCGCCTCGCCGTGGCGCTTGCGCACGGCGGCTTCGACCGTCGCGCGGGCGGGCTCGGGGCGGCCGGGAGTCTCGGTGAGCACCGCGCGCGCGGCCGCGTGCGCGGCATCGAGCCCGACCTCTCCAGCCGCGGCGTCGGCGCGAGCCGCGGTCTGGTCGTGCCGCTCCGCGCTACGCCCCGCCTCTCGCTCGGCCTCTTCCCGATCGCTCCGACGCGCGGCTTCCGTAGCCTCGTCGCGGGAGAGGTCGGCGCGCTCCCGTTCGGCCTGGACGGTTAGATTGGCGGCCAACTCGCGCTTGGCGCCGAGCGCCGCGGCCTGGCGCATCTCGGGACCCTGCGCCAGCGAGTTGATCGTGCCCTGCAAGTCCGCGATCTCGCCGTCGGCCGCCGTTGAGCGCGCATCCAGCTCGGCGATGCCGGCCTCGACGCGGGCGGAATCCTCGCTGGCGACGCGCACATCGCCCGCGGTCTTGTGGTACCGGCTGTCGGCCTGGCGTACCTCGGCGGCGCGGGCGCGGGAGATCCCCCGGGCGTAGTCCGCGTAGACGCCGAGGAACCCTTCGACCGCCCGGGCCGCGCCCTCGATCCGCGAAAGTTCCGCCTGGTCGTGCTCCAACCGCTCGTAGTTTTCGGAGATCAGCTGGATCAGATCGGCGTCGAGCGGCGGCAGGCTGTCGGAGAGGAGGCGCGAGAGCGCCGGAGGGTCGAGTTTCTCCGATAGATGGGGCCGGCGCAGCTGGAGCAGCAGCTCGCGCAGCGCGGCGAAACGCTCGACGCCCAGGCCGTAGAGCAGCGCGTCCAGGCGCTCGCGGTACTCGCGCCCGGCGTCGAAGATCTCGCCACGATCGCCGCCATCGCCGAGCGCGGCGCGGAGCCCGTCTTTGCCGAGCGGCACCCGGTCGGCGCCGACCAGCGAGAGATCGCCGCCGATCCGGCGATCGGTGAGGAAGTACCAGGCGTCGACCCGCCGCGAGGAGCGGTTGGCGCGCAGGCCGCAGCCGAGAGTGCGGTAGATTTCTTTCGGCGTCTCCCCCTCGGCGCCACGTTCGATCCGGCCCAGCTCCAACCAGACGTAGCCCAGGCGGTTGGCGTGAAGGTCGCCTTCGAGCAGGTTCCATTCCATTCGCCGGGCGGTCGAGGCGAAGGGATCGAGACGGTGCGGCGAGAGGTCGGCGTCGAGCAGGAACGGCAAAAGAAGTTCGAGCGCCTTCGATTTGCCCGAACCGTTCTCGCCCCGCAAGAGCAGGCGCCCGTCGTGGAATTCCAGCTCCTGGTCGTCGTACTGCCAGAGGTTCAAGATCCCGGCGCGCAGCGGCTGGAACCGTTCGCGCACCGGCCGCGGCAGCACTCGGGCGGCCGCCGCCTCGGCGCCGGCTAGAAGCTCCGGAAACAGCGTCAGGTCAGCCATCGGCCGCCCCCGCGTCGCGTAGTTCGCTCGCCTGGAAGCGTGCGATCGCCGGCAGCGGCTCGATACCGTCTTCGCGGAACGCCAGCAGCCCCATCGCCTCCAGCCGGCCCAGCGCCTCGCGGCGCAGCCGCTCGACCGCCGCGGCGTCTTCGGAAAAGGCGCGCGCCCAATATTTGCCGTAACGCGCGAGCAGCGATTCCAGTTCCGCCTCGACCTCGACATCCCCCACCCGGGCACGATCGCCGCCCGCCGCCCGCGCGCGACCGGCGAGGAAGCCGGCGAGCAGCAGCGCGGCATGGCCGACCGTACCCGGTCCGGGAAACGTAAGATCGGTCGCCGCCCCTTCCGGATCGACCGCCGCCAGGCCCTCGGCGCGCACCTCGACGGTCAAGCCCACGGCGGCGCCGACCTGACGAATCAGGAACGGCCGCTGCTTGGCGAGGTAGGCGCGCTCCGCGTCGTCGAGGTCGGCGGTGTAGAGAACCGGCTCTTCCACCAGCCGGCGCATCAGGCGGTGGCGGATGCGCCGGTTCGCGCCGTCCTCGGTTTCGGGATAGATCTCGGCCGCGATCCCCGCCGGCCCTTCGGCCATCGACGGCGCGACCGGCGCCGCGAGCAGTTGAGCCAGGCGGCGGCTCCGCACGTCATAGAGCACGTCGCCGCTCCGGTCGAGAAAACTCTGCTCGTCGCCGTCGGCACGGTGGAGAACCCCGAGATCGACCAGCAGACGCACGGCGTCGACGAACGCCTGCCGCTCGGCGTAGCGGTCGAGGTCGAGGCTCGCGATCCCCTCTTCCGAAGCGGCGAGCAGTTGCACCTGCCCGGCGAGTTCCGTCAGCACGGTCTGCATACCCGCCCGTTCGAGCGCCGCGGCGAGCAGGCAAAAGAGGCCATAGCGGCGGGGGTCGAACTCGGCGGCGGAGCGGTTGCGAGCAGGGCGGATGCGGGCGCCGGGCGCCGGGCGCTTGTAGAGCCGCGCCGACTCCTGATCGACCGCCAGGCGGTAGCCAAGGTGGTCGGCGAACCAGGTTTCGAGCCAGGGTTGGTGGCGCCGCACCAGCGCGAACGCTTCCGGGTCGGGACCCCGGTCGTCGGCGAACGGCGAGTCGAGCAGCAGCCGCACGGCCTGCCGCCGCTCCTCGGCAGCGCGCTCGGTCTCCCGCCCCTCCCCGCTGTCGACCGCGGCCGGTTCCATCTCTTCCCTCTCGGCCATCGGCTACCCCGCCGCCGCGAGCCGCACGGCCGCCACAGGCTGCCGATCCTCGACGGTCAACACCCAGGCCGGCAGGGTGAGCCGGCCGTGGGTCGTCTCGATCCGGGCGCTCCCCCCAGCTGTGGGCGGATCGAGAGTGAGAGCCAGCCGGCCGTCGCGGCTCCGGGCGAGGCGCCGGCCGTCGGCTCCGGCCGGGCGGGAGAGCAGGCGGTCGAGCAGGCCGAGCAGCAACCGCAGTTCCCCGGGCGCGAGCTGCGGCAGGTCGGAAAGCGCGAGGGGTCCCCGGCCGGCGAAGCGCGCGAGGGCGGCGAGAAAGTCCTCCTGCTCCCGCCGGTGCCGCTCGGCCAAGAGGAGCTTTTCCCGCCGGTGGTCCTCGATCTGCGTCATCCGCCCGAGCACGCCGGTCCTCCCCATCTGGCGCAACATGGGTGCTACGGGGACGGGAGGCGCCTGCCACCAGCTGGCCCCCGGGCGAATCCCCTCGGGATCCTCGTGCAGGCCGCCGAAGTGGCGGGCGCCGAATAGGCCGAACGCATTCTGAAACAGACGGTGCGCCCCGGCCGCGTCGTCGCGCGTGCCGAGCGCCTCGAACCAGGAGGCCAGGCGCAGCAGGTCGGCGGTGCGGTCGATCCGCCGGAAGCGCTTTTCGTGCAGGCGTTCGAGCACCAGCAGGATGCGGTTGATCGCCTGGAGCGCCGCGCCGCGCAGGTTTTCAACCATCGGCCGCTCGCGCCCCTCGCCGACGAACCAGGCGGCAACGCCCCGCCATTGGAGCGCGAGATCGCCCGCCGGCCCGGCGTTTGGCTCGGCGGTCTCTCCGGCGTCCAAAGTCGGCGCCCGGTCGGCCGCGGCGGCCAGCTCGATCATCCGCGCGACTCCGGCGGCCTCGATCCGCCGCACCTGCCGGGTGACCTGCGGCGCGATCGCCGCCAGCTCGCCGACGAACCGTTCGAGGTAGCCGATCACCGCCTGCTTGTAAACCACGAACGCCTCGGCGTGGACCTCGCCCGCATCGATCGCCGCGTGGAGGCCGGCCAAAAACAGGCTCGCGTTCTCGGTCAGGGCGCGGAACTGCTCGCCGATGTTGAACAGCGCCTCGAACAGGCGCGCCGCCGAGGGATCGTTGGTCGCCAGCTCGTCGGCCAGCTCGGTCAGGTTGCGCAGGATCGCCCCGAGCATCACGGTTTGGAGTGAGCCGCTGCTCTCGATCGCCGCGAGCACGGCGACGACCGCGCGCTCGGCGGCCTCGCCCGCGGCGGTCAACTGATAGACGAAGTGGCGGCGGCGAAAGTCTTCGAGCGACGCAACCCGGCCCGTGTCGTGGCTGCGCCGCAGGTTGCCCCACTCGACCAATTGGTCGAGCGCGCGGTCCAGGCCGTCGGCCGGCAGCAGGTCGGTAAACCCAAGCCGCCGCACCTCGGGCGCGATCTCGTCCGGCCGCAACTGCACCCGATATCGCGCCTTCGCGTCGGCGAACACCCGCACCACCACCCGATAGAGCGCCGCCTGAGACTCGACGGTATAGGCGAAGACCCGCAGCGGCCGGAGGTCCGCGGCGGCGGACGGCGTAGACGAGGAAGGCGGTTCCTGGATCATCGGCAAGGCGGGGGTTGCGGGATTGCGCGATCGTAGCATCGAAGGGCGCGCCGGGAGAGGATTGCTTGCTAACCTGGACTTCTTTCAGCGGAAGTTGCGAGGGATCGAAGAACGGCCAGGCGACCTCACAGACCACCTGCCAGCATGTGCTAGCATCAAACCCTGCCAGGAGGTTCCCATTGGCGAACTTGAGTATCCGCAAGCTGGACGACGAAACCTATGACCGGCTCAAGGACCGAGCCGTTCGGCATGGCTTATCGATGGAAGAAGAGGTTCGCCTGATCCTCAAGCGGGCCGTCGCCCCGCCGGATCGCCTAGGGGATCTTTTTCTCCAAATCTTCGGCCCCACCCGGGGAGTCGACCTGACTCTTCCCGAACGAGAGCCGCACGACCCGATGGACCTTCAGTAGTTCGTCCCACTGACCATGATCATCGTCGACACGAATGTCGTGGCAGAGATGATGAAGGAATCCCCCGCCGTGGAGGCCGTAACTTGGCTGAATGCCCAGGTTGCTTCGAACCTGTTCCTGGCTGCGATCACCCTTGCGGAAATCGGTTATGGCCTCGCTATTTTGCCCCACGGCAAGCGGCGGCTAACCTTGGAACAGGGCTTCGAGCGGGTGATCGCAGAAGCCTTCGCGGGGCGAGTTCTGGCTTTCGATGACGAGGCGGCTCGTCTGTATGGTGTGTTGATGGGAAGGCGTAAAACAATCGGGCGCCCTTTAAGTATTTTTGATGGCCAGATCGCTGCGATCGCTCGTTCGAATCGCTCGGCCATCGCGACGCGAAACGTCCGAGATTTCGAGCACTGCGGAGTTGAGGTCATCAACCCCTTCGAAACGGTTGGTGGCTGATACGTTGACTCGTATTGCAGCACCGAAGGGCGCGCCAGGAGAGGATTCCTTGCTAAACTCGCCCGTGCCGAGCACCCCACCTCAGCTCCTACCGATCGGAGAGGCCCTGCCATGAGTTCAAAGCCGACCTATCTGGACAGCGCCCACCGGAAGATGCGAATGGCGGAAGACATGTTGCGGGGGCTCGAAGAGCGGCTCGGCGACCTCGAACGGACTCCGAGCTATATGCCGCTCGACCGGTCGGAAGAGAAGTTGTGCATCCTCGCGGGCGAGGCCCGGCGGGAGGTGGCGCGGATGGTCGCCGAGCTCTCTTTTCTGCTCGATAACCCAGATGCGGAACTGCCCGAGCCACCGTCGGCGCCCGCCGACGCGTAAGGCGGCGAAGTCGGGTAGTCCGAACATCGCGACATCGATCGTAAAGTAGCGGGGCGAACCGGTCCCCGTTCTTCCCTGGTCCCTCCCCGAACGGGTAGCGGAGCTTGCGCCTCGGTCACTTATCATTCGGAACATGGACCGCTCTCCAAACGCCGCCGCCGCCGTGGCTCGACTTCCCGTGGTTTCTACGGCCGTCGGGGAGACTCCCTTAGTGGAGGTCGACGGCATCCTCGCCAAGCTCGAATGCGCGAACCCGTGCGGGTCGATCAAGGACCGGATCGGGCGCTACATCCTGGAGGAGAGCGAACGGCGCGGCTTGCTGCGCCCGGGGATGCGGATCGTCGAGGCGACCAGCGGCAATACCGGGATCGCGTTCTCCTACTTCGCGCGCGAGAAGGGGTATCCCGTCACCATCGTGATGCCCGAGGACATGACCGAAGAACGGAAGGAAATGATCCGTGCGCTCGGCGCCGAGCTGATCCTCTGCTCGGCCGCCGGGAGCTTCACGGAAGCCGCCGCAATCCGCGACCGGCTCGCGGCGGAGCATGGCTGGTTCAATCCCGACCAGTTCTCGAATCCCTTGAACACCGAGTGCCACGAGCGGACGACCGGCGAGGAAATGATTCGCCAAACCGACGGCCGGCGGATCGACGCCTTCGTCGCCGGGGTGGGAACTGGAGGAACCGTGATCGGGGTCGGCCGGCGGTTGCGCGCGAAGTTCCCGAGAGTCTGGATCGCGGCGGTCGAGCCCACGGAATCGGCCGTGATGAGCGGCGGCGCTCCCGGCACGCACGGCATTTCGGGCATTGGCGACGGGTTTATCCCTGCGCTTGCAAGCGACGGCCGCGGCGGGGTTCATCCGCTGATCGACGAGGTGATCTGCGTTTCGACGGCCGAAGCGCTCGCCGCCGCCCAGGACATTCGCTCGCGGCACGGCTTCTGCGTCGGCGTCTCCGCGGGGGCCAACTATCTGGCGGCACGGCGCCTCGCCGAGCGTTTTCCGACGGTCGCCACGATCTTCCCGGACGGCTACACCAAGTACCAGTCGCGCGGCCTCAGCCATTGCGCACCGGGCACCTGTCCGTACGAGCACAGTCTGCCGGTCTGAGCGGTCCCTGAGAGGCCATCGATACGGGGATCCTGCAAAACCCGGTGCCCGTGAACGCCCTCTACGACCGCGAGGCCGCTCACGCCGTCACCTTTCGCAATCTGCTCCAGCGCCAGGGCTATCGGGATCTCGACGAGATCCGCGATGAAGGACAGCAGCAAGCCTTGCGCGAATCCGTCCTCGCCGTCCTTCTAGCTCGCGGCCTGGCGGTCGACGAAGCGGCCCGCGCCGCCCTCGAAGCGATCGGCGATCCCGCCGTCCTGCGACGCCACCTCGGCCGGGCGGCGACGGTGGCGCCGACGGACGAAGTCTTCGTCGCCGACTGAGGGCTTCGGGTGGTACCTCTTGCTTAAGGCACCTATATAGCTGACCTGCCGGGTTGTATCGCTGCTCGCGATGTATATTCTCCTGAGCGGCATGGAAAAACCCGTGTCGCAGAGCGCTCACGGCGAAGGCGTCTCGACCCTGTCCTGAGTGAAGCGGAGAATTCGCAGATCTGGCCCAAACCACTACTGAGCTGGCCTGGATCACTACTGATCTGGTCCAGATCACCACTGAGCTGGACCGGATCACCACTGAGCTGGACCAGATCACCACTGAGCTGGTCCAGACCACCACTGAGCTGGGCCAGATCACTACTGAGCTGGACCAGATCACCACTGAGCTGGCCTAGATCACTACCGAGCTGGACCAGACCACCACTGAGCTAGACCAGATCACTACTGAGCTGGACCGGACCACCACTGAGCTGGGCCAGATCACTACCGAGCTGGACCAGATCACCACTGAGTTGGGCCAGACCACCACTGAGCTGGCCCGGATCACCAGCTGGGCTCCGGGGGACTGGCGTGAAGGTCAAAGATTTGATCGACAAGCTCGAAGGAGATGGTTGGAATCAAGTGCGGATGCGCGGCAGCCACCGACAGTTTCGGCATTCGACGAATGCCGGGTACGGTTACCGTCGCGGGCAAGCCGAGCGTCGACGTGCCGCCGGGGACCCTGAACGCCGTTCTTAAGCAGGCCGGATTGAAGTAAGAGGTGCTCAATTGCAATACGCAGTGGTCATCGAGAAAGGGCCGGCCAGTTACGGGGCCTACGTTCCGGACCTGCCGGGCTGCATCGCCGCCGGAGCAACGCGGGCCGAGGTCATGCGATTGATCCAGGAGGCCATCGAATTTCACCTTGATGGGCTGCGCGAAGACGGGCTGCCGATTCCGGCCCCTGCTTCGTCCATCGAGCTGATCGAAGTGGCCGCATGAACTGGGGCCCACGAGTTTAAGCGCCCGCAAGAGGATCGTGCTCCTCAAATGGCCTGGTATCGACCGAGGGCGGATCGCCGAGATGGTCGAGGCAATCACCGATCAGTCCGCCGCCCGCCAAGCAGAGCCGGGAATCGAGTCCAGGATTTCCCGAGCTTCCGGAGGTCGGCGACGATACGCCTGAGTGTTTCGGTCAGAGGGTTCATGAACGGCGAGGCCACGCAACCGCGCGGCCGACTCCGTCGCCGTGCTCGGCTCCGGGCCGACGCTCGCGCCACTCCCGGACGTGGGCCTCGATTTCAGCCTCGCTGGCCAGAGGGTGTTTCCGCCGGAGTTTCTGTCGAACTCCCCGGCCTCCAAGAGCATGGCGAAGACTTCCTCGAGTTCCAGGAACGGAGACTTGGACTACCGAAGCGTCTCGGTGAACTCCTCCACAGTCAGCCCAGCCAGCCGAATCAACTTGCGCAGTGTGCCGGGTGATAGTTCGCGGTGGTCTGGGACCGAGAGGGAAACGATGCTCCCTGGCCGAGTGAGAATCATGTGACTTCCGACTTGTCGACGGAAGACCCAGCCTCGCTTCTCGAAAACTCGTCGCACCGCCCGGCCGGACACGACCGGCAGTTCAGGCAACCGCGACCTCGACCTCAAGGGTCCGCACGGTCAGCGGCAGACCTTGCTCGGCTCGCACTTCCAGGCAACCGAGAATCGCTTCCCGAATGTTGGCCAGCGCCTCGGTCTCGGTTCGGCCTTGGCTGATACAGCCAGGGATGGCCGGGCACTCGGCGACGAGCATTCCGGTTTCGTCTCGTTCGAGGGTCACGGAGAGTTTCATGACGCTCAGGATACCATCGCCCACGAGGAAGGCTCTGCGGAGAGGCGAATCAGCGGCGACAACCAGGAACTCGGCCCCGGCACAAGATTGCCCGCCTGCCAAGATCTTTTGACGCCAGTGAGCAATGATCGGTCGAGGGCAATCATCTGAGTCACATTGGCGACCGAGTCTTTGGGAAGGCCCGTTTTGCTCGCGGAGAGAAGCACGTTGCCCGGCATGGCCGCCAAGCGAATAGTGGTCGTCAGGGGAATCACGACAACGGTGGCGAGCTGGCTGTAATTGAAGCTGTCACCCTGCACGATCACGACCGGCCGATTGAAACCCGGACCCTACCCAATCGGATCTGGCATCGTCGCCCACCAGATGTCGCCTTGAGAAATTACCACTCTGCGCGTTCGAGGACTCGCCGGGCCGCCTCTTTGACGAAGGAGTCGTGGCGCGTGTCGACTTCGTCGCACACGGCGTTGATCCGGTCGGTGATGCTCGGCTCATGGCGGGCCAGGTATTCGGCCACCGATTCGCTGTAAACCTGGCTTCGGGATTTCTTCAACCTGGCCGCGAGACGCTCCGCGTCTCGGAAGACTCTGTCGGGAATAGAGATAGCGGTCTTCATGCTCAAAGTATAAGCCCATGGCTCCGCTCGGGCAACGAACTCGCGAACCAGTGTAGTGGCTTGGGAGGTTCAGTTCGAAGGCGATGTTGCGGCCGGCCGGCTCGACCACCTGGCTGAAAAGGCGCTCTCTTCCTTGCGCGCAGGGGAAAAAGAACGGGTAGGTCGCCCACCTCAGGCGACCTTGAGCGCCTGGGTGCCGACGAACTCCGAATGAAGCCTGGGCTCACCAGCCTCCAAGAGCATGGCGATGACTTCCTCGAGGGTCAGTCGAAGCTCATCCATCGTCTCTCCCTGCGAGTGAGCTCCGGGCCAGCCGGGCACGTGGCCAACGTACAGGCCCGTGTCGGTGTCCTTCTCGACAACGGCGGTGAAGTTTCGCATGGCGAAAAGGCTACCACTCGCAACCTGCGTTGTGTAACCCGAAAGGACGGTCAAGATCTTTTGGCGCCAGCGTCAGCATCGCAGAGGTGACCCTTGAGCGTCTGGGTGCCGACGAACTCCGAATGAAACCTGGGCTCCCCGGCCTCCAAGAGCAGCGCTCATGCAAACATCAGGCGACCCTTGGGCTCGGGAATCCGACGGCCCATCTCGCGCGCCGTTTCGATCCACTCGCGAATGACGACCTTCACCGCAGCAACCGAAGCTTCGTAGGTGGGGCCGTCCGCCATGCAACCTGGCAGCTCCGGAACCTCAGCGAGGAAAGCGCCGTCTTCGTCGCTCCAGTAGATGATCACTTCGTATCGGGAATTAGTTTCCATCGTCCGGCTCCGCAAGTTTGTACCGCACGATTACGTTCCGTACCTGCCGCACTTGGTAGCTCTTCGCCTTCCCGCTCGGAAGCGGTTGAAGATTGAGGATCTCGGCGACACCCTCCAGCCCGAAGATGCGATGGTCACCCCGAATTCGTTCCCTGAAGCCGAGATTTATCAGCAGGTTGCGAAGCGGCACAAACTGGATGTTGTTGTCAGTACGCCCGGAGACGACCTGCTCGAGCAGGTGTCCCACAGGACCATGTAGCGACGATAACACAGGGTCCGGCGAGCGATTGGCCTGTTCATGGACAAGGTCTTCTCTCGTCGATACCAAGCCATCCTCGTCAGGTACGAAGAGGAAGCCCAGATCGGGCGCTTGACCTGACATCCTCTCCCACGGCTGCAAGAAGACCTGGTCGCCCGACCCCAAGATTGGCCGAGGGTCCACTGCGTCACCGCCCTGCTGACCGGCCAAGCGTTCGAGGGAGCCTGGTTCGATCGCACAAAGGAGTGGGAAGCGTGCCAGCGCGGCGCGGAGGTCGGCGTCCGGCAATTCAAGGAGACAGAAGTCTTGAACCTCACCCCCCGTTTCCTGCTGGCGGCATCTATCGTCCGAGGAGTACCGTCACCGGATCGCCGAGATGATCGAGGCGATCGCCGCGATGGCCACCGCCCGGCGAGCAGAGACAGGAATTGAGCCCTTCGGCCCGCTCGCAATCCTTCGGCAACGCCCCTTCTCGCAACCGGCGAAGACCAAGAGGTCGCCCGCGCCGCCAGCAAGCGGGTTCGGACCCAGATGCGGATTGCCGACGCCTGGTTCGCACGGGCCTGCCGAGAGGAGGCCGAGTACCTCAGGGCTGGCGTCGCGGGCCATCCGAGCCACTCGTGGACGCGGGCCTTCGATTCGGCCTCGATGACCAGAGGGTACTTCCAGCCGCAGCTTCTGCTGAATCACTGCCTGTATAGAGACTCAAAAGGTTGTGGGCCTGTAGGAAGGAGTTTGTCGCGTTATCAGTCATAACTGTCGATCGTCCTAACTTCCAATCGGGAAATACTTAGCGCCCTACTCTGACTTCAAAGATTTTAACCGAGACCGTAATGCCAAAACGATATTTCGATTTCTCTTTGGGATTCGAGAACACGGCAGGAGGAGGGTATCTCGTTCGCGCCGCGTCTCGACAAGCTGAAGCGGAAAGCGTCACTGGCCTGACTTTCGATTCAGGAGAGCTGAAGGCACTGGGGCCGCTCGTCCGGGGCTCCGATTCGGTACCTTGCATTAGCGACAACCACGAAGCTCTCGGCCGTGCCCTCTTCGCTGCTCTCTTTCCCGGACCAGTTGGCGAACTCTACTCGGCAGAATCTCAAGCGGCTAAAGATGCTGGGCTCGGACTCCGCATTCGCCTTCACTTTCGCCCTCAGAGCCCTGAATTGGCCTGGCTCATGAGAGTGCCTTGGGAACTCCTTTTCGACGAGAACAATGGCGGCTTTCCCGCTCTGAACCCGAGCACTCCCATCCTGCGCCATCTCGACCTACTCCGACCGGCGAGCCGGTTTCCCTTCAAGTCACCTATACGAATTCTGGTGGCGATGGCAGACACACTCGGTCCCATTCAACTGCAGCTAGAGGACGAGCTAAGGCGGATCGAGTCGGCCCTGTCGGGACGCAAGAGGTTCGAGGTAAAGGTGATCGGTAGGGCGTCGCCGGAGATCCTGCGACAGGAGCTGACGCGGAGCAAGTACCAAATCGTCCACTTCATGGGCCACGGGATTACAGATTCAGGTGAAGGCAGCTTGATCTTCTCGACGCCTAGAGGGCAGGCCCGCCCGGTGGCCGGAAAGGAACTTGCGCACTTGCTCCAGGTCACGAGTACGCCTGGGCTTGTGATCCTGAGCGCCTGCCGTTCCGCAGCGACTCCTCAGGACCACCGAGCTACTCCGCTTGCAGGAGTGGCCGGCGCCCTCGTTCGTAGCGGGCAACCTGCCGTCATCGGAATGCAGTTCGACGTCAACGATTCCGCAGCCATCACCTTCAGCGGCCGCCTTTACGAGCAGCTTGCCGAAGGCGAGCCGATCGAGGCTGCCGTAGCCGAGGCCCGACTGGCGGTCTATTTGGCCAATTCGAACTCCACCAATTGGATTGCTCCGGTGCTCTTCTTACGAGGGGCAGACCAACGACTTGAGGGGAATCCCGTGAAAGCGAAGAATCCTGCAGGCGACAGTATTCGTCTCAGAGTCGAAAGCAATGAAGTCGAAGGCCGCGATATCGAGATCCTCGGCTCTACCGGTGACCGATCGTCCGGCAGACCACGCAAGGTAGACGCCAAGATAGCAATAGGAAAGATCATCGCTCACGAAGGCTTGATCATCGCCGCAAACAAGAAATAAAGACTGCCGGATAAGCGCATGGATACTTTGAATGCCCTCTGGCACAGCATCTGGTCGGACAACTCGACACCAGGGAGAATCATCGTCCTTGTCATCATTGCCCTGCTCTTATGGGCACTCCGGAGCGGCTCCCGGCATTCCAGACGCTATCTAAAGGAAGAGAGAAACCTCTCGATTTTCGAGGAGAAGTTGCGGGAAGCCGCGACTCCGAAGGCAGCTGAACCCGGCAACGAAGAACTTCCAAATGGGCCGCAGCCGGTATCCCCGGCCGACCTAGCCAAGCTTCGAGAGGGTTTGGCGCCGGACAGTCTGATCGCGGAGCGGATCGAGGCGATCGAAAAGCTGCGGACTCGACAGGTCCGGGTAAATCCGAGCGCGCTTCAGCAGCTCAGTCTTGCCCGAGATGAAGCCCGGCCAGGAATGGCGGTCCCCGGAGCCGTCGCGGGCTTGGCGACCATGCTCGGTTTGCTCGGGACTTTCATCGGCCTCGCTATGATGGTTCAACAGATCCAGTTCGTACTGCCGCGGAACTCGGGTGCCACCTCCATCGATTCCTGGACGCAATCGGTCGACAACATCTCGCGGGTTCTCGGCGGGATCAAAACCGCGTTCTCTGCCTCCCTGGTCGGCATCGCCTGCTCCATTCTCGCCTCCTTGATCAACTTCAGGATGCGAACCGCCCAGGCTCTGCTCTTCGAGCGCTTGGAGCGCTTCACGACGGTGGATCTACTTCCGGCCGCTGTGCCAGCGGTCGAAGATGAAAGCCTCCTCGATCGCGTTTCGCTGCAGCTGGAGAACTCGTTTTCTCGCCTGGAAGAAATCTATCGCCAGAACCAGGAATCGATCAAAGACATGACTGGAGCACAGCGCGCCTTCGTCGATATTGTCGAAGAGATCCGCAAGATCACTCGCAGTGAGGCGTCGCAGAATCTCGAAGGTGTTCTAGAGCAGCTTGCACAAACAAACCGCTCTGTGCTGGCGGTGACTCAACAGCTGCCCAAGATTGTGTCGGCGGTCGAATCGGGCCAGCACCGGCTTCTCGATCGCCTGTCGACCCTGCTCTCTTCCTTCGCTCCGATGGCCAACGGCTCATCGCTCGGCGCGAAGCAGCGCTTGAGCACAACCGGCATCCTCGCCATCATTCTGGTCGGCTTGCTCATGGTCTTCTTTTACCTGAAGACGGGAGCTTGAACGTGAGGTGGCACGAACGACACACGGGAGAGTTCGCTCGGCGCAGCATGCCCGTACCTTGGCCCGCGATGCTCGATCTAATTACCTCTACCTTTATGGTCTTCATGCTCATTACAACTCTCCAGCTGGCTCTCGGCGTCGACGAGATGGAGGCGGCGCTAACCCGGAACAAGCAAGAGCGTTTCCTCGAGAATTTTCGGCGCGAGTTCGAAAAGGAAATCCGACGCGACGAGATTTCCGTGGAGCGTCACCTCAACTTCATCCAGATCCTGTTCCGTGACAACGTCCTGTTCGGGCCGGGGGATTTCCGGCTGGGCTCCGCCGGCAAAGGGTTGCTGGATCGATGCGCGCGGGTGTTCGCGAAGGCCGAGGGGAGTGGCTTCGAGCAGATCCAGGTCGAGGGGCACACAGACAACATAAACCTCGACCACGATCAATACCCCACCAACAATTGGGAGCTGTCCACAGCTCGGGCTCTCGAGGTCGTCGAGTTCCTGAGCCGCAAGCACCCTTCGTTCGCCCCAGCCCTTTCCGCCAACGGCTACTCCCATTACCGCCCGGTGGCGGACAACTCGACTCGCGCCGGACGCGCCCGTAACAGAAGGATCGAGATTCGGCTGTTCTTCTCCGGCACCGAGTCGACCCGAAAGGTCGCCGCGCGGTGAGACGGGACGCTTCCTGGTTGCTCCGCAGGTTTGCGGACGGAGGCGCTCCCGACTGGCGGGTGGAGGAGGCCCTGGGATGGGAATTCGACGCGCTGATCGACCGACGAGCTGCGCTGGCCGGAGAGTCGAGCGGTCTCCGGCGAACGGCCTCGGAGCAGCTGCGGGAATTCGACGAGGCGACCAACCGAGCTCTCCAGTGGCGAAAGGAGCGGCGATTCAAGGAAGCGCTACTCGAGATTCGCCGCGCCCAGGTCGAACTGGCCAAGCTACAGCGTATCGTGACCGTCGAGCTGGGGCTGGCGCGAACTCTCGCTTTGATCGAGGAGATCGACGCGCTCGTCGAATCGCCTCTCCACGAGCTGCCGACCCTCGGCATCCTGCGGCGCTTGCAGCGTTTAGCGCGAGAGTTCCTGGATCAAGGGCAGCCGAGACCGGCAAACTTCGTGATCTTCCTCCTCACCGCCCAGGTCGATCGCCTGCGATCTCGCGAGCACGGTCGCGCCACCTCACCCGAGCCGATTTCGGCGCCTTCCGAGAGACCAAGGAGCGGAGCAGCGGCGGAGAGCCTGAAGCGGCTGAGCCGGGAGGGATACTTCCACCTCGCCGACAGGCTCTCCCAAGACCTCGACACAGTTCAGACCGTCGAGGAGCGTGCCCGGCGCGCTTCGGAGGCACAAGGGCCGATGGGCGCTCTTGTGGAAGAGATGAAAAGGATTCGCGAGCAGGCCGATTCGGCCCGGCGCTCCCTGGCGGCATGGCTCGAAAGTGCCGCGCCTGCCAGCACTCCCTAAGGAGGGTGATATGGCTGCTTCACTTACCGAAGATCTGCGCGTCGCGTGGAAAATTCAGGGCGTCGGACCCGATCCGACGCATGCCCTGGCGATCTTCAAGAAGAACGGGACCGGAAGCGTCCTGCACAAAATGCTCGAGCCGGGACAGACCTTCCGACGATGGTTCGGCTCGCTCGACTCTTATCACGCTTACTCCATTTCAACTGAGGAGAATCTCCGGCACACTTTCAGCCGCAAGTACCAGGCCGTCAACCAGACCTGGACATTCACCCTCCATTTTGCTCTCGATTTCAAGGTTGCCAGGCCCAAGGTCCTGGCCCTCAAGCTGGACAGAAGCGACCCCGTGCGGCGACTTGAGGAAGAGGTCGCGATGGTGCTTAGCGCCACGGCCCGTCGGCTCTCCTGGGAGGCCTTGGAGGTCGAAGGCCCCAGTTTCAGTCTCCGACTGTTGGAAGCCGAGAGCACGGAGGGTCTTGGCGAGCGCACCCTGAACTTCGTACGCCTTATATCCTTCGCGGAGAACCTCGGTCTCCAGCTGCGAAACGTCGGCGTCACCCGAAGTCTCTCCGAAGGGGATCTCCGACCTGTTATAAGAAAGCGCGAAGTAGGCATCCAGCTAGAGGTCAAGGTCGCCGACCACACTCTGGCGAAGGGGGAGGAGCTGCTTCTGCACGATAGCGAACTCCTCAAAGATCACCATCGGCAGGAGCGTGAACTCCTCAAAGAGAATCACCGGCAGGAGCGTGAGCGGCTGGCTCTTCACGGAAATCAGATCCTTCAAGGTGCCGAGCGGCTCAAGCTCGTCCTCGACAGCTTGACCAAAGAGGGTCTTCGAGGCTTCTCGCAAGCCGTCGACGGCGTTCGCTCCTTTCCCGCGATCGCCGACGCGCTCGGGGAGGTACAAGCGATTCAGGCGAGTCTGATGAAATTGTCCTCTGTGCCGGCCTTCCCCCTATCGTCGCCGGACAACGAGGCGAACCCACTCGCGGGCTCGCAGGCGGTGCCTATTCTGACGGAGGCGAGACACCCTTTGGACCCGTTGGAGCGATTCGTCGGCGACGCCTTCCAGCATCTTCGCAGCCTGGATGAAAATCCCGCAGATAAGCGACTTCTTCTGGCCATCAGCCTGCATATTCTCGCTGAAGCCTCGATCGGCAACGAAGGCGACGAGGAGTTCTTGATCGGTTGCAGCGAGAGCTTGAAACGGCAGATCTATCCCTTGGAATCAATCTTGGGAGTCGGGCCGTTGGACTTCTTCAACCGGATCATGAACGTCGACGAGCTTCGACAGGATCTGAGGCTTGAAACCCGATGACCAAGCCACGTGACGAGCCGTTGCCTCTCGATGGGGAGGACGAACGGGAGGACGAGGAACCGCACGATTCCCTGGACGACGACGACGACGGTCCGGATCGGGTGGCGAACCAGAATTCCGTTTCCGTCAAATCGGATTTGATTTCGGCAGGAACCTTCGACCTGGCCGCCACGATTATCAAGAAACAATACAACTTCACGATGGCGTCGGCGACCACCGACACGGTTCAGCTGTCGATTCACCATTTCCGCTCCTGGAGCCCGGAGGAGCTCGACCGTTGCGAGACGGAACTGGTCTTCGATCCGGAAGCGATGTCGGAACTAGAGCGCGCCTTGGAAGACCGGCGGATCCTGGTCCTCTGCGGTGAAGCGGAAAGCGGCAAAGGTAGCACGGCGTTGATTCTCGCCTCAAAGCTGACCAAGACACTTGGGCTCCAGGGCTCGCTGGTCTGCCAGGGACTCGACTCCAATGTGCAGGTCGATCTCGAGAAGATCTGCGGCCAGCGCTCTTTTCAACGCCACGTGGTGATGTTGGAAGACGCCCTGGTCGGCGAGAGTTCATCGCTCAAGGACTTCGTCAAGACGATCGACGGAGTCCGCGTGGCAAACCTGTCGCAACGGCTCGAACGGAATGACTCCGTACTGGTCATCACGGCCACCCCCCATTCTCTCTCCGAACATCAGAAGCGACTCGAAGGGCTGGGGATACTCAAGCTTGTCGGCACTGCCTCTGCGGAGTTGTTGTGGCGGGCCTTCCAGCGGTCCGTAGAGCGCCTGCCGCAGGCCCCGGAGCGACGCGAGGAGCTGGCAGCCGTGGTCACGGAGATCAAGGCGAACCTGCCGCCCGAGCTGAACACAATCCCGCGGATCGCTCGGTTCGTTCACGATTACCTCGGCGAGATCCTGGAAGGGAACCTCACGATCCAGCAGGCCCTCTCCCGGATGGACGACCTGTCTCAATGGTTGACTACCGATCTGTCGGGTGACTTGGACGCACAGGCGGCAGTGCTCGCGATCGTCCTCGGCTCGGCAGTTCCACCGGCCGCCGGCGTTCCCTGGCTCTTGTTCGACCAACTGCGGCGCAAGATTGTCGACCTCTTCCTCCGGGAGCTACGGATCTCGGACGACAAGCCGCTCTCGACGGCCGGCTTCGGCAGCACGGCGTTCCTCCGGCGCGCCAGAGCCCATATCGTGTCGATGCCCTCTCCTCTGCAGGATCTCGTCCGGTTTCGTGACGATCGATATCCTCGACGGCTCTGGCAGGCCTTGTTGGGGTCTGCTCGCGGGATCGCGACCCTGTTGGTGCCCTTACTGAAAGAACTCTCGCACCACTCGGAAGACCTTTATTTCCGTGCTTGCGCCGCGGCGGCCTTGGGGCGGTTGGGGCAAATTGGACCGACATCGCTCGCGGTACCAATCATTGAGGAGTGGGCTCGGGACACATCTACACCGGATGATCTCCTCGGCTTCTTCCTTCAGGGAATTGTCGCAAGCGAGAACGACGGGTATATGGATTTCTGCCTGGCAGTTCTTCGCCATCAGGCTTCTCAGGAGGATCTCGCTGTGGCTCAGACCGTTGTCCACGCCTGGAGGCACTTAGGCTGCCGAGATCCCGCGCTGCCGATCCGGGAGCTGTGCCTCATCGTACGATCGCGCCTCCCAATCCAGATCGATCAGCTCCGTCTAGTGGAACGGGAGGTTGTCGCGGAAGAGGAAAAGATCCGGGGCGCTGGGGACTCTCGTAAGGTCGCCCGCGAGCTGCGTGTTTTCCAAGCCCAACTTTTTGTCGTGATGGCCGCCGCCCTGGTCCCCGCGGAACGGATCCCCTTAGTGGGCGCGATCCGATATTCCCTGGCCGGCGTTCTGTTCTCGCAAGGCGGCAACCTCGGTCCAGTGCTGTCCGAGCTGACGGCTCGTATGCGAAAGGAGCCAACGAAGCTCGCCCCCCTCTTCGCCTATCTCTTCCTCCATCGCAGAGGCTTATTCGATCTACTCGATCAACACAAGTGGATCTCCAGCTCCCTGAGCCTGGCGCCTTGCAGTCGCTTCCTGATCACCGCGAGCCGAGGCCCCGAGGATGCCGCGACGTTGATCCAATTCCTGGAGAAGATCTTCGGCACACTCCAGACGTTTCCTGGGGTCTTCCAGCTCGTGCTCGAGCAGAGACTCCTTCAAGTTCTCAGGAACTGGAGCAAGGAGGGCTGTCAGGTGATCGAATTGCGAACGACGGTTATCGGCTTGCTGAACAGCCTAAAATCTGCGGGAAATCCCTACCTAGCGAAGACTGTGATCCATTTCCTCCGGACGGACCGGCACTTCCTGACCAAGGGAAGCCGCCTCCATGCTCTTGGAACCGATGTGTTAAACGGTCGTGGCATGGATCCAATTCCAGTGCCCTTAGCAACCAGGCGCTTGCCGCGATGGATGGAGACGGAGCGGCGAGAGATCGATTAATCCGGGATCAAGGCTCAAAATGCTCTGGCGGCTAATTCGCCAGTCTGCTTCTGAACCTCCGCCCCCTGAATCGCCTTCTGCCGCCCCTCAAACCCCGCGTCGCTCAGTATCGACAGCTCCCGAGCCGCCACCAGTGCCGCCTCGGCTTTGCCTCGGTCCAGTTCGTCCAACCGTTTGTCCTGCTCCGTCAGCAGGGTCAGCTTGTCCCCCACCATCTGGGCGAAGCCTCCGTCGACGTAAAGGGTTTGCTTGCCCTCGGGGAATTCGACTTTGAGGTTTCCAATCCCCATTTCGAAGAGGAAGGGGGCGCGCTGGGGGAGGACTCCGACTTCGCCGTCCCAGGCGGGGAAGCCGACGGCGGTCGCCTCGGTTTCGAGGACCGCTCGCTCGGGGGTGATGACGCTTAGGTGGAACGTTCCGGCCATGGTATTAGCTCCGAGGCCGTGCCTTTAGTTTGCCATCTTCTTGGCCTTGGTTTCGGCCTCTTCGATCGCTCCTACGTACATGAAAGCCTCGTCCGGCAGGTGGTCCCACTTGCCGTCGCAGAGCTCTTCGAAGGAGCGGATGGTGTCTTCGCGCGAGCAGTAGATGCCGGGGAAGCCGGTGAAGACTTCGGCGACGAAGAAGGGCTGGGAGAGGAAGCGCTCGATCTTACGGGCGCGGCGGACGATCACCTTGTCGTCTTCCGACAGCTCGTCGATGCCCAAGATCGCGATGATGTCCTGCAGGTCGCGGTAGCGCTGGAGGACCACCTGGACGCGGCGGGCGACTTTGTAGTGGCGCTCGCCGATCAGCTCGGGGGAGACGATGCGCGAGAAGCTGGCGAGTGGATCGACCGCGGGGTAGATGCCTTTTTCGGAGATCGACCGTTCGAGGTTGACGGTCGAGTCGAGGTGGGCGCCCGCCGGTCGAGCTACGCAGCCGTTGATTCTTGGTGCGCTTCGAGTTCCTGTCGGACCTTCGCTGCGTGTTTCTCGATATACGCCCGCTGCTCCACGAAAGTCAGGCCGCGCATCTCGGCGTCCATCTTCTCCCGCACCTGGCGCATGAACTCGACAGCGTCAAATTTCTTGGTCTTCATCGCGAAAGATCTCCTGCGGACTCCAGCCTTAAGATGCCCGACGCAGGCGTTCGAGGAGCCAGAGGTTCACCAGGGTCTCCGGTAGGATGCCTTGCCGCTGAGCCTGCATCTCTACTTGCGAGTAGATGTCGGGCGCAAGAGTCACTCGCCGTCGGCGTTCAGCCCGCACTTCCAGGTTCACTTCACGGGTCTCGTTCCAGTGGTCGGCAAGACTGTGGGTGTCCCAGTAATCACCGACCTCCGCGACCGTGATCGCGTCTGAAAGGATCTCTTCAGGCTGAAAGGGGGGCACGGATGCTAGGCAACCCGCCGGGCACGGTGAGCCCGTTCCTGGAAGGCGACCATTTCCACGAGGTGAGCGAGACGTTGCTTGGGGGTCATACGGAGACGCTGGACGATCTGGCTGCGGTCTGGGTCGGCGACATCTTCCCGTATCGCGTAGAGGAGGCAAGCTGTGACGTCATCCGCTTCCAGACCAGGATATGTTCGGGGGATCTCCTCTTCCCTCCGATCTGCCGCCAGGAGCGCGAGGACATCGGCCACTCTGACCTTCATCCCGCGAATGCACGGCTGGCCACCACATTGGTCTGGGTTGATCGTGATCCGATCGAGCAAGTCGGCGGTCGGCGTCATGGCGGCGTCCCTCTTTTCTCGCAAAGATCCCTGCGGGCTCCGGCCTTCCTGGAGAGGAGCGCTCAACGGACCGCCCCTATGTCGAATTGCCGGGATCAACCCAGCCGGCAGAGCGAGGGCGCGTGACCACCGGATGACCTGAGGACGCCTGCCTCTCGCGCAGCCGGCGACAGAACTCGAAGATGTCGTTCCCCGCAGCGGCAAACAACGCCTGCCGAGCCTGCCTGACCTCTTCGACGATCGGATCGCGCCACCTTTCCTCATCGCGTGGTTCGTCGTTCATCTTCATCTCCCATGAGCTCGTCCGGCGTACATAGGATCGGAGCGGGATAACCCTGTTCCTGGCACACTTGCTCGATTCGTGGACGTAGTTCCGCGTTCGCGATGTGCGTACAATTCCACGTCAGCAGAAAGTCGATCCCATGGTACGCCGTAAGGGCGATATGCGAAGCGTCCGCGTTGGCCCGTGGCGGAAGTCGCAACCGCTCGACCAGGATAGCAGCCAGCTCGGCAACGGGGGGCGTAAAATCCAAAAAGGGAAGCCCTGACAAGAAATTCACTCTTCGTTGTGCCGCCTCGGCATCACCTTCGAGGATCTCATCGAGCTCGACTTGGGAGACGTAGAGGTCCAGCTCGCGGCGTCGCCACTGCCACCACGCATGTGTGATCTGTTGTCGAGCCGCCACGATCAGGTCCCGGGGCGGCCGGGCAGCGAGGTAGCTGATAACGCTGGTCTCGACATACACCGTGCGCCGCATTCGGCCATGCTACCCTACAGCCGAGGTGGTCCTCGCCGCCCTCGGGACTTGAAACGGGCCGGCCAGCCGAAAATTGGCGAGGGCGCGCAACAAAAACGCGCCGAACCCCGAAAGGCCGGCGCGTTGGGTGACTTCTGAGCGGCTTCGCGCGGCGGCAGCCGCTAATTCGCCAGCTGCTTCTGCACCTCCGCCCGGGCAATCGCCTTCTGCCGTCCCTCAAACTCCGCATCCGTCAGCATCGGCAGCTCCCGGGCCGCCGCCAGCGCCGCCTCGGCTTTGCCGCGGTCCAGCTCGTCCAAGCGCTTCGCGCCTTCAGTCAGCAGCGTCAGCTTGTCCCCC
>JBBRUC010000006.1:0-60072 GCA_038248205.1 Thermoanaerobaculia bacterium
AACGTTGCGAAGGCCCAGGGCTATTATCGTTTCGACCAGATCAACCGGGACTACTTCGAGAGGCTGCGCAACGTCGTCCGCGAAGCAAAGCGCAACGACCTGTTCGTCGAGGTGACGTTCTTCGCGCCCTTTGAAGGAGATCGAAGCCCCTGGGTGGCAGGCAACAAACAGGCGGCCGCGCCCAACCCGACGACCGGGCTGATCGAACAGGTGGGCTTTACCGACCCGCGTTGGGCTGTCATCTCCGATCCGCCCAACGCCGCGAACCTGCGAATGCAGGGATTCCAGAAAACCATCGTCGATTGGACCATCGACTGGCTCGGGTGCTACGACAACGTCTGGTGGGAGATCGCGAACGAACCCGAGCAGGGCAATATCGATCCGAACCGGGTGATCGCCTGGCAACAACAGATGATCGCGTACGCCAAGGCCTCCGAAGCGCGTTACCTGAGGACGAACGCGACGCCGAGCAAGCCCTTGCAGGCCCGTCACCCGATCGCGGTACAGCCGTTTCACAAGACGGCTGCCGAGTTCTGGCGAACTCCTCTGGGCTCGTGCAGCGTGGCAACGCCCGCCGGTTGTCGGCCGGACGTGATCAACGGTCACTACACCCAGGTTCTGACGAACAAGGCAGCGCCGTTTCCGGGAACAGGCGTAGACAACCAACTCACAGTCGGCGCAATCCGCCTGATCCGCGAATTCAGCAATCCCATGAAAGTGTTCGGTTTGAACGAGGACAACATCACACCGCTCGGCGGACCGAAAGGAACCCGCACCTTTAAAACGGACATCCCACCCGCGACACTGGACGCCCGGCAGTTCGGTCTTCCCGATCCCGTGCGGGCCGAGGCTTGGGAGTTTCTGCTCCACGGCGGCGGAACCTTCGACCACTTCGGGTACCGCTACACCGAATCCAATGGCCAGAAGGTACGCGACCAGCTCGGGCGAATCCGAGCCTATCTCGCCGGGCTCAAAGTCCACGAGCTGCTGGCCTCGCCCCCAGGACCTACCGGAGCCGGCTGGTCGGACGTCGGACCCTACCCGACCAACATGAGCTGGGACTCGGAAAATCTGTCCCGCAAGCACTGGGGTGCGATGGAATCGCGGAACTGGCAAAGCGCCGGCTCCGGGAGGAGCTTCATGCTCTACATTCATCGCAGCACGCCGCGGTGCAGGGGGGACAACGACGACTTTAACCGACGGGTCGATCCCGCGACAGGAAGAGTCGATTTCAAGTGCGGCGGCCAGAACCTCGCTTTCGACGCCTACGACGGCCGCCGCCGGCCGACTTTGCGCTACCAAGAGATCGGCCTCACCCTTCATCTCGGTTCAAAACCGGGGACGTTCGACGTCTTTTGGCTCGACCCGACGAATCCAGGGGCGGCGCCCTTGGCACAGGAGCAGATCCAATGGAAGCCTACCCCGCAATCCTGCAAGGGGAGTAGCCCGTGCAAAATCACCTCGCCCCGATATCCTTACGACGCTCTGCTGCGCATCGTGCAGGGCTAGGTCGGAGTCCGAGATGAGACCGTTTTGTAAGTTCCTCTGGTTCGTCCCCATTTTCCTGCTTGCCCCGACTCTTCCCCTCTTCGGCCAGACTCCTGCAGAGGTTGCCTGCGAGGAGGCAAAGCTCGGGCGATTGATCCATCGTTTCAGCACATTGATCCCCGGCGACAACCTTTTTCTGTGGAGTGCGGGAGGCGAAGACTATTCTGGGCTCGCCGTTTCCGGACCGTTTCGGAGCGCGCAACCTATCCGCGACGAACTCCAGATTTCCTTCGATCTGAAACTACAAGCCAGCGGTGGTTTGCTCAACCCGAAGCGGCTGCTTCTGCCGCAAGCGATCCTGGTGCGCCGAGATCCCGCAACCAATCTGTCGGCGACCGAGCCGGTGATGAGCGCCTGGATCGAGCTGGCGCTTCAGGCCAGCGATCCCACTCAACCGCTCCAACCCCTACTGATTGCGGGTCGATTGGGGCGCGACTTCGGCGCGGCGAGCGGCGCAGCCCGGAGCCTGGAAGCCGAGAACCTGTTCGAGCGCTGCTCGGCGGCGGAGCCTTCGGCGTTCGACCTTGCAGTATTCGAAATCCTGTCGCGGACGTTTCGGGTAACTGACCAACTCAAGCAGCCGTTTCCGGGACCGGGCCAGGATCGCTACAAGACGATCTTCTTTCGCGATGTGGAGCCTCTGACCTACCGGGCGAAGGTCTTTTCCTACCTTACCGCTTGCGATCCTCGGTGTCGCTATAGCGAAGCGAGCTTTCAGCTTCGAATTCATTTTGCCCTGGCCGATACCGGCAAGCTGGCGGCCGGCCGGATTGAGGCGTTGCGGTGGTGCCTCGACGGCGCCCCCCCTCCTTGCACGGCGTTCATCAATCCCGAGACGGCCGTGATCGTGGCGCCGCCGATCTTCGCCGGGCACGAAACGCAGCCGGAAGCGGTGTTTCGCAGCGGCGCGTTCTTGAATGTGGACTCCCAGAGGAGCCCCGAAAACATTCTCACCGACGACGTACCCTGGCCGCAGATCCTGCGCGGGACGGCCTGGGACCGGCCGCTTGGGACGCCATAGGTCTGGAGATACCGACATGCCGATCCGAGTTCGATGGGTCTTGCTGGCACTCAGTTTGGGCCTTGTCGGTTTCCGCCCCGGTTGGGCTGAACTGGTACCGCGCCTGGTTCGTGACATCGACCCGAGATCCTACGCTGGAGGGTCCGAGCCCCGTTCCTTTGGCTCGGGCGCTGACGGATTCACGGTCTTCGCCTCGGGCAAAGAACTCTGGTACTACGACGGAAGGGAGGATTACGCTTGGCCGATTCTTTCGGGCCGGACCCTGCGCTCCCTAGACGGTACAAATTACATCGCGGCGGACCAGGGACCGGGGCGAACCGAGCTTTGGTACGAGGGCTCGGGCTACACCGTGACCTACGTGCTCCCGGTGCGCGAGGCGCCCTTTCGCCGGATCGGCCGGGCCTGGGGCGGCAGCCCTCTTCTTTTTGAGGCGGACGACGGCAACGGCCTCGGCCTGTGGGCGACGGATCCTAGCGGCATCTTCCATGGGGTTCGCGAAATTGCGCGCCTGGAGCCGCTGGCCGATGGCGGGCTGATCCAACGACCGCGATACGGGGAGGAGATTTTCGTCGCTCGCGGTCCGCGAATGAAAGACGCGGCACTCTGGCGAACCGACGGCTCCGCCCACGGTACCTTTCCGTACTTTGCTCCGGCGGGAGGCGTCGAGAAGATTCTCGGCTCGCTCGGCCGGCGCGTTGTGTTTTCGGTCGGCGGAGTCGGCCCGGAGATCTGGTCGAGCGATGGCACGCTCGCCGGCACCCGCCCCTTGGCCGAGATCGTTCCTGGCCGCAGGTCCGCGCGGATCGAGAGCGCCGTCGTTTCGGCTCACCGGGTGTTCTTCGTGGCCGACGAGGGGAGAAACGGACGCGAATTGTGGGTGAGCGACGGCAATCCCCGGGGAACGCAGCGGCTCACACGTTTGGCCCCGCGCGATCCGTTCGGAGCCGCGGGTCTAACCCGGGCCGCCGTGGGCCGCCGTCTGGTCTTCTTTGCCGACGACGGCATCCATGGCCGGGAGCCCTGGTTGAGCGACGGTACGCCGGAGGGAACCCTCCGGTTGGCGGACCTCTGCCCGGGAGCCTGCTCGAGCCGGGGCGAGATGCTCGCGAGCATCGGTCTTGAAAGTTCCGAAGAGGTGTTCTTTTCCGCCTGGACGCCGGGACGTGGTCTGGAACTCTGGGCAACCGACGGCAGTAGCAGCAGGACCCGGCTGTTTGCCGAGACCTGTCCCGGACCCTGTGACGGCGATCCGCGAGGCGTCGTCCTAGCCTATGGCTCCGCTGGGGTCAGGTTCACCGGACGCGTCGCGACGGGCGAACGGGCTCTGTTTAGCCAAGGGTTCGGCACGGCGCGCTCGGTCCGATTAACGCCCCCCGGCACCGAGGTCAACGGCGATGATCCAACCGCCGCTACGGCATTCCGATACCAATATTTTGCCGCCTCCGATCCGGACCATGGCGAAGAGGTCTGGACTACCGAGGGCACTCCGGAGTCGACCGCTCTGTTCCTCGACATTGAAAGAGCACGAAACGGTGGCTCGAAGCCCAGGGGCATCGGCCGGGTCGGCGATCGGCTCCTGATGAGCGCCTTCGACCCTCGGCACGGCCGGCAGATCTGGTCGAGCGACGGAAGCCCCCGCGGGACGTTTCGCCTGGCCGCGGTTCCTCTCGGCGGACGGGACAACGAAGCCCGGGTGGCCCGTGCGGGGGATCACGGAATTCTCTTGACTGGCGAACCCGACCGTTCGTCCGGCGTGATCTGGGCGACCGACGGAACGAACGCGGGAACCCATCGCCTGACTCCGCCCGAGCTTGAGGTCGTGACCTATTTCGGCGTTTTCTCGGCGGGCGACCGGGCTCTGTTCCTGGCCGACGACGGGGTCCACGGTACGGAGCTTTGGAGCACCGACGGGACTCCGGAGGGCACGCGCCTTGCGGTGGACCTGGCGCCGGGGCGGCGTTCAATGGTCGTGGAAGACGCCGAGCCGGGGGTCGGGTTCCTGCGCGGACGCGTGCTGTTCCAGCGCCGTGGCGATGACCACCGCTGGTGGTTGAGCGATGGCACCGCTGCCGGCACCATGCGCCTCGCCGAGGTCTCTCCCCTTCTCGGTTGGTCGAAGCCGAAGATGGCCGAGGCCGGAGGCCGCACGTTCTTCGTCGGTGGGCTCGAAGGGGAGAACCGGCTCGGGGTCTGGAGCACCGACGGGACGGCGGCGGGAATGCAACGCGCCTGGCTCGGCGAGCCCGGGGAGCGGGTCGACTATTTTTTCCCCACCCCGAATCGGCTCTACTTTGAAACGACGAACCACGACCCGGAAGGGGGCACGAAATCCGCCTACTGGGTCACAGAGGGAGCACCGGGAGACGCCCGACGGGTGAGCGAGAGGTTCGACTCCCAGGGGTATCGCGACGCAACGACCCTTGGCGATACCCTGCTCTATCAAAACGAGCAGTTTCAGATAGTAGCCGCCGACGGCACACTGGCCGGAGGACAGGTTCTCGTCCTGGCTTCGGGCGAGCCCGCCTACGTCGAAGTCGGCCGGGCGGCCCAGTTGGGCCGATGGGTGATCTTCCCTTACTACAATGGTGACTGCTTCGCCTGGGATGGCACGGGTTCCCCGGTCGTCGAACTCGCCGGACCGCGATGCCCCGAGTTTGTGGGCCGGATCGGCGACCAGCTGTATTTTGCCGGCGACGAACAGAGAACCGGTGAGGAACTCTGGGTGTTCGAGGACCGGTAGGGGGCCGAAGCAGGTTTTGCGCCTGGACCGGGTCTTACGGGCCTCGTTGTAGAATGCACGGTTCCGGCGGGGGCGGATCGCTTCCGGTCGTCCCCGCCGGGCATCGAGGCCCCTTTGGAAGACATCCGCAACTTCTGTATTATCGCCCACATCGACCACGGCAAATCGACGCTTGCGGATCGCTTGATCCAACGCTGCGGCGGGGTCGAGAAACGCGAATTCCGCGATCAGCTGCTCGACTCGATGGACATCGAGCGCGAGCGGGGCATCACGATCAAGAGCAACACGGTGAGCCTGTCCTATACCGCCCAGGACGGACTCATCTACCGCCTGAACTTGATCGACACCCCCGGGCACGTCGATTTCTCCCACGAGGTGCGGCGCTCGCTGATGTCGTGCGAGGGGGCGTTGCTGCTGGTCGACGCCTCCCAAGGGGTCGAGGCGCAGACGCTCGCCAACCTCTACGTCGCGATGGAATACGACCTTACGATCGTTCCGGTGATCAACAAGATCGACCTTCCCTCGGCCGACGTCGACCGGGTGCGCGAGGAGATCGACGCCGACCTCGGTCTCGATCCGTTCGAGGCGGTGCTCTGTTCGGCAAAACAGGGCATCGGCATCGACGAGGTGCTCGAAGCGGTGGTTGGTCGCCTGCCGCCTCCCACGGGGAAAGCGGAAGACCCCCTGCGCGCGCTGATCTTCGACGCACAGTACGACGCCTACCGCGGCGTCGTGTTGCTGGTCCGGGTGAAAGAGGGGGTCATCCGACCGGGCCAGAAAGTGGTCCTGATGCATTCGCGCCGCGAGTACGACGTCGAAGAGGTCGGCTTGCTTCAGCTCAAGCGGGTAAAGACCGCGGCGCTTGAAGCGGGTGCCGTGGGCTACGTCATCGCAGGAGTCAAGTCGGTCTCGGACATCGCCGTGGGCGACACGATCACCGAGGTCGCGCGGCCCGCCGCGGCCCCGTTGCCCGGCTACAAAGAAGCGAAACCGGTGGTCTTCTCGTCGATCTACCCGATCGCCACCGACGAGTACGAGGATCTCGCCAAGGCGCTCGACAAGCTGAAGCTGAACGACGCCGCGCTCACCTTCCAGAAAGACAGCTCGACCGCGCTCGGCTTCGGTTTCCGCTGCGGCTTTCTGGGGCTGCTCCACCTCGAAGTGGTGCAGGAGCGGCTGGAGCGCGAGTACGACCTGTCGCTCCTGCTGTCGGCCCCCTCGGTTCGCTACATCCTCCATCTGACCGCGGGGGAGAGGGTGGAGATCGACAACCCCTCGTTCTTCCCCGACCCGGCCGCCATCGCGCGCGCCGAAGAGCCGTTCATCAAGGCGTCGGTCCGCATGCCCGAGCGCTACGTCGGCGTGGTGATGGAACTCTGCCGCGACCGCCGCGGCCAGAACACGACGTTCAACTACCTGGCGGTCGGCCGGGTGGAGATCGTCTCGGAGCTGCCGCTGGCCGAAGTCCTGTTCGATTTCAACGACCGGTTAAAGACGGTCACCCAAGGCTACGGCTCGTTCGACTACGACCTGCTCGATTATCGCGATACCGATCTGGTGAAAGTGGACATCCTGGTCAACGGCGAAAAGGTCGATGCTCTGTCCCAGTTGGTCCACCGCGAGAAGGCGCGCTTGCGCGCGCTCCACTACTGCGAGCGGCTGGAGGCGACGATCCCGCGCCAGCAGTTCAAGATCGCGATCCAAGGGACGATCGGCGGCAACGTCATCGCCCGCTCGACGATCAACGCCTACCGGAAAGACGTGATCGCCAAGTGCTACGGCGGCGACATCTCGCGCAAGAGGAAGCTGCTCGAAAAGCAAAAAGAAGGAAAAAAGAGGATGAAGATCGTCGGCTCGGTCGAGATCCCGCAGGAGGCGTTCCTCGCGGTGCTCAAGACCGATCTCGACAGTTGAGGGGCGATGCGTCTGCTCCTGGTCGAAGACTCCCAACGCCTCCGCTCCACCCTGGAGCGCGGCTTGCGCAAGCTGGGTCATGCCGTGGACGGTGCGGCCAACGGGAGCGAAGGGTTGTGGCTCGCGACCGAAAACTCCTACGACGCGATCGTCCTCGATCTGCTGCTCCCTGAAATGAATGGCTACGAGGTGCTCGCCGAGCTGCGCAATCGGGGAAAATCTACGCCGGTGTTGATTCTTTCGGC
Source organism: Thermoanaerobaculia bacterium (assembly GCA_038248205.1). Taxonomy (GTDB): domain Bacteria; phylum Acidobacteriota; class Thermoanaerobaculia; order Multivoradales; family UBA5704; genus DASYKS01. The sequence goes on from JBBRUC010000006.1 coordinate 7,469, forward strand.
CAAGGATCTGGTCGAAGACCGGGTGCGCGGCCTGGACCTGGGCGCCGACGACTACCTGGTCAAACCGTTCGCTTTCGAGGAGTTGGTGGCGCGCCTGCAAGCCCTCGTTCGGCGCGGCCATCAGGTCGCGAGTCCGACGCTCACCCTCGGTCCGCTTTCGATCGACCTGGTGGCCAAGCGACTCTGGTGCGCAGGGCGCGAAGTTCGTTTGACCGCTCGCGAGTTCGGCGTTTTGGAGCTGCTCGCCATGCGCCAGGGCGAAGTGGTGACCCGCCAGGATCTCTGGGAACATCTCTACGAATTCGACGCCGAGGCATCGAGCAACGTGGTGGACGTGCTGGTCTACAGCGTGCGAAAAAAACTTGAATCCTGCAAAGGGGGCCACCTTGCCGCGCAGCTGATTCAGACTCGCCGGGGGCAAGGATACCTGCTCGACACGGCAGCTTCCGAAGAAGGGGCGGAGTCGCCGTGAGATCGCTTAGAAGTCGGCTGACGCTCTATCTTTTGGTCGGTTCGGGAGCCCTGCTGGCGCTCGGCGGCTTCTTCCTCTACCGCGTGATCGCCTTGCGGCTCCAGGAGGATTTCGACCAGCAGCTGGTGGCCAAAGCGCGATCGCTCGCCCTGCTCACCGAAGCGGCCGGGCGCGCCATCTGGGTCGAGCTTCCCGAGGAGGGTCTGCCCGAGTTCGCGGCCGAGACCGGCGGCGAGTACTTCGAGTTCTGGGTTCCCGGTCGCGTCTTGCGCCGGTCGAACTCTCTGGGCAATCGCGATCTTCCGCGGCCCGCCGCGGTGTCGGGCGAGGTGCAGCTGTGGGATGCGCCGCTGCCGAACGGTACGCCCGGGCGGTTCGTCCTGCTCAGCTTCTTGCCGCGGATCGACGATCACCCGGCCGGCGAGGCTCCGGACTGGGGGGGGGTGCGCTTCGATCCGGCGGGGCCGAAAGCGAGCCTGGTGCTCGCGCGTGGCCGCGGCGACCTCAATCGATTTCTCGCCGAGACCAGGCTCTGGCTCGGCGTCTCTTTCCTCTTCCTGCTTGCCGGTCTCGCGGGCCTCGTCCGCCTGAGCCTCGGATTGGGCTTGGCGCCGCTTTCCCGGCTGAGCGAACGGATCGAGCGGCTGGACGTCGCTTCGCTCGGCGAGCGGATCGATCCCACCGACGTGCCGGGAGAGATCTCCGTGGTCGTCGATCGGATCAACGATCTGCTCGGCCGTTTGGAAACTTCCTTCGCGCGTGAAAAGGCCTACTCGGCCCATCTGGCGCACGAGCTGCGGACCCCTCTCGCCGAGCTGCGGGCGGCGACCGAAATAGGAATGCGATGGCCTGACGACCCCGAGTTGGTGGCCGCGAGCCTCGGAGACGCGAAGGCGATCGGCCTGCACATGGAGCGGATCGCCGGAAATCTCCTCGCTTTAGCCCGGAGCGAGAGCGCCCAAGATCCGCCGATCGAAGAGGCGGTGCCCCTACGCGCCGCGATCGAAGAGGCCTGGCGCCCGCTGGCGCGGCCGGCGGCGGAAAAGCAGATCGAGCTGCGCAACGAGGTTCCGGAAGGAGTCGCGTTACCCACCGATCGGGCGAAGCTCGGACTGATCCTCTCCAATCTGCTCGAAAACGCCGTCTCTCACGGTTCGCCCGGAGGCTGGGTCGCCTGCCGGGCGGTCGGTTCGAACAACGGATCGAGCCCCGAGGAGGCGGTCGTCGGGCTGCAGGTGATCAACCCGGCGGCCGACCTCGCGCCGGCCGACCTGCCTCATCTTTTCGATCGTTTCTGGCGGAAGGACGGTGCCCGTTCCGGCACGCACGCAGGTCTCGGCCTGCCGCTCGTCGCCTCGCTGGGTCGGGTTCTCGGACTCTCCGTCGCCGCCGATCTGGTGGCGGGCAACCTCGAAATCCGCCTGGCCAAGGCTTGAATTTCTCGCGCCTTCAGTCCCCCTCTGGGGGCGGGGACGCACTCTTGGCTCCGGGAGGACCGCTCTTCACGTCGGAGAGGGGATCAGGGAAGGACGCGGAATGAGCGCACGGCATGTACTGTCTCTCGCCGATTTGGATGCATCGACGATTCAGCGGATCGTCGATGACGCCGTCTCGATCGGCGCCGGCAAGCCCTTCGGCAAACCGCTCGCCGACAAGGTCGTCGGCGTCTATTTCAAAAAAACGTCGACCCGGACGCGCACAGCCTTCACGATCGGCGCGATGAAGCTCGGCGCCTCGGTGATCTCCTACGGGCCGAACGATTTGCAGATCAATACGGGCGAGACGCTCGAAGACACGGCCCGCGTTCTGGAGAACTACCTCGACGCGCTGGTCATTCGAACCAATGAGCCGATCGAAGAGATGCGCGCTCTGGCCGATGCGGGCAATCTGCCGATCGTCAACGCGATGAGCGACACGGAGCACCCGACCCAGGCGCTGTGCGATCTCGCGGCGCTGCAAGAGCATTTCGGCCGGCTCGAAGGGCTCCATGTCCTCTACATCGGCGAGGGGAACAACACGACGACCGCTCTGGCCCGAGGGTTCGGCAAGCTGGCGAACATGACGCTCACGATCGTCACCCCCGAGGGGTACGGCATTCCGGACGAGGTGGTGGCCGAGGCCAACGGCTACGCCGCTTCGACCGGCTCGAAGATCGAACAGCACCACCGGATGGATGACCTGCCGCAAGGTGTCGACGTCGTCTATTCCACCCGCTGGATGACCATGGGAGTGGTCAAGAAAGACGCCGATTGGCTGGACCGCTTCCGGCCCTACACGATCGACTCGGGCGTCATGGCCCGGGTTTCCAAGAGCGACACGATCTTCATGCACGACCTGCCCGCGATGCGCGGCTACGAGGTGCTGGACGAAGTGCTCGACGGGTCGCAGAGCATCGCGTTCCGGCAGGCGTTCCACAAAATGTCGAGTGCGATGGGTGTGCTCACGTACTGCATCCTGGGCCACTGAACGGTAGTGTCCAGGACACTATCTACTGAACGCCCGGATTCCGGCAGGGGGGCGGGTGCCGTATCATGAGCGGCATACCATGACTGTTTCTCACCGACTTCCCGACCCGCTGCCGATCTTTCCGCTCACCGGTACGCTTCTGCTGCCGGCCAACTGGTTGCCACTCAACGTTTTCGAGTCGCGCTATCTGGCGATGGTCGAGGACGCGATGGCCGAAGGGCGGACGATCGGCATGATCCAGCCGTTCGAGGCCCGGCAGGACAATGCACCGCCCGACGAGGTTCTGCTCGAAGAGATCGAGGACAATCCGCGGCTTTATCGGGTCGGTTGCGCCGGGCGGATCGAGCGTTGCGAGGCGCAGCCGGATGGGCGTTTCATGATCCTGCTGCGCGGCGTCTCCCGCTTTCGGGTGACCCGCGAGCTGCCGCTTCACCGAGGCTACCGCCGGGTGGTACCGGATTATTCCGGCTTCGCCCGCGACGAGGCGGAGGGGGCGGTGCTGCTCGATCCGCGCCGCCTGCTCTCGGCGGTGCGCGTTTTCGCTGAACGCCAGGGGCTCGAATTCGACAACGAGGTGCTCGACGCCCTCCCCGGCATCGCCCTGCTCAATGGTCTCTCGGTCGCCCTGCCGTTCCGCTCGGGCGAAAAGCAGGCGCTGCTCGAAGCCGAAACCCCGGCGGAACGCGAGGAGATGCTCCTCACCCTACTCGGCATGGGGCTCGACTTCGCCGATCTGGAAGATCGCTACGTTCCGCCGATCCTCAACTGAGGGGCGCATGGCTCCCGTCCGCCTTCCCGCCCGGCCCTTGCGGCAAGCCCCCGGTCTCTACCTCCACGTTCCGTTCTGCTCCGCGATCTGCCCGTACTGCGATTTCGCGGTTCGCACCGGAGGTGCGGAGGCGCGTCGCCGCTTCGTGGCGTCGCTGGTCGCCGAGATCGCCCTCTGGGCCGAATCCGGATGGCGCGGCTTCGACACGATCTACTTCGGTGGCGGCACCCCCTCCGCTCTTGAGCCTGGCCAGATCGGCGAGATCCTAGAGGCGATCTACGCAACCTTCCCCGAAAGCCGGGCCGCCCGGATCTTCCTCGAAGCGAACCCGGAAGACGCGAGCCGCGAAAACTTCGCCGCGCTCCGTGCCCTCGGGGTCGCCACCCTCTCGCTCGGGGTCCAAAGTTTCGAACCGTCGGAGCTGGCCTTTCTCGGCCGCAGGCACGACCCCGGCCAAGCGGAACAAGCGTTTCACCTCGCGCGCGAAGCAGGCTTCGCGACCGTCTCGCTCGACCTGATCTTCGGCCTGCCCGACCAGACGCCCGCCGCCTGGCGCCGCTCGCTCGAAGCGGCCGTGCGCCTCGGCGCCGACCACATTTCCTGCTATCAGCTGACGATCCACGAGGGGACGCCGTTCGGCTTCCGCCGCGACCGCGGCGAGCTGGCCGAGATGCCCGAACCGGCCCAGGCCGAGATCTTCCACCTCACCCACCGATTGCTCGGAGACGCCGGCTACGAAGGGTACGAGGTCTCGAACTTCGCCCGCGCCCCGGAGCATCGCTCCCGCCACAATCAGAAGTACTGGCGTCACGTCCCCTACTTGGGGCTAGGTCCCTCCGCCCACTCCTTCGACGGCTCGCGCCGCTGGTGGAACGAGAGGAAGCTCGGCCCCTGGACCGCAAAGATCGGTCAGGGAGATCGCCCGCTCGCCGATTCCGAAACCCTCACGCCCGAGAACCTGGCCCTCGAAGCCCTGATGCTCCGCCTACGGACGAAAGAGGGCCTCGACCTCAGAGCTTTCCGCGAGCGCTATGGAGTGGACCTCGAAGCGAAGAATCCCGACCTGATCGAGCGGGCTACAGCAAGCGGGTTGCTGCTTCGGGAAGGGGACAGCCTGAGGCCCACGCTCGCCGGTTTTGCGGTAGCCGATGGATTGGCGCGGGATTTTGAGGTAGGGGAGGGGGCGGATCCCCTTTCCCATCAAACAACCATCAAACAACAGGCGTGACTATAATACATTTACTTTCAGCGGTTTGCAGGCCGTGTCGAGCTTGGAGACGCCAGGAGATGCCGAGGCATCAAACAATCTCCTTCCTGGGCACGGCCGGGCCGGCCCAATAGGGCAAATAGGTCCGGCTTCTGTTTCCCGCTTCGGGGTCTCGCACCAAGATCACGCCAGCTCCTAGCGCTTCGGCAAGAAGGCGGGACGCTACCGCGGCGTTCTTTTCAGCTATCCCAAACCGCTCTCGAAGGGAAGTATTCGTCATAGGTTGGCGCACCACGAATCGAAGGCATGCATGCAGATAGCAGGCCCTAACCCTCTCCGCTTTGTCCATCGCGGCCAGAGGCTTGTGGGCAAAAAGGATCGCCCTGGTGAATCCGTCCGGTCTCTCGAACAGCAGCGCCGGAAGCTGGTACAGCTCGACCTGCGCCACGACTTTATCGATTCCGCTGCCACGTTCCTCACAGACGCGAAAACGGCGCATCAGGGAGGCCAGCACTTCGTTCCGCGATTTCGGCGGAGTATCCACGAACCTCTGAGTGTCCACCAGCGGCTCGCCCGGATTGGTGATCTCGATCCGGTCGTTGAAGATCTCGACCATCGGTCCGGTTCCAGTGAGGAAGAAGTCCTGGTGAATGAGCGCGTTGGCCACCAATTCACGTACCGCTAGCTCGGGAAACATCGGCACGGATTCGCGTAGAGCCTGACCGATCACCTCGTTGGTGGGCAGCAGGCCGTTGATATACGCAACCAGGCCTTCGAATCCGCAGGCATAGCCTTTGGCGCCGAGCCTCTCTTTGAGGGTCTCGACCCGGCTGGTGCCACGGTACTGAATCACGCGCACCGCCTTCCGCTTCAGGGTGCGGAAATCGTCGAACTTTTTCGCGAATAGAACTGCGCCCAAGTTCGTGATGTTCCAGCCGCCTGCCTCGCAGGGACGGATCAGGTGGTCCTCTCCTAGGCTGGAGAGGATCAGGTCGCGATTTGCAGGGAGCGGTAGTTCGAGCAGGTCGAAGTAGGCCGGATAGTCCAGCAGTCGGAGCACTTGGTCCTTCCTCTACGCGTTCGAGCGCGATCAGTTCCTCGAACGGGGTCTGGTCGAAGATCCTCCATAGCTCGCGCTCGCGCTCGGGAGCGTCTTTGAGCGGCTTTTTCACCTCGCCGACGCGAATTAGCTCGTCGCTCCGAAACCGGACCGGATGGCGGAAGGCACGGCCGATCTCCAGCAAGATGACCGGACGGTCGTCCATGATGATCTCGGCGAAGCGGAAGTGGATTTTCGGTGTGAGCAGGCGGAGCAACCAAGTTTCCAGAGGCTCGTTACCCAGTTTGATCGCGGTGGGCGAGTCAGGTACCTAAAGAAAGTTGAGGGGGCGGGCGCTAACACGCCGAGGGAGCCGCTACCGCAGGCGTTTCGCTATCCTCTTCAGACTCTTGCTCGTCCGTGACTCCGCCCGGCTCCTCCTTCCAGGGCGGCTCGCGCTCGAAAACGCCGTGCGAATAGAGATGCTGGTCGAGGTCGTTGGTCGCTTGCGCCTGCTCCAGCCAGAGAACCGAGTAGGCCATGACCTCGTCCCACGTCATGTTGCGAAGGTCGAGATCCTCTTCGCTCAAGAATTCGTCCTGAAGCTGTCTCATTCCTCAGGTCTCCGATTCGGGCTGGAACGGCAAAACCGCCTCGGCCCGCGAGACCAGTATGGAGTGAGCTTCGAGCAGAGGTAGTCCGTCGGTCTTGCGCTGAACTTCGGGCCAGATCGCTTCCCACCCCTCCGCGGCTTTGAGGTATCGAGCGAGGCGCTCTTCGTTTTTCCGCATCAGGGCGCGGCGCTCGCGATCGAGTTCCTGTTCCAGGAGGTCTCTTCCTTCGGCGATCCGTTCGAGCACGGGTCGTCGGGGCAGCATTTCGGCCCACGCCTCTGGATGCTCTTCGGCCAGACGAATCAGGTCGCGGGCGCTGCGTGAATAGAGGAGCCGTTCGTGAGGATCGGCCATCAAGCGCGCGAGCTCCCCGACCACGGCGTAATCCTTGTCCCGATTCGTAAGCTTGAGCGCCGCCAGCGGTTCCAAACCGACCACCACGTTGCCGGACGCTTCGGCATCGCTCCACATTGCGGCCAGAAGGTCCGGGCTGATCCGTGGGGGCCGAGTGACGAAATCGGTTCGCAAACGAATGCGGTCGCTCCGATGCTCTAGATGCGTGCTCCATCCACCGGCGAGCCAACGCAGGTCAAGAGGGGCTCCAAAGCGATACCAAGCGCGCTTTTCGGCGAGCACGTTCAAAACGTGGCCGGCGGCTTCCGGATCGTCTCGCAGGATCCAATCGCCATCCTTGCTCATGACCGCCAAGCGGTGCGCCACCACGGCTTGTCCTGAACTCAGGAGGGCGCGAAGCCGGCCTTGGTTGAAACCTTCCGTCAGATCAAAGTAGGGATTGCTCATAAACAAAGGGCAGTATAGCGAGCGGATTCGGTGAGAATCCGCCACCTTGGTGCCGCTACAGCCATCGCCGAACCCGGCGCCGGTAGTCGTCGTAAGCGGTGCCGAATTCCGCGGCGAGATAGTGCTCCTCGCGTCGGATGACTAGCTGGTAGAGGGAAAAGAGCACGGCGGGCAGGAGGAGGAGAATCCAGAGATCGTCGGTCAGGATCGCCAATCCGACGTAGACACCGGTGAGCCCCGTGTACATTGGATTACGGGTGAACCGGTACGGCCCGGCATAGACCAGGCGCGAGGCCGGATGGTGCGGCAGAATCGCCGTGTGGGCTCGGAGGAAGGTGATGAATCCCCAGGCGCCGAGACCGAGCCCGAGGGCGATCAACGTCCAACCGAGGGCGAAGCGCAAGAGGCCCCACGAGGCGGGAATCCAGCCGACCGGCCACTGCCGGTGGAGCAGGTAACCGAGGGCAAGCCCTGCGACGAACAGAAACGGCGGCGGGAATTTGACCCCTGGATTCTTCGGCACGGTGGGAGGCATTTGGACAGCATCTTCTCTTGGCGGCGGCGTTTTTGCCAACCCGGGGCGTGTTAGCTTCTGGGCGACCATGGCCACCTCACCCCTTACCTCCGGCCTCTCTTCCCCCGTCCACATCATCGGCGGCGGCTTCGCCGGTTCCGAATGCGCCTGGCAGCTCGCCGAGCGGGGGGTCTCGGTGGTGCTTCACGAGATGCGCCCGGTGCGGTCCACCCCGGCGCACAAGACGCCCGATTTTGCCGAGCTGGTGTGCAGCAACTCGCTGCGGAGCGACGACCCGCTCCACGCCGCCGGATTGCTCAAGCGGGAGATGGAGGCGTTTGGGTCGCTGATCATCGGCTCGGCGCGGCAAGCGGCGGTGCCGGCGGGAAGCGCCCTCGCGGTCGATCGCGACCGCTTTGCGGGAATCGTCACCGCCGCGCTTTCCACCCATCCGAAGATAGAGATCCGGCGCGAAGAGGTGCTCACCCTGCCGGCCGATGGCGAGACCACGGTGATCGCCACCGGGCCGCTCACTTCCGACGCGCTCACCGCGGCGCTCCAAGGCCTGTTGGGCAAAGACGAACTCTACTTCTACGACGCGATCGCGCCGATCGTCGAGTCCGAAAGTCTCGATCTGGACAAACTGTTCTGGCAGTCCCGCTACGGCAAAGGCGATGGCGACGACTACCTGAACGCGCCGATGACCGAAGAGGAGTACCTGGCCTTCCACCGCGCGGTGAGCGAGGCCGAGGTGATGCTGCCGCACGATTTCGAGAAGGCGGTCTTCTTCGAAGGGTGCCTGCCGATTGAGGAGCTGGCCCGCCGTGGCCTGGACACGCTGCGCTACGGGCCGATGAAGCCGGTCGGATTGACCGCGCCGGACGGCCGCCGCCCCTGGGCGGTGGTCCAATTGCGGCAGGAGAATCTGGCCAAGAGCCAGTTCAATCTGGTCGGCTTCCAGTCGCGGATGAAGTGGGGTGATCAAGACCGGGTGCTACGCACCATCCCCGGGCTCGAAAACGCCAAGTTCGTCCGCTTCGGCCAGATCCACCGCAATACCTTCCTCAACTCGCCCACCCACCTCGACCGCTGGTATCGCTTGAAGGCCGCCCCCCATCTACGCCTGGCGGGGCAGATCACCGGCGTCGAGGGGTACCTTGAGTCGGCAGCCACGGGTCTCGCGATCGGGCTCTACCTCGCGCTCGAACGCCTCGTCGGCTCACCGCCCGAGCCGTTTCCCGCCACCACCGCGCTCGGCGCCCTGGTGCGCCACCTGATCGAATCCGACCCGAAGCACTTCCAGCCCGCCAACATCAACTACGGCCTGTTCGAAGAGCTGCCCCGGCGGGTAAAAAAGACCGATAAGCGAGCGGCCCTGGCCGATCGGGCGCACACGGCCCTGGCCGATTGGGCCGCTCGGCACCAACTCGCGTTCGACCGCGACAAGCTCGAAGGCGGCCTGGTTCCAACTCCAAGCGCCGCCGTCCCCAGCACCCCCGGCCCATGCGTCCCCTGATCCAACGCTGGCTCGAACACCTGGACGGCGAGAGGGCGCTCTCGCCGCACACGCTGCGGGCCTACGAGGGGGATCTGGTCGGTTTCCTCGCGTTTCTCTCCGAGGATTTCCTCTCCAAAGACCCGAAGACGATCGATCCCACCGAGGTCGACCCCCAAGCGATCCGCTCGTTTCTCGCCGCGCAGACGAAGCGGGGCCTCGGCCGCCGAAGCCAGGGCCGGGCGCTCGCCGCCGTGCGGGGATTCTTCCGCTGGCTGGCGCGGGAGGGGATCGTCGCGGCCAATCCCGCCCAAGGGGTGCGTACGCCGAAGGCGCCGAAGACGCTTCCTCGCCACCTGCGCCCGGGGGAGATCGAAAGCCTGCTCGCGGCGCCCGACCTTACGACGCTTTTCGGCCATCGCGACCGGGCGATGCTGGAGCTGTTCTACGCGACCGGCCTGCGGGTGGGCGAGATGGTGAGCCTCGACTGGAGCGACCTCGACCTTTCGGCCCGCACGTTGCGGGTGATCGGCAAGGGGAACAAGGAACGGATGGTGCCGTTCAACCGGGCGGCCGAAAGCGCGCTGCGCGACTGGCTCGCCCGCTGGGAGCCGCTCGCCGACCCGGCCCGCGTGGCGAACGATCCGTCCGATGCCGAGCCGGTGTTCCTAAACGCCCGCGGCCGACGGATCTCCGACCGCGACGTCCGCCGCCTCCTCGATCGCCACGTCGCCGCCGCTTCGCTGGCCGCCGGGGTTCATCCCCACACCCTCCGCCACACCTTCGCTACCCACCTGCTCGAAAACGGCGCCGACCTCCGTTCGATCCAAGAGCTGCTGGGTCACAGCTCGCTGTCCACGACGCAGAAGTACACCCACATCGAGATCGACCGGCTGTTGAACGTCTACCGGGAGTCGCATCCCCGGGCGCGGAAGGGATAGGCCGGGCTTCGCCGATCTGCCGCCCTGCGAGGCGCATCTCGCGGCTCGGACCCGGGGACGGAGTGCCGCTCTCCTTGTCCCGAATTCCAGCATGCCGCGCACATCATCTATTTCTGAGACCCCAGCTTTTTCACCGAACGATGAGCTTCCCTCATGGCGAGGGAGGGTGTGGCGCTACCTAGAGGAGAAGTAGATGAAGAAGAAGCTCCGTTTGAGCCGTGAGACCCTCAGCGTTTTGCAACTTCGGCACTCGTCCGGCGGCCGTCCGCCTGCCACCTACAACAATTGCTCCAACAGCTGCGAGGAAACTTGCATGGCGCAGGGGACCTGCCAGGTCGGTTTCTGCTACACGAACGGCTGCCCCTTCACGTTCCCCTGCGGCAGCGAAATCTAGTACAACCGATCCTCGGATTCCCCCGCGGGAGTTCTCGCCTTGGCGAGCCCCCGCGGGTCTCTGAAGACCCCTATGCTAGACTCGCCCACGCTTTGAACGACGACCCTCCGAGTTCGCACCACGCTGTCCGGTCGCGCAGCAGCCTGCGCCGGATGAGCCCGATTCCGCGCGTTTCGCCCGCCCCTTGTTCTCGATGACCCCCCTACTGATCGCAGCGGGCGTACCCGCAGAGGCCGGTTTCATCGCGCCTTGGACGGGGTTCTTCCTTGCCTTGGTCCTGATCGTGCTCAACGGCTTCTTCGTCGCCGCCGAGTTTGCTCTGGTCAAGGTGCGGCCAACCCAGATCGAGCCGCATACCGGGCCGGGGCGCCGGGCGGGCAACGTCGCGGCGCACATGATCAAGCACCTGGACGCTTATCTCTCGGCGACCCAGCTCGGCATCACGCTCACCAGCCTCGCGCTCGGCTGGATCGGCGAGCCGGCCTTCGCCTGGATCGTCACCCCCTTGATTGAAGCGATCACCGGCGGAGCCAACCCGGCGCTCGTCCACTCGGCGGGCGTCTCCCTCGCGTTTCTAATCATCACCGTCCTGCACATCGTGCTCGGCGAGTTGGCGCCGAAATCGATCGCGATCCGCAAGTCCGAGTCGACGACCCTGTTCATCGCCTGGCCGCTGTTCGCGTTCTACAAGGTCACCTACCCGGCGATCTGGCTGCTCAACCTATCGGCGAACGCCCTGCTCAAACTGGTCGGAATCCAGCCGGTGTCGGAAGGCGAGCTGGCGCACGACGAGGCGGAGCTACGGCTGCTGCTGTCCGGTCCGCAGGCGGGGGATCTGTCGCACCAGAAGCGCGAGCTGCTCGACAACATCTTCGAGCTGTCGCACCGGGTGGCGCGGCAGATCATGGTGCCGCGCGGCGACGTGATCTACCTTTCGACCGAGCGGTCGCTGGAGGAAAACCTGCGCATCGCGCGGCGCTCCGGCCACACCCGCTTTCCGCTCTGCAAGGGCGATCTCGATCACCCGATCGCGATCGTCCACATCAAGGACATCTTCCGTGCCGACCGGCCGCTCGCGAAGCTCCAAGACATCGCGCGGCCGATCGTCTTCGTCCCCGAGACGCTGGAACTCGATCGCCTGCTCAAGCGGATGCGCGCCGAGAAGTTCCACCTCGCGGCGGTGATGGACGAATACGGCGGGGTCTCGGGCGTGGTCACGCTCGAAAACGTGATCGAGGAGATCGTCGGCGAGATCCAGGACGAGTTCGATCGCGATCCTGCGGAGTTCGAAGGGCTCGCGGGAAGCGACGGCGTCTACCACGTCTCCGGCGCGATGCTGGTCGAAGATCTCGAAGACGAGCTGGATCTGGAGCTGTCGGAGCGCGACGAGGACACGATAGGCGGCGTCGTGCTGTCCGAGCTGGGCCGTGTGCCGGAAGTCGGCGATTCGGTGGAGCTGGGGCCGCTGCTGCTCGAAGTCGTGGCGATCGACGGGCATCGCGTAAAGACCTTGCGGGTCACCGTGCGGTCCGAGCCGGCGGCGGGAACCGCCGAGACCTAGACCGACGGTGAGCGAGCCGGAGCCCTGGTGGCTTGCTCGGCGCGAAGAGTTGCTCGCGATCGCGGCCGAAGCCTCCCCAGCCTACGTTTACGATCTTTCCAGCCTGGACCAGGCCGCCGCCGAGCTGGCATCGCTCGGGGTTTTCGATCGCCGGCTCTACGCGGTCAAGGCGAATCCCCATCCACAGATCCTCCGCCGTTTCGCCGCCCTCGGCCTCGGCTTCGAGTGCGTCTCTCCGGGCGAGATCGAGCGGGTTTTGGCCAGCTGTCCCGGGGTTTCCCCCGACCGCATCCTGTTTACCCCGAACTTCGCGCCGCGCCGAGAGTACGAGCAGGCTCTCCAGGCAGGGGTCCACCTGACGCTCGACAGCCTCCATCCGCTGCTCCATTGGCAGGAGAGCCTCGCCGGCTGTGAGGTCTTCGTCCGGCTCGATCTCGGTCGCGGCCTGGGGCACCACTCGCACGTCCGCACCGGCGGAGCGCATTCGAAGTTCGGCATTCCGCAGGAGGAGTGGCGCGAGCTGGCCGCTCTCGCGGCGCGCGCCGACGTGCGGATCGTCGGCCTGCACAGCCACGCTGGCAGCGGCATCCTCGATCCCGACCTCTGGCGTCATACCGCGCACGACCTCGTGGCCGCCGCGGCGCTCTTTCCCGAAGCTACGGTGCTCGACCTAGGAGGCGGTTTGGGACTCCCCGGGCCGATCGGCTTGCGGCTCGACCTTCAGTCCCTGGCGGCGTCCCTCGCAACGCTCCAGGCCGAGCTGGCCGCCGCCGGGCGCTCGTTCAAGCTCTGGCTCGAACCGGGCCGCTACCTGGTGGCCGAAGCCGGAGTCCTGCTCGCCACGGTCACCCAGGTGAAAGGCAAAGGAGAAAATCGCTACGTCGGGGTCGACACCGGCATGAACTCCCTGATCCGGCCGATGCTCTACGGCGCCCACCAAGAAATCGTCAATCTCTCCCGCTGGGGAGAACCGCTCACCGCCCGCGTCGCGATCGTCGGCCCCATCTGCGAAAGCGGCGACGTTCTAGGCGTCGATCGCCACCTCCCCGAAACGCGGGAGGGAGACATCCTCCTCATCGCCACCACCGGAGCCTACGGTCGCTCCATGAGTTCCCACTACAACCTCCGCGAACCGGCGCGGGAGGTGGTGATTTGACGGGACGCTGAACGTAAATTACCTTGCGTGCTAGCCTTGGCCGCGAGGATGGACCGATGAACCGTATCCGTTGGCAGGACCACATCGCCGTCGCGGAGGATTTACACCACGGGGATCCGTGCATCAAAGGCACCCGTATTCCGGTGCGCATTCTGATCGGTAGCCTCGCCGACGGGATGCAGCCCGATGAAATCCTCGGATCGTACCCGCAGCTCTCGGAGCACGACCTCCTGGCGGCCCTTGCTTATGCCGCGGATGAGCCTCACGACTCGACCAGATCCTGAATCGCTGCGGCGAGCGGGGCGTTGTCTTTCGCCGCGGCGACCGCTTCGAAGGCGCGCGCCAGGTCGGCGATCAGCTCGTCGGGGTGTTCGATGCCCACGGCGAGGCGGATCATTTGGGGAGTGATGCCGATCTCCATCTGTTCTTCGACCGGAATGTCTGAGTGGGTCATGGTCGCCGGGTGCTCGATCAGCGATTCGGTGCCGCCGAGGCTTACGGCGAGCTTGATCAACTGGACGGCGTTTAGGAACTGGAACGCTTCGGCCTCGCCCCCTTCTTCGAGTTCGAAGGAGATCAGCGCTCCGGCCCCCGAGCATTGGCGCTCGTAGATTTCGCGCTGGCGCCGGTCGTGGATCATGCCGGGGTAGTAGACCTTGGCCACCTGGGGGTGGCCGGCGAGCCAAGCGGCGATGTGCTCGGCGTTCTTTCGTTCGCAGGTCATGCGGAGCTTGTAGGTTTCAAGCGAGCGAAGGAGCAGCCAGGCCGAGTGCGGGTCGAGCATGGTGCCGAGAATGGTGCGGAACTGCTTCACCCGATCGATCACCGTGTGGCTGCCCAAGGCGACACCCGCGACTACGTCGCTGTGGCCCCCGAGGTACTTGGTCGCCGAATAGAGCACGAGATCCGCGCCCAATCCCAGCGGCTGCTGGTAGAGCGGGCCGAGCAGCGTGTTGTCCACGGCGACCAGGGCGCCGTGGCGGTGAGCGATCTCGGCGACCTTTGCGATGTCGGTGAGCACGAGAGTCGGATTCGCCGGCACTTCGAGCAGCACCATCTTGCACGGCGTACCGGCCGCCGCAAGCTGCGTCAAAAGGTGTTCGACTTGGGCCCCGTCCGCACCGGCGGGGAAGTGGCGCGAGGGGATGCCCATTTCCGGCAGGATCTTTTCGAGCAGGTAGTGGGTGCCGCCGTAGACCGGGCGCGAGTAGACGACCGAGCTGCCGATCGGCACGTGGGCGAGCAGCGAAGTCGAGATCGCCGCCATCCCGGAGGCGAAGACCGCGCTCGCCTCGGCACGGTCCCAAAGGCTCAGGCGCCCTTCCAGGATCTCCAGGTTCGGGTTGTTGATCCGGCTGTAGATCAGGCCCATCGGCCCTTGAAGCGGCGCAAGGCCGTAGGCGAAGGCGAAGAAGGCCTTGCCCTGCTCGGCGCTCGAAAAAACGAACGTCGAGGTCTGGAAGAGCGGCGGTTTGACCGAGCCTTCGGACCACTCCGGGTGGTAGCCGTAGCTCATCATGAACGACTCGGGATGGGCGCTCTGAGCCGCCAGATCCTGGGCCGTGTCGGGGCGAGGGCAAAAACGGGGCTTGCGCGGGTCGTTCATGGTGCGGATCTCCAAGGAGGATCGATCGCGGGAGGCGGCCGACGAGGCCGCCGTGCCGATTCCGACCATAGCGCACTCGACGGGTACGTTGCCCCGCCCCTCCGCGCGGTTGGTTTCCGTCGTCCACTCGGGCGCAAATTCTCGGATAATCGCGCGATGCACGCCCTCGCTCCCCTCGCCCTCCTCCTCGCCGCCCCGCTGTTCGCTCAAAGCTCAGACGTTCCGCCGATTAAGGACAACTCGTTTCTGATCGAAGAGGCCTATAACCAGGAGGAGGGCGCGGTGCAGCACATCACGACCTGGGCGCAGGACCGCGACTCCCGCGATTGGAGCGCGACCTTCACTCAGGAGTGGCCGTTCTTGAGCCCGAAGCACCAGCTGAGTTACACGCTCGAATGGGATCATGCGGCGGCGGCCTTCGGCGCAGGGGGAAGCGGCGGCGCGGGCGATCTCGCGATCAACTACCGCTACCAACTGGTGGGGGACGGCGACGCCCCGGTCGCGTTCTCGCCCCGCCTCTCTCTACTGCTGCCGACCGGCGATGCGGAGAAAGGGCGCGGCGCGGGAGCGATCGGGGTACAGGTAAATTTTCCACTGTCGGTCGTGCTCTCTCCCAAACTTACAGCCCACAGTAACCTGGGGGGCACCTGGACGCCCGATGCCGAGAACGAATTTGGCGCCAAAGCTGACAATTTTTCGACCCAGGTCGGGCAAAGCGTGATTTGGCTGTTACATCCTCGCGTCAATCTGATGCTCGAAGCGGTCTACGCGAAGGACCAGGCGACCCTCTCTCCCGGCCGCACCGAGTCGGCCGAAAGCGTCACGATCAGCCCGGGCGTCCGCTGGTCGTACAACTTCAAGAACGGCCTCCAGATCGTCCCCGGAATCGCCTTTCCGTTCGGCGTCGGGCCGAGCGACGGCGACCATGCGGTGTTTCTTTACCTGAGCTTCGAGCACCCCTTCAAGCGGTAGAGGCGGCAGGCCAGGGGTGGCCATTGGAGGAGCGCGGCTGGCACACCGCTTGCTTTGGCTTCGCGCGAATTCTGGGCCACAGAACTCATTGTCAGGTTTTTTATAGCTCTCGGGAGGAGCCATGCCTTTAGTTGTCCGTCGGTCGTTGGCCGAGGTGCGCTTTGCGCGCACCGTGCTTGTTGTACTCATCGCCGCTCTGGTCGGTGCCGTTTCGCTTTCCGCCCAGCCCTTGCAGAAAGCGGCGATCCAGGTCGATCCGGGCAACACCAAGCTCACCGGCCAGACGTTCGGGTACCGGTTGACCTACCGGTGCAACGCCACGGTGGGCAACTGCCTGAACGCGGTGGTGACCGACGTCCTCCCTCCCGAAGTGGTCTTCGTTTCCGCCGTCGGCACCAGCGACGTGGCTTCGACCACGACGCCGTCGGTCGGCAGCACCGGCACGGTGACCTTCACGATGGTGAGCCCGCTGCCGGCGGGCAACTCCGGCGATCTGATCATCAACGTCCGCTTTCCGAACGGCTCGACACCGAACGGCACGGTCGCGACCAATACGGCGACCGGCACCAACCTCGCGACCCCGCAGGGATCGTTCACCACGCCGCCGGTCGCGGTGACCGCCGTCGCGAGTTCGCAGGTGTCGCTGCAAAAGACGCTGCTCACCTCGCCCGCGAACCTCGACATGCCTGAGAGTTACCGGCTGCGGATCTCGGTTTCGAACAACGCCGGCTCGCTCAACCTGACCGCCGTCGGCCCGGTGACCGACACGCTGCCGGCCGGCACCGTATTCAACGGCGCCACCCCCGCCTCGGACTGCCAGCCGGGCTGCGTCGGCACGACGCCCGCGACGGTTACCTGGACCTCCCCGTGCAGCCTGCCGGTTCTCGCCGGGGGCAACTGCGACATCACGGTCAACGTTACCTTCCCGAGCGCCACCTTCCCCTCGGGCACCAATGTCACCAATTCGTTCACCGCGGCGGGCACGCCGCTGGGGGAGCCCGCCAACCCGAATCTGGGCGTGGGGAACGTCACCCACCCGGTGACCACGTTCGTGGCGAACCCGAGCGCGAGTCTGGCGAAAAACGTCGAAGGAAACAGCCCGAACCCGCCGACGCTCAACCAGACCTTCAGTTACGACTTCGTCCCCGGCAACAACGGCAACGTGCCGCTCGACAACCTGGTGGTGATCGACACCCTGCCGATCCAAATGCAGGTTTCGAGCGTCACCACCGGCGCCTATTCGAACCTCGCGGACTTTGCGGCGGGGGTGGGCGTGCGGGTGAGCTACGAGAAGAACACAGCACCCGGCGTCTTCACCCTCTGGGGCAACTCGCCGAATGCGACGACCAACACGACGCTTACCGCCCCGCCGCCGGGGCTCGGCGCGGGCGAGTACCTCACCCGCATTCGCTGGGAGTACGGCCAGGCGGCGGTCGGCATGGCGCCCTCGGCCCGACCGCTCGTCACCGGGCAGATCGTCAATCCGGACCATGCGGGCGGGCCGGTGAGTTTCGGCGACACGATCCAGAATTGCGTCGACTCGACCGCGGTCTACACGGCCGGGCCGACCAACGTCAGCCGCAACGCCTGTCGGAGTTTCGTCCTCTCCGGTCCGTTCGTCCAGCTCAACCCTGCGAAGGACAATCTTTCGGGCGGGCCGTTCCTACCGGGGCAGGCCGTCGCGTTCCGTCTGCGGGTGCGCTCGGCGCCGCAGTCGAGCGACCCGGTGGCGCTTGAGGCGCTCGTGGCGACCGATCTTTTGCCGGTCAACCTGCTGTTTTCTTCCTGGACGTTCGACGACCAGGGGACCGGCCTGCCCGCGCCGCAGGTGTTCGATCAGATCCCCAACTTCGCCGGTACCGGCCGCACCCTGTTGCGCTGGCGCTGGAACGCTGGGAGCGGCAACCTCGGGGTGAACACGCAGGTCTGGATCAACATCTCGACCACCGTCCGGAACGGCGCGGCCAGCGGCAGCCTGGCGAACGACTTCACGCTGGAGCACGATGCCCCGGGCTTGAGCCAACGTTGCTCGGGCTCGTCGCAGACCGACCCGCTCGACTACGACGGCGACGGCAACACCGCCGAAACCCTCTGCCGCGCAACCGCCACGATCACCATCGCGCCGGTCGCCCAGCTGGTTTCGAGCAAGCGGGTCCAAGGCTCGTGCGACGGCGGCTTCACCGCCGCCTCCCTCGGCACGCTGCTCGGCGGCTCGATCGACTACCGGCTGCAGGTCCAAAACGTCGGAACGATTCCGATGAACAACTTCCGTATCGTCGACATCCTGCCCTTCGTGGGCGACACCGGCGTGCTCGACACCAACCCGCGTAATTCGCTCTGGGCGCCGATCCTTACCGCGCCGATCGCGGCGCCGCCCGGAACGACGCTCTACTACAGCCTGTCGGGCAATCCGTGCCGGCCGGAGGTCGGCGGCCCGAACACCGGTTGCGATCCGCCCAATTGGACCACCGTGCCGCCGGTGCCGATCGCCCTCGCCCGCTCGTTCAAGGTCGAGTTCGGCGCGCGGACGATTCAACCGTTCGATTTTTTGAACTTCGATTTCCGCATGACCGTGCCGGCCGACGTGCCGGGAGGCGGAGCGCAGGCGTTCAACTCGTTCGCCTACCTGGGCGAACGAGCGGACGGCATCGGCAATCTGTCCGCCGAGCCGAACAAGGTGGGGGTGGCGATCGGCACCTGCCCGGCCGCGGCGCTCGGCGATTTCGTCTGGCTCGACACCGACCGCAACGGCCTGCAAGACGACGGGCCGACGGGCGTCAACGGCGTCTTCGTCGAGCTGCTCGCCCCCGGCGCGGACGGCATCGCCCGAACCGCGGACGACGTTCTGGTCAGCACGACGGTGACCGCGAACGACGCGTCGAACAACCCCGGCTGGTACCAGGTCCCGGGCCTTGCCGCGGGCAATTACTTCGTCCGCTTCGCGCCGCCGCCGAACCTTGAAGTCACGCTGCGCGATGCGGGCGGCGACACGATCGATTCCGACGTCGACCCCGTCACCGCGTGCAGCCCGGTGGTTGCCCTCGGCCCGGTCGAGTCGAATCAGACCCTCGACATGGGGCTCGTGCAGCCCGCGACCGCGGCGCTCGGCAACTACGTCTTCTTCGACGTCGACAACGACGGGATTCAGAACGGCCCGGCCGACTTCGGTGTCAACGGCGTGGCGGTCAAGCTGTTCGCCGACAACGGCAACGGCACGCCCGAGCCGGGCGGCGCCGACGGCGCGCCGATCGCGATCACGGTGACCGCCAACGACGTCTACGGCCAGCCGGGCTACTACCTGTTCGAAAACCTGCTGCCGGGGGTCAAGTACTTCGTCCAATTCATGCTGCCGCCGACCGCTTCCGGGTTCACCACGCGCGACGCGGGCGGCGACGACACGCTCGATTCCGACGCCAACCCGGCCAACGGTACGAGCCAGCTCGTGATGCTGATGGCGGGCGAGACGAACCTCTCGATCGACGCCGGCTTGGTTCGCCCCTCCGGCGCGCTGCGGCTGGGCGACCAGGTCTGGATGGATACCGACAACGACGGCGTCTACGAGCCCGAAAGCGGCGAGATGGGGATCGACGGCGTTCGCCTCGATCTCTACCTCGACGCCAACGGCGACGGGGCGCCGACGCTGGACGAGTATGTGACGACGACCTCGACCTTCACCTCGAGCGGCTTTGCCGGCCGCTACGAATTCGGTCAGCTGGCGCCGGGCAACTATCAGGTGGTCGTCCCGGCTTCGAATTTCCTCGGCTCCGGACCGCTCGCGGGCAAACAGAGCAGCACGGGCAACGACCCGGCGCCCGACCCGGACGATGACGTCAACGGCGACGACAACGGCACCCCGTCGGGGTCGCTGGTCATCAGCCGGCCGATCACGCTCTCGGTCGGCGGCGAGCCGACGACCGACGGCGATTCCGACTCGAACAGCAACCTGACGGTCGATTTCGGCTTCACGACCGGCGGCGTCGCCCCTGAGTTCGATTACGGTGACGATCCGGACGTGGTGGCCGGGGCATTCTCGCCCACCGACTACCAGACCACCGCGCTCGACTCCGGCGCCGCGCATCGGGTAGGCGTCGTGAACGCGCCCTATCTCGGCTCTTGTGTCGATGCCGATCCGGGCACCCAGCAAAACACGATGGCCAACGCCGACGACGCGAACTCCTACGGCACGACGGTCGGCACCTGCGCCGTCGCGGGGGACGACGAGGACGGCGTTGCGTTCTCGAATCCTGTGCGGGTCGGCTCGCTGGTCAACATCTCGGTGACCGCCAGTTCGGGTACCAACGCCTGCGTCCTCTCGGCCTGGATCGATTGGAACCGGGACGGCGATTTCCTCGATGCGGGCGAGCAGATCGCCTCGGCGGTTTCGATCCCCTCGGGTTCGACGTCGATCCTCTCGCCGGTCGTACCGGTGGGCGCCATCCCAGGCTTTACCTACTCGCGCTTCCGCTGCGCCTCGGCGCCGGTCGCCGGGCCGACCGGCATGGCTCCGGACGGCGAGGTGGAGGACTACCGGGTGGCGATCGTCGGCATGGACTTTGGCGATGCGCCCGACAGCTACGGCACGACGCTCGGCGCGAACGGCCCGCGGCACGATGTCGATCCCGCCGCTCCCTTGACTCTCGGCGCCTGCGAGGACACCGAGGCGGACGGCCTGCCGGGAGCGACAGCTCTGGGTGACGACAACGCGCAGGGCAACCCGGGCGTCGGCCTCTGCTTCGACGACGAAGACGGCGTTACCTTCACCAGCATGGTCGTCGCCTGCCAGAGCGCCACGATCTCGGTGGTGGTGGGTGGCGGGGGCGGCCGGCTCGATGGTTGGATCGACTGGAACCGCGACGGCGACTTCCTGGACGCGACCGAAGCGATCGCGATCAACCTGCCCGTCACCTCCGGCGCCAACGTGATCAGCGTGCCGGTCCCCTGCGGCGCCAGCCCCGGAACGACCTACGCCCGCTTCCGCTTGAGCTCGGCGGGCAATCTTGCTCCCACCGGTCCGGCCGCGGACGGCGAGGTCGAGGACTATTCGATCCTGATCAAAGGGAGCGATTGGGGCGATGCCCCCGCGCCCTACCCGACCCTCCAAGCGAATAACGGTCCCAATCATGGCGTCGATCCCGGCTCGCCGCGCTTCCTGGGCTCGTGCGTAGACACCGAGGCGAACGGCCAGCCGACCGCCCCGGCCGACGGCGACGACTTGGGCGCCGGCTCCGCCGTAGGCACCTGCGCAGGAAATGACGACGAGGACGGCGTGGTCTTCTCTACCCCGTTGATTGGCTGCCAGGCGGCGATGGTCGTGGTGACTTCGAACGTCGCCTCCCGGCTCGATGCCTGGATCGATTGGAACCGCGACGGCGATTGGCTCGACGCGGGCGAGCAGATCGCAACCAATATCGTGCTCGCGGCGGGTGCCAACCCGCTGGCCTTGAGCGTTCCCTGCGGCGTCAATCCCGGCGCCACCTATGCCCGCTTCCGCACCAGCTCGACCGGCGGGCTCGCGTTCACCGGCGCCGCGATGGATGGCGAGGTGGAAGACCACACGGTGACGCTCGTCGGCGCCGACCTCGGCGATCTGCCCGACACCTTCGGCACCACGTTCGGCGCGGGCGGCCCCACCCATGGCGTCAACCTCGGTTCGCCCCTGCAGCTCGGCGCCTGCGTCGATTCCGAGACCGACGGTCAGCCGTCGGGTGGCGCCACCGGCGACGATCTGGGGGCGGGCACCAGCACCGCGGGAAGCTGCGCCGCGACCAATGACGACGAGGACGGTGTCACCTTCTCGGGCAACATGATCACCGCCTGCCAGCAGGCCTCGATCACCGTCACCGCCGGAGCGCCGGGCCTCCTCGACGCCTGGATCGATTTCGACGGCAACGGCGCCTTCGGGGTCGGCGAGCAGATCTTCGACAACCAAGGGCTTTCGGCGGGAGCGAACGCGCTCACCTTCTCCGTCCCCTGCACGACCCTGCCCGCCTCGCGCGGCGCCCGTTTCCGCCTCTCTTCGGCGGGAGTCGCCGGCCCCGGCGGTCCCGCTCCGGACGGCGAGATCGAGGATTACTTCGTCACCGCCAAGGGAGTGGACTTCGGCGACGCGCCGGATTCCTACGGCACCACGTTCGCGGCGAACGGTCCGAACCATGGCGTCGCCGCCGGAACCAACCTGTTCCTCGGTTCCTGCGTCGATACCGAAACCGATGCCGGCACACCGCTCGACGCGACCGGCGACGACGTGACCGCCGGCCCCGCGACGGGCAGCTGCGCGGGCGGGGCGGACGACGAAAACGGCGTCACCTTCTCCGGCCGGCCGAGCGCCTGCAAGACGTTCTCGCTGTCGGTCGTGGCGAATGCCGTCGGCCGGCTCGACGCCTGGATCGACTGGAACCGCGACGGCGACTTCCTCGACGCGGGCGAGCAGATCGCGACCAGTCAGTTGCTCGCGGCCGGGACCAACGCCCTCACCGCCGACGTCCCCTGCGACGCGGTCGAAGGCGCCACGTTCGCCCGCTTCCGCTTCAGCTCGGGCGGCGGCTTGGCTCCCACCGGCCCGGCGGCGGACGGCGAAGTCGAGGACTACGCGCTCCTCGCCCAAGGTTCGGATTTGGGCGACGCGCCGGACAGCTACGGCACCAGCGTCGCTTCCGGCGGCCCGATTCACGGCGTGAGCCCAACCACGCCTCTGTTCTTGGGATCGTGCGTCGATACGGAGGACGACGCGAGAACGCCGCTCGACGCGACCGGTGACGACGCCTCGGCCGGCGATCAGACGGTCGGCACCTGCGCCGTGGCGGGTGACGATGAGGACGGCGTTTCGATCCCCATGTTGATCGCCTGCCAGACGACGACGCTCAACGTCACGGCGAACGCCGCCGGCCGGCTCGAAGCTTGGATCGACTGGAACCGCGACGGCGACTTCGGCGACGCGGGAGAGCGGATCGCGACCGGCCAGCTCTTGGCGGCGGGCGGCAACGTTCTTTCGGTCGCCGTTCCCTGCACGACGGTCGCGGGGCCGAGCTTCTCCCGCTTCCGCTTCAGCTCGGCCGGTGTCGCCGCTGCGGGCGGCCCGTCGCCCGACGGCGAGGTCGAAGACCACGCCGTGACGCAAAAGGCGGTCGATTTCGGCGACTTGCCCGACAGCTACGGCACCACGGTCGCGGCGAACGGCCCGAACCACGGCATCCTGCCGGGCTTCTCGCTCGGCGTCGCGACCGACGGCGAGCCGGACGGCCAGCCGACTCCGGGCGCCGACGGCGACGACCAGAACGGCGTACCGGACGACGAGGACGGTGTCGACTGGAACACCGGCGCGGTCGCAATGGTCACCGCCTGCGGCACGACCGATCTTTCCGTGACGCTCACGGCGCCGGTCGGCATCTCCCAGGCGCGCCTCGATGCCTGGGTCGATTTCGACGGCGACGGTTCGTTCGCCGAGCCGCGCGATCGGGTGGCGACCGGGGCGATTCTGGTTCCGGGGCCGAACACGGTGAGTTTCACCGCGCCGTGCGACGCCAAGTCGGTCGCGAGCTACGCCCGCTTCCGGCTCAGCACCGCGGGGGTCGCCGGTTCGATCGGACCCGCGATGGACGGCGAGGTCGAAGACTACGCGGTGGTGGTCAAAGGCCTCGATTTCGGCGACGCGCCCGACCCGACCTACCCGACACTGCTCGCGAACGATGGCGCGCGGCACCCCGTTCTGCCGACCGGCAACCCGACGCTGGGGAGCACGGTCGATACCGAGCCGGACGGCCAGCCGAGCGCCTCGCACAACGGCGACGACACGAACGGTACGCCGGACGATGAAGACGGCGTCTCGTTCCCGACGGTTCTGATCCCGGGTACGAACGGCGCGATGAGCGTCGCCACCGGCGGCACCGGTGGCAACATCTCGGCCTGGATCGACTGGAACCAGGACGGCGACTGGAGCGATCCGGGCGAGCAGGTGGCGACCGACGTGGCGCTCGGAGCGAACGCGGCCCAGGAGTTGATCTTCCCGGTCCCCGTCGGTTCGCTCGAAGGGACGGCCTGCGTACGAGTCCGGATCAGCAGCGGCACGGGATTGGCGCCCACCGGTCTCGCGATCGACGGCGAGGTCGAAGACCACATCGCCGCGGTAGGCGTCGAGCAACCGGCGATCGGTGTCGCGAAGCGGCTCGTCTCGCAAGAGCGGATCGATTCGACGCTGTTCGAGCTGCGGTTCGAAGTACGCCTGGAAAATCTGGGCAACGTTCCGCTTTCGAACGTCCAGGCGACGGCCGATCTCGCGACCGCGTTCGCGGCGGCCACAAGCTTCACGATCATCTCGGTCGCGAGCCCCGACCTGGCCGTCAACGTCGGCTATAACGGCTCCTCGGATCCGAACCTGCTCGCCGCGGGCGACACGCTCGGGGTGGGGGGGAGCGGCGTTATCACTCTCGTCGTACGGGTCGATACCGGCGGTGAAACAGGCCCCTACACCTGCTCCAGCACGGCCACCGGCACGAGCCCCGCGGGCGTCGTCGTCACCGACATCTCCCAAGACGGCGACGACCCCGACCCCGACGGCGACGGCGATCCGGGCAACAACGGTACGCCCACCGTCTTCGTCCTGGTCTCGTCCGTCATCGAGATCCCGACGCTCGACGGCCTCGGCTTCGCCCTCTTGGCACTGCTGCTCTCGGCCGGAGCCTTCGGGGCGCTGCGGCGGCGGAGGGTGTAGGGAGAGGGAAAACAAGGAGGCTCCTGGGAGCGGTGGCGCTCCCAGGAGATCCTTCTTCTACTAGACTTCCGGCGAGAGGAACGGAGGTCGCTCGATGCATCCATCGCCACGCCAGGTTTTCCGTCTGATCCCTCGTCTCGCCATTTTGCTTGCGGTAGGCGCCTCCGGCTTGGCACTGGCGGATGTCGGCCGGTGGACTCCCCTCGGCCCGGAAGGCGGACGGGCCACCTCGTTCGCGTCGGCTGCCGGCGGCGCGATCGTCGCCGCCACCGACGGCGCCGGGCTTTTCCGTTCAACCGATGGCGGACGCTCCTGGGCGCAGGTCGCGGCGGTCGAACCGGGCGAAACGTTTCGTTTCCTCCGGGCGGCCGGTGCCGATGGCGCGCGCCTGTGGGCGGCGAGCGCGCGAGCGCTGTATCGGTCGGAAAACGGCGGGCGCTCGTTCACCAAGGCGACCCCCGGGTTCGTCGGCCCGTACGAAATCCTCGGCCTCGCCACGGCGCGGGCCGATCGGGACCGCCTCTACGTCGCGACTTCGTACGGCCCCGAGGCGAGCTGGCTGTTCGGCAGCCGTGACGGCGGACAAACCTGGAAGCGTCTGCACCGTGTCGGCTACCTGGTCGGCCTGGCCGCCGCGCCGTCCAATCCCGACGTGATCTACCTGGCCGAGAACCGGCGGGTTCTGCGCTCGAACGACGGCGGCCGGACGTTTACGCCGCTCGCCGGAATTCCGTCCTCCGGGTTCCTGACCTCCGGACTTATCGACGTCGATGAGCGAGATCCCGACCGGGTCGCCTTCGGTGTGTCCGGCGGCCGGCTCGCGGTAAGTTCCGATGGCGGGCGCAACCTGACGGTGACCGGTCCGGAATCGACAGGCTGCGACCTTACGGCGTTTTTGGCGTCGTCCGAAATCCGTTCGCGCTGGCTGCTGGCGCGCTCCTGCTTCGTCGGCGGCTATGGCGTCGGCGCCGACCCTCATTTCGAGAAATTCGCCGGAGAGATCTGGCGTACCGAGGACGCCGGGGGCCATTGGACGCGGGTGGCAACAAGCGATACCCCCGCCGGTCTTGCCTCGATTCCGAATGTGCCCGAGGGCGTTTTGCTGGGAGTCTCCCGTCTCGGCGTCCTGCGGAGCGAGGATTTCGGCCGCAATTTTCGGATCGCGAATCGAGGCCTTGTCGCGGCGCCCGTCTGTTCGATCTCCCCGGATCGGGAACGCGAAGGCGTGCTCTTCGCCGGTGCCGGGTTGTGCAGTCCGCTGGGCAACCTTTGGGACTCGATCGGCGATCTGGGATTCTTCCGTCTGGAGGAGGGAAGACTGACCCGTACGGTTGCCGGCCTCCGCGACCCCAAGGTGCCGCTATCGGCGATCGCGGCGATTGAGGATCCGGACGACTCGACCCGGTGGTTCGCTCTGTCCGGGCCGGAGATCGCCCGCAGCGAAACGCAAGGCCGGCGCTGGTATGCGTTTTCGACGCCGTCGATCTTCGCGGTAGTGACCGGTCTCCTCATTCGCAGCGCCACGCCGCAAAGGCCACGGACGATCTTCGCGAGCGGCTGGAGCGAGTATCCCCATCACATTCAGGCCTACAGTCTCGTGCGGAGCGACGACGAAGGACGGAACTGGACGCGGGTTCCCGAGCTGAACATGGTCTTCGATCGCTTCTTCGGGCCGGTTACGACCCCCGCGGCACCCGATACGATTACCATCGCGACAGGGGGCGGCGTACTGTTCAGCAGCCCCGATGGCGGCGCAACCTGGAGCCGGTTGTCGATCTATCCGGCCGGACACCAGCGCGGCGTGGCCGGCTTCGCGGTCGACCCGCAAGTGCCGGGGCGCCTGCTCGCCCTCGGCAACTTGGACGATTTCGGGATCGCCACCTCGGTCCGCCGCAGCACCAACGGCGGAGCGTCCTTTAAGAAATCGGATCGCGGCCTGCCCGCGCCGCTCTCGATTCGCGCGCTCGCATTCGACCCCGAGCGAGCGGGCCTGGTCTATCTCGGCACCTCGCGCGGCGTCTTCCTCTCAGAAGATGGCGGGGCGAGTTGGCGACCCCTAGCCGTTCCCGGTCTCACCGGCCTTCTCGTGTTGGCATTAAGTGTCGACTCCGTCGACCCGCGCACCCTCTACGCCGGAGTCGCAGGAGGCGGCGGGCTGTACACATTGACCCGCACCGATCGCTGAAAGGCGGAAAGACCGGCCCCTGCGGCAGCGGGCCTCACTACTGCGTGACCGGCATGTTCCGAGCCCCCGATGCCGCAGGGTGTCGGGGGCTTGGTGTTCTTAGGTCTTGCCTTCTGGCCGCGGGAATCCGAGCAGAAATGCAGTAAACCAGAGTCCGCGACCGTCTCTCTCTATCTAAGAGGGCGGGAGGATGGCGACCTTCGATCAAAGCATCCCAGTGTAGATCCAAGGCGCAAATGCCGCTGTCGACCGGGTGACAGATCGCCTCTGCGCTTTCCGTCCGACCTCGTCACTCAAGGCACAACAAGGAGCCTGCAATGGCAGACGAAAGACATTCCGCAGCTCAGATGATCAAGATTTTCAAGGCAGAACCATCTTTCATGGATCGGCTAAAGAATGATACCGACAAGATGCCCGTGCTTGAAGAAGTAGCCAGGAAAGCAGAGCGAGAAACAGCGGCCTGGGTGAGCGACACGGCGGTCTTTCGCGCAGCTGTGGGTGTTCTCGGCGCGCTTGTCGCGGCCTGCCCGCGCCGCTCTCGGTTCGAGCAGTCGCATTCGTCGCGGGCGGCGGCGGGTTGTACACATTGACCCGCACACGAGAACCTGCGTGAGGCTGTCGAGTTGGTGCTGGAGGCGAATCGCGCTCTGTCGGAAGAAGGCGGCATTTTTGTAACCCAAGCCAAGCGCAAAGTTTCCGCTGTGCCACGCCATCGTGAGATCAAGGAATTCTTGGCGCGCAAAATCTGCGCCGATCTTGAGATTGTGCTGCCCTGGAGCTGACCCTCGTTGATGACATCTGGACTCTCTGCAGCGTCAGGCGCTCACTGCTCCACGTCGACGGCGGGCCAGGGTCACGTCACTTACCGCCGAGCCGGGGCCGATCTTGAGGCTTCCCAGGGGGGCGATAAACGAGTGCTGGTATCATCGGCGCGCAACTTTAGAGAGCGAGCGATAGGAGGTTTCGATGTCCCTGATCGACGACTCCCGCTGCGTGCGGTCCCACCGGCTCCACGCTGGGGCGGCTGGTCTCGTGTTGTTCGCCCTGCTCTCCGCAATCAACCCGGCGGCGCTCTCGGCGCAAAGCCTCGATTGGGGCGATGCGCCGGAAAGCTACCGGACCAGCCTGGCCGCCAACGGACCGAACCATTTCTCGGGCAACGGGCTCCATCTCGGTTCCTGCGCCGACACCGAGGCAGACGCCTCGCCGCCGCTCGATGGCAGCGGCGACGACGCGACCGTGGGCGCCCAGACGTTCGGCGCCTGCGCAGTCGCCGGGGACGATGAGGACGGGGTGACCATCCCGCCCCTTGTGGCCTGTGAAGTGGCCCAGATCCAACTGGTCGCAAGCGCAACGATGCGCCTCGACGCCTGGATCGATTGGAACCGCGACGGCGACTTCGACGACTTCGTGCCGTTCGATTTCGCCGAACGGATCGCCACTAGGCTGGTGCTGACCCCGGGGCTCAACACGCTTTCGATCAGCGTTCCCTGCTCGGCAGTCACCGGGCCTTCCTACGCCCGCTTCCGCGTTTCGTCCAACGGCGTTCTCGACTCCTTCGGGCCGGCGGGCGAAGCGGGTGGCGAAGTCGAAGACTACGGGATCAACATCTCGCGCGGAGTGATCGCGGTGCCCGCCCTCGGGGCTCCGGGCCTCGTAGCGCTCGCTACGCTTCTCGCGTTCGGGGCCTTCTTCGTCCTCCGGCGGCGGCGCGCGGCCAGCGACTAGCAGGAGAGCCGGGCTTGGCGGACGGACGGGTCTGACGGCGCGGCCGAGGCGTTTAGGAGCCGCGGAAACGCGGCCGGGCTTTGCCCCGAAGGACAGATCGTAAGCGACCTACTTCAACCGCAACACAACCCGCCCGCCCGGACCTTCGAGTTCCACTTCCGCGGCGTCGATGCGGCGGACGACGTAACCTTCGACCACTTCGCCTTTGCCCAACGCCGCGCCGTTGATCAGGGCGATCGGCGCCTCTTCGGAGTAGGCGATGCCGCCGAGGCGGAAGCGGGGGCCGCCTCCGGGGAGGTTGGCTTCGCGGACGAAAGTTTGAGTCGCGCCGGTGCCGGTGGATGACGCGACGGCGGGCGGTTCGGCCGGGTTTGGAGGCCGGTCACGAACGAGGGGCGGGGCGACCGGCGAGACTGGCGCCGTTGGCTGCCGGGAAACCCGCGGCTCGGGTACGGGCTGTTGAGGAACCGGAACCGCGGCAACCGAGGGGCGCGGCGCGGGTTCTGCGACGGGCAGCCGGACTGGAGCAGCCGGCGGCGCAGCCGTGGCGGAGAGGGAAGGCGCAGGCGCGGGAGCGGCGGGTTCTGAAGCGGGCGCTGCGCTCACCGCCATCGGCGCCTCCGTGGCCGCGACCGCAACCGGTGGCGCAACCGGAGCCCGCCCCCAGAGCAGCCAGGCGATCACTCCCAGGAGGGCCACCGCGGCTCCCGTGGCGATGCCCGCCCACAGGGGAGCGCGCGAGGCTTGGCGCTCGGCGTAGAGCTTGGGGATCGGCCGTGGACCGTCGTGGCGGGCGGCGTCGCGCTTCACCGCCTCTTGGCGGGCGGCCTCGTGGCGGGCGCGTTTGAGCGCTTCGTCGATCAGACTCAAGAGGCTTCTCCTTCGAGCTCGCGGATCGCCCGCCGGATGTGGCGGACTCGAAGCTCGTCGGCGCCGAGAACGAAGCCGCAGAGCAATGCCTTGTCGCACACCGCGTTGATCAGGCGGGGCACACCTCCGGCATAACGGTGGATGCGCCGGATCGCCCAGCGTGTGAAAGTCGGCCGGCCGTTGGCGCCCGCCACCTGCAAACGATGCAGGACGTACTGCTCGGTTTCGGCAAGAGTCAACGGTGCCAGGTGATAGCGCACCGTAATCCGCTGTCGCAGTTGGCGCAAGCGCCGGTCGTTCAGCTTGTCGCGCAGCTCGGGCTGACCGATCAGGACGATCTGCAACAGCTTGCGTTGGTCGGTTTCGAGGTTCGAGAGGAGCCGCACCTGTTCGAGGAGGTCGGAGTCCAGATCCTGCGCCTCGTCGATCACCAGCACGACGTCGTTGCCGGAATCGAGCTGTTCGAGCAGGAAGCGGTTGAGCGTTTCGAGCGCGCTCACCCGGTCGATGCGCGAATGGTGAGGCAGGCCGAGTTCGACCAGGATGGTGCGGATCAACTGCGCCGAGGTGAGCATCGGGTTCAAGATCAGCGCCGTCTTATAGCGGCTCCCTAGCTGTTCGAGCAGCGCACGGCAGATGGTGGTCTTTCCAGCTCCCACCTCTCCGGTCAGTTGGATGAACCCTTTGCGCTCTTGGAGGCCGTAGAGGACGTGGTTGTAGGCCTCCCGATGGCGATCCGAGAAGAACAGAAACCGCGGATCGGGCGTCAGGTTGAACGGTGGCTCGGTGAAGCCGTAGAACTCGTCATACATCCCGGTCGGCTACTTTGCCACAAAAGACGGTTGGCCTACCCCGGACGATGGCACTTCGCGGAGCCGACTACGTCGCCCTGGGCGGGCCAACCGTAATTTTCTTGCAGAAAACCAGGGACCGGAAAGGCTTGCCGACCCTACCGATGCCGAATGGAGGGACGGGCCGGCGCCATCCGCCCAAGGCGGTGGACCGGCCCCTTGGAGACTTCGCGCTAGAGAGGGCGTCTACCTTGTATGACGCGTATCAAGATCACCACGATGGCGATCACTAAGAGGATGTGAATCAGGCCACCTACGGCGTGGGTAGCGAACCCCAGCGCCCAGAGAACCAGCAGAATCACAACGATCGTCCAAAGCATTTGACTCCTCCTTAAGAGAGCGTACCGTTCGGGAAACCGACCGGCCCAGCTCGTGCGGCCTGTCGAAACTCGGGTGGAAACAGGTCCATAACCTCGCCGAGATACACCCAGAGAGAGCAATATCGATGCCGCCCCCGTCGCGCCTAACTAAGCCCCGTTGCGTTCAGTGGCAGCAAATTCGCAGGGCCGGCTGCCCGAACCGCAAGAAAAAAGGAGTCACCCTATGAGCGCATCCAAAATCATCGGCATCGTCTTGATCGTTGCCGGAATCGCCAGTCTCGCCTACGGCAAGTTCAGCTATACCAAGGAAAGCCACGACGCCAAGCTCGGCCCGATGGAGTTTTCGGTCAAGGACAAGGAAACCGTCCACATCCCCACCTGGGCGGGCATCGCCGGCATCGTGGTCGGCGGCGCGCTGCTGTTTGCCGGCGGCCGCAAGTAGCGACGATCGGGAAAGGAAACCGCGTGGGCGCCCTCCCGTTCAGAGAGAACGCCCACGCGGAAAACCCTCGCGGATGTTGGGCCTAACCGCAGGCCGCGAAGGCGCGGCCCATGTACTCAAACATCGCGGGGTCCGGACCGCCGTGCTGCGCGCGGATCGCGTCTCCCTCTTGCTGCCAGACGTTTTTAACGCCGGCCGCGATTCCGCCATCGCCGCCGGTGAATCGCTCGACCAACTCGCGCCATCGGGCGGCAATCCCTTGGACCTCCGCGCTGCCGGGATCGGCGCCGCGGGCCATCGCGGCTTGGACTTCCGCGATCAGCACCGTCCACTCGTCTTGCGTCTTGGCGATCGCGTCACGCCCCAACTCCTGGCCGCGACGTTCGATCGCCTTCATCTGCTCCGGGGTGAAATGTCGTTCTACGTTCATCGTGCTCTCCATGCAGTCGAATAGGTCGTCGACGGAGACCGCCCCCGTCGCACGGAGATGGCCGACCACCCGGCCGAGGCGTCGACGCAGGATGTCGAGATCGCTGATCTCGCGATCCAACCGCGCGAGATGAAGCTCGAGGTCCGCGGCGAGCGAGCGGTCGGAACGGCTGAGCCAGGCACCGATTTCGGCGAGCGACAGTCCCAGTTGCCGCAGCGACAAAATCCGCTGCAACCGAGAGAGATCCGTCTCGTCGTACAAACGGTGCCCCGCCGAGGTCCGCTCCGAAGGGCGAAGCAATCCCACCTCGTCCCAATGATGGAGCGTCCGAACCGAAAGCCCCACCCGCTCCGCCAGCTCGCCAACCCGAAACCGTTCGCTCATACGCGCTTCTCGCCTCCTCGTCCGAGCCGCCTGACGAACGATCTCGTCCAAGCGTTCCGGCCATCTGAAGAGCACGGTACGACCTCACGGTACGTCAGGTGCAAGGGGTTTTCGACAACGAAGTTGGCGCTGTTCGTCCCGCGCGTCCGCGGGTTGAGCGAGGGCTCGACAATTTTGGGGCGAACGTGCGGCAGGTGATGGGCTCGCCTTCGATCGCGGGCCGCACCAACTAGATGTAGATGATCCTCTATGATCCTCGTGGATCAAGGAGAAATGGCATGAAGAGGAAGCTTTCCCTGCATAGAGAAACGGTTCGCCTGCTCGTTGAGCCCGAGCTTCGCGGCGCGCTCGGCCTCTCGCTCTCCGACGCGACGTCCTCTCCTTACAATTCCTGCGTTCCCTGCAACAGTTTGCGGTACTGCACCTACTGGTGCAACACCGCCAACTGCAACGAGACAGCGACTGCTTGCTCCAACCAGCCGCCTTGCTGGTAGACCGCGCTTTGCTCCAACGGGCTTGGCCGAACGCAAGCGGCTTGGACATCGCATGCCGATGATCGGGAGCCGCCGCTATCGGGTCTCGCGGTCCCTGAACCTCGGTATTTCTCCGAAGGGCCGGTTATTCGCGACGAATTCCCTGTCGAGGCCTCCCTACGAGTTGAGCCTAGACGTGCTCCCCGTGCTGATGGCGTTCGCAAGCGAGACCACGCCGGACGACGCATACGAACACTTGAGCAACGACTACGAATTGGAGGAGGCCGGCTTCCACGAGAGCGTGGATGCTCTCCTCGCTCAGAACCTGCTCACCCCGGTTGCCGACGGGAACTCAGCGCTCGCTCCTTCCCTTTACGCCTCGCCCCTTCCACATCATCAGATGCTTCGCGACGCCCTTCGAGACGGCGCGTACCGGGCGGCGATCGAGCGCTATTGCCCCGGGCGCCGAACCGTGGAGATCGGGTGCGGCACGGGGATCCTCTCTTTTTTCGCCGCGCGGGCGGGAGCGCGGCACGTCGATGCGATCGAGGAAAGCGCCATCGCGGACATGGCGGAGAAGCTGATCGCGGCCAATGGATACGAAGACAGAATTACGCTCCATCGTGGCAACAGCTGCGACATTTTCCTGGAAGAGCCCGGCGAGATCCTGATCCACGAGTTACTGGGAACCGATCCGTTCGGGGAAGGTCTCCTCCGCTTTGTGGCCGATGCACGCGAGCGCCTTCTCACCCCCAACGCCCGCTTCCTTCCGGCTCGTCTGGAGGTCGCCTGTGTCGGAATCGACTCCGTTGCCAGCGGACTTCCGGACGCCGACTCGATCCTCGCCGAAGCGAAGGTCTATGCCGATCGATTCGGCTTCGAGATGACGCCTTGGATCGACTGGCTCGGGGCCACGGCGCCGAGGTTTCTTCGCGGTTACCAGCTCGGACCCGAGCCCGTCGTTTTGACCGAGGAGTGCCTGCTCTACGATCTCGACTTCGCGACCTCTGACCTCCGCGCGCCGAAGCTTGCCGCCGTGCCGAATCTTCGCGCTACAAAGAGCGGAAAGCTCAGCTCCCTCGCCGTCTTCTTCCGTGCCTATTTCGACGACGAGATCATGCTGTCGACCTCGCCGGATGATCCCGCAACCTGCTGGGGGTTCGACCTGCGGCCCGTCGATCAGCCGCGGGCCGTGAAACCCGGAGACGTAGTCGAACTCGAAGTTCGGATTCAAGAGAGCTTCGGCTGGCAGCAGACCTACCTTGGATTGAAGTGACCGACTCCCCGTTGCTGCACCTCACAGCTCCCCCAGAACCCGATCCAGCCCTCCGATCAGCCGATTCGCATCCGCCTCTTCGAAGATCATCGAGGGGCGGAGCTTGATTACGTTGTGGTGCGGGCCGTCGGTGCCGGCGAGGATTCCGAGGTTGCGGAGGCGATCGACGGCGTATGCCGCCTCTTCGGTCGCCGGTTCGAGCGTTTCGCGGTCGCGGACCAGCTCCAGCCCTAAGAAGAATCCGACGCCGCGGGCGTCTCCCGCGATCTCGTGTTTCTGGGCGAGCGCTCGGAGGTCCGCGAGCAGCCGATCGCCCACATGGCGGGCGTTTTCTTGGAGACCTTCTTCTTCCACTACGTCGAGCACCGCGAGGCCGGCGGCGCAGGAGACGGGGTTTCCTCCGAACGTCGAGAAGAACTCCATCCCGTTGTCGAACGCGGCGGCGATCTCCGGAGTCGTCACCACCGCGCCGAGTGGGTGGCCGTTGCCGATCGGCTTACCGAGCACCACGATGTCGGGCACTACGCCTTGCAGCTCGAAGCCCCAGAACGCATGGCCCAGCCGGCCGAAACCGGTCTGGACTTCGTCCGCGATCGTGACGCCGCCGTGAGTTCGGATCGCCCGATAGACCGCTTCGAGATACCCCGGCGGCGGCACGATCTGCCCGCCGACGCTCGGGAGCGTTTCCGCGAGAAAGGTCGCGCGCTTCCCCTCCCGCGCCAGCCGCGCGGCGATCTCTTCGACCGGCCGTGCGAATTTCGGCCCCGCGTCCGGATCACCGCGCTTCCACGCGCCGCGGTAGTCGTCCGGAATTGGCGCGGTGTACACCCAATCGGGCGCGCCTGCTCCCCCCGGCCCATCGTGCTTGTAGGGGCTCGCATCAATCAAGCTCGTGGTGTGGCCGTGGTAGGCGGCTTCGAGCACGATCAGATCGCGGCCTCCTGTGGCGGCCCGGGCGAGGCGCAGCGCCAGCTCGTTCGCCTCGCTCGCCGAGTTGACGACGTACACCACGGAGAGCGGCGCGGGCATCTTCGCGGCGAGCCGCTCGGCATAGCGCACCAGATTCGGATGCAGATAGCGGGTGTTCGTATTGAGCAGCCCCACCTGCGCGCGGATCGCTTCCACCACTCTCGGGTGCTGGTGTCCCACGTGGGCGACGTTGTTGTAAACGTCGAGGTAGCCGCGCCCGTCCGCGTCGAACAGGTGTTGGCGGAAACCGCGCACGATTTCGAGCGGCCTCGAATAGGAAAGAGAAAGGTTTGTACCCAAACGAGAGCGGCGTGCGGCGAGGAGTTCGCCGAAGCTCAATTGAGGCGTCGGGAGGCGATCGGCCGGTATGCCGAGCCAGGCCGTCGGATCGGGCGACAGTGCCTGCCAGACCGCCCGCTCGCTCGGGCGCGCCGCGGTCGGGAAGCGCGCGCCGAGGCCGAGGTCGTCCAGGAGGATTTGGAGGCGGACGCGCGGCGGCCAGCCGCCGTTTTCTTTCGGAGCCGCCACTCGGCCGATCGGATCACCGCGGTCGAGGGCGGTCCCGACCGCGGGAAGGGAATCGGCGGCGAGACCCAGCCAGAGAGTGCGGAAAATCCTCCCAGGGACAAGCGGGAGGGCTGGGTGTTCCATCAACACCCGCACGTCCGCTTCCGGCTGGAGAATCTCCACCACCCTCCCCGCGCACAGCGCGCGAATCTCGCTCCCCGCGGGAAGAAACAGTTCGGCCCCGAGCTGAATCGTCGCGGGTTCGACACCCGGCTCGGGCGGAATCGGCCCGACCAGCCGGGCCTCGCCGTAGAGACTGAGACCGATCTCCGCGCTCTCGCCGCCCCCGAGCTCCCGCTCGATCAACGACCGAAGCCCCGCGGGTTCGAGATTCCTCGGATCGGCGCCGAGCAGCAGGCTTCCGACCGAAAGATCGAGCGGGCGAACCCGCGCCAGTCGATCGAGAAGCGGGGGAGCGAGAATCGGCGCCGGTTTTAGGATCTGGAAGCTTTCGATCGGAGAAACCGCGAGCGGAGAAAACCCACAAGCATGGCGAAGCGTCGCGCGCACCAGACGCGGTAGAATCCGATCGAGCGCTTCGAGCGCGGCCCAAGCGGGCGCTTCGCTCACCGAAACGTAGGGATCCCCAGGAGCGAGCGCGCGTCGAATCGCCGCATTCGTCACCGACACGGCAAGCCGCATCGCGACGAGCGGCGCGAGGATCTCGACCTCTATTTCGGTGAGAGGCACCACCTGCGCATACCCCGCCGCCACCTGCGCCAAACCGGCGAGCGGATCTTCGGAGTCGAAGATCGCGTACGCCGCACCGATCGCCAGATCGCAGATTCGCGGCGAGCGCACCATGTCGCCGAAGTCGATCAAAGAAACCGCCTCGGGTGCCCAGCCCCGAACGCCGCGTACCAGGACGTTCCAATCGTTCGCATCGCCATGAATCGCGACCTTCGGCAGCGCGGAAAGCGCGGGCGCCGCCTCCGCATCGAATCGCGCGATCGTCCGCTCGACGAGCCCTCCGCGCACCGAGTCCTCGATTTGCTCCAGCCGCTCGGCGATCCAACCGGCTCGCGCAAGATCCCACCGCAGCTCCCGATCGAGCGCCGGATGGTCAAACTCCGAGAGAGCCAATCCTACCTGGCCGATCAATCGGCCGACGCTCACCAACAATTCAGGAGTCCGCGCCGCCGCTTCCGCCAGGGGCCGGCCTGCCACCCACTCGAGCATCCAGACCAGCCGCTCCCCGCTTGCCGTCTGAACGAGAGTCCCAGGCTCACCCCCCGAAGTGGAGACCACTCGCGGCATTTTCAGTTCTGGGGCCACCCGCTCCAAATGCGCCAGCGCCGCCGCTTGAAGTTCGACGAACGACACCTCCCGCTCCGGATGCATTACCTTGAGCACCCGCGCCGAGCCGTCGGCGAGCGTCAACCGAAAGTTCTCGTCGTACTCGCCGGGCAGCCGAAGGAGGGTGCCTTCAAGACCCCACACGGAGAGGGCGATCTCGGCGTTTTGCGGCTCGGAGAGGTGGGAGGCGAAGGTGTCGATGCGCATGGGGTGGGGGGAGGATAGCGTGGGGGGAGGAGGCGCGTTCTGTATCGAACCTATAACAGCACGTTATACTGCCGCCATGAGCCAGCTCAACATCCACCTAACCCAGGAGTTCGAGCACCGCCTCTCGCGCCTGATGCGCGTCCGACGGATCAAGACAAAGTCCGAAGCGGTTCGGATCGCAGTGGAGGAAACTCTTGAGCGCTCGCTCGAGAGCGGCACCCCTACCGCCGACTTCCACTCGTGGATCGGACTCGCTTGCAAAGCACCTCTCAACGCGAAGCCGCGCTTCCGTTCGGACGACGAGCTTTGGGGCGACTGAGAACGTGGTCGTTGATTCATCCGTACTTCTCGCCATCTATTTCGACGAGCCGCTTGCGGGCTGGGCCGCCGATCGCTTGGCCGAACATGCCGGAGAGCTTCGAATGAGCACGGTCAACTTAACGGAAGTGCTCATTCGCCTCCGCGACCGGCAACCCGAGCAGGCTGCCGAACTCGAAGAGCGCATCCTCACGAGCGGCATCCGCTTCGTGGCTCCGGATGTCGAACAGGCACGCATCGCAGCGGAAGCTCGGCTCCTCTATCCTCTGAATCTCGGCGACTGTTTCGCCTATGCACTGGCTGCTGCGGAGAATTGCCCTCTTCTGACCCTCGATAGAGATTTTCGCTCACTTCCCTGTGAGGTTGTAATTCCGAGCGCCTAGAGATGTCGATGCGCATTGCGTGGGGAGAGGATAGCGCGGTATTAAGGTAGCTCAGTGGTCTTTAGCGCGCTGCCCAAGTCACCCCGGTTCGCAAGTCGGCTCGCGCTCTCGGATAGCCGCTCCACGCCGTGGATAGCGGCTCTGCGTCCCAGGAGCGGAATATCCGTCCCAGAATAGGAATATCCGTCCCAGAATAGGACTATCCGTCCCAGAATAGGACTATCCGTCCCAGAACGGGATCTACGGTCCCAGAATAGGACTATCCGTCCCAGAATGGGATCTGCGGTCCCAGAACGGGAATATCGGCCGCCGAAAGCGGCCGGCAGCGCCCGTTCGCGGTTTTCCGTCTGGGTAAGGGGTTCGCAGCCGCGCAATCTTGCTGGACGACGCGGGATACCCCTTGCGCCGATGGCGATGGGGCGGCAACGCCCACAGCGTGCCTGGCGATTTGGATCACCGCAACGATCCGCAGCTTGGGCTGCGGAAGCACCATCGCGGCACTTACCGGGAAAACCCTGGACGGGCTGGACGTTCGCGGGGCGGCGAGAATCAAGACGGCCGGGTGCCCCTAGCCTGCCGCCTTCGGGCCACCGCGGCAACCCTGGCCGTCCCTGTCGCTTTTGGGGCAACCAAGTAGAAGGGGGATAGAGGGGAGGCCCCACGGGCGCAAGGCCCAAATCTCCGTGCCGTTCGCCGCTTCGTAGAAGGGAAAGAAGACGCGGCCGGCCGCGGGGAGGAACTCCCCGCCCGGCAGGCCTTCGTGCGGCGCTAGGCGGCGCACCGTGCCCGCGGGCGTGCCGTCGGTTTCCCAAATGCCGTCGAAGGCGGTATAGGCGAGCCGGCCGGCGACGAGCGCGAAACCGTAGACCGAGGTGATGGGTTCGCCGTTCGCCTTTCGGAGCGCCTCGGTGCCCGCTCCGGTACCGTCGGTCGTGTAGAGCTGGTCGTCGGTGCCGAGAAAGACCAGGCGACCGTTCCATACTGTCGGCTCAAGCGAGCCGGCCGAGCGGAAGGAAAGGCCCAGGTCGTCGCGTTCCAGGTCGAAGCGAGTGCCGTCGCTGCGCCAGAAGCCAGCAGCGCCTCCGCCGTAGAAGAACAGGAGCACCTGGTCGCCGAGGGCGAAGAGGCCGATCTCCTCCGCCGCATGACCGGTGGAAGTTTGAAGCGGGCCGACCCGATGCGTGCCGGCCGCCGAGAGATCGGAGACCCAAAGCGCCGGTTCAGTGCCGACTTCGGATTCTTCGCCCGAGACGAAAAAGTATCGGCCGCCGGCCGGGACGATCTCGCTCGACAGCTCGAAGAAAGGGGCGGCCAGAGCGGGATATACGTCGGCCAGATAGCGGGTGCCGCCGATCGTGCCGTCCGAGACCCACGGCTCGAAGCGGCCGAAGGAGTCGGCGGCGAGGAATTCCAGCCGATCCCCGAGCACGCGGAAAGGGCTGTGCTGAGAAAGAGCGATCTCGACAAACGGCTCGGGGTTGTCGAAATCCGACAGCCGCAGCGTACCCGCCGGGGTTCCGTCCGAGGTCCAAAGCTCCACGCCGTGCTCGGCATCGAACGCCTCAAAGAAGAGCCGCCGGCCGATCGCGCGGAAGCGCCCGGTCGGTCGCGGGCCTCCGGCGTCGACCCGAAACGTGCCGTCGGCGGTGCCGTCGCTGATCCATATCTCGGCCCGATCGAAGAATGGCGAGTCGATTAGGGCGATCCGATCTCCCAGGTCGGCCGCACCGATCTGGGATCGGGGGGAGAAAGAGTTCTGGTCGAACCGCACCGCGAGCTGGGTACCCGCCGCGCTGCCGTCCGAGGACCAAAGCTCCGTCTTGCCGCTTTGGAAGTCAGCGTTGGCGAAGAAAAAGCAGCGCCCCGCCCCGCTTTGTAAAGCGTAGGGAAACGAGCCGGCGTCCTGGCTTGGCTCGAGGTCGGAAAGGAGCGTCGTACCCGCCGGAGTACCGTCCGAGACCCAGGGCTCGGAGCCGTGCTCGGCGTCGTCGAGGCGTAGGAAGGCCCGGCCGCCGACGAAAACCCCGAGGGCGAGATCGAGGTAAGAATTCGCGCCGGACGGGCCGACGAGGCGGCGGGTGCCGGCGGCGGTGCCGTCGCTCGCCCACAACGAAACCTCGTTGAAGTCCCGAACCGAGAAATACGCCTTACCTCCTCCGAGCAGAAAGCCTTCCGGTGAGGAGGAGAGGTTGCCTGGGACGATGTCTTTGACCCGGCGGGTGCCGGCGGGCGTCAAATCGCTGGTCCAAAGCTCGCCGCCGGCCGAATCGTCGACGCCGGAAAACCAGACTCGGCTGCCGTCGGAGACGCCGACCGAGTACGCGCCGGAGCAGAAACCCGGACAGACGTCGAGGGGGCGGGTGCCGGCGGGCGTGCCGTTGCTCGTCCACATCTCCGTGCCATGATCGCGGTCGAAGGCGACGAAGCCCACCCGCGGGCCGACGAAGACGAACTTCGGCGCGACCGCGCCGTAGTCGAGCTGCGCGAGCCGTCGGGTGCGGGCGGGGGTGCCGTCGCTCGCCCAGACCTCATCGTGCGACCCGCTCCCCTCGCTGCGCGAGATGGCGAAGTACGCGGTTGCGCCGTTCGTCGCGAACGGCGCGATGGAGTTGGCCGAAAACGGTGCCACGGCCGGCAGGACGCGCGTTCCCGAGGACGTCCCGTCGCTCGAATAGAGGCGTACATCGAACGTTCCCGGACCCTGGGCGAAGAAGAGGAGCCGCGACCCGGCGACGCCGACTTGGAGGGGATTGCCGACGGTCGCGATCCGGCGCGTGCCGGCGGCCCTGCCGTCGCTGGTCCAAAGATCGCCCTGCCTGAAGAACCAGAGTCGGTCGTTGCCCCAAACCAGCAGGAAGGGCGAGGAACTCGCCGGGCCGGGTGCCAGATCCTTGACCATCCGGGTACCGGCGCGCGTGCCGTCGCTGGTCCAAAGCTCGGCGCCCCTGGCGGGGGTCGCATGGACGAAGAAAATCCGTCGCGGTCCGGCGACCGTCCCGTCCGCCGCCGCTTCGAACGAGTTCAAAAGGGGGCGGGTGCCGGCCACCGTGCCATCGGTTACCAGGAGGCGGCAGCGCACCGCCGTACAGGCGGAAAGGAAAGCGAGTTCGCCGGTGGCCGCCACCGAGTGGATCGAAGTCTGGTTCTTGAGCAATCGCACGGTACCGGCGGCCGTGCCCGTGCTCGACCAAAGACCGAGCCCTGGGTTATGGGCGAGGAATAGGGCCCGCGAGCCGACCTGGCCGAAGCGATCCGGCCGCGAGCCGGCACTATGGAAGGTGGGGTCGAGATCGGCGACGCGGTAGGGCACGGCGGGAAACGCCGGAACCAGCGAGAACGCGACGGCGAGCGCCGGAGCGAAGAAAAACGTTTTCGTGCTCATCGGATTCCCCTCTTCTAGGGCCGTAGCGCCCAAAGCTCCGGACCATGGATTTGGTCATCCCACACGAAATAGAGCCGATCGCCCGCGGCGACGGCTTGGGAAGAAAAGCGACCGGGCCCGCCGGGAATTTCGATCGGCACCGTCCCCGCCGGTGTGCCGTCGCTTGCAAACGGTGCGTTGCGCGAAGCGATCACGAGCCGGCCGCCCACGACGGCAAGGGCGCTCGCTTCGAGCGATTGGCCCTCGGCGTCGAGGGAGCGGAGGGTTCCCGCGGCGGTGCCGTCGGTTGACCAGAGGCCGCCAGAATTCGCGGTTGCAAACCAGAGGCGGCCGCCGAAGACCACCGGCGGCACGAAGCGCCCGATCGCGGCCCGGGCGATCACGTGCGTTCCGGCCGCCGTGCCGTCGCTTACCCAGAGGCCGGAGCCCAGCAAGGAGGCCGGACCGAAGGCGAGCATCTTGTTTCCCAAAGGCCAGAGCGACCAGCCGCCAACGTCCGCGCGGGCGAGGTCGAGGGGACCGACCGCTACCGTGCTCGCGGCGGAGAGATCGGTGCGGAAGAGCGTCGGCTCGGCCTCTCCCGGTTCGACTGCGACGAACCAGTATGTGCCGCCGAGTTCGGCGATCGGGCTCCTGGCCGAGGCCAGCAAGGTTTCGAGAAACGGATAGACCTCTTCGATAGGTCGGGTGCCTTCCGACGTGCCATCGGAAATCCACAGCTCTTCGCCACCCAGCGGCGAAAGGACGGGCGCCACCACGCGGGAGCCCAAGGCGAGCAGCGCCGGACGGTCGCCGGAATTGGGACGGAACGGCTGGGGGGGGACGAGGTCGGTTAGCGGAAGGGTACCGGCCGGCGTGCCGTCGGTCACCCACAGCTCCTCGCCGCGGGCGGCGTCCTGGGCGACGAAGAACAATTTTCCACCCGCCCGGATCCGGTTGCCGTCGGCCAGGGCGCCGGAGGAGAGCAGAGGCTCGGTTCCCTCCGGGGTGCCGTCGCTACCGAGGAGTTGGAACCGGTCCAAGAAGAATCGTCGGAAGAAGAGCACCAGTCGGCCGCCTGCCTCGCTGGAGAGGATGGCGTTGATCTCGGAGGACTGCGGGCCGGGATCGAATTCGAAAACGAGCTTGGTTGTCTCGGGCGTTCCGCCCGAACTCCAAAGCTCATTGCCCGAAACCCCGTCGTCGGCGAAGAAGAAGGCCCGGTTGCCGGCGGCGGAAAGGCTGGTGGGATTGGCCCCCACCAGGTTTTCCGCGTCGAGGTCGGCGAGGAGGAGCGTTCCCGCGGCTGAGCCGTCCGAGACCCAAGGCTCGACACCGTGGGCGGAATCGCTCCCCGCAAAGACGATCCTGGAACCCGCGAGCGCCGCCGCACTCGAGGAGTCGAAGAAGGTCGACACAGGCCCGAGAAGCCGGGTGCCGGCCGTGGTGCCGTCGCTGCCAAAGATCGACCGATTCCCCAGCGGCGAGTTGCCGACGAAATAAACCCGGTTGTCGGCCGCGAACCACTCTTGCGGAGCGGTTCCGCAGGGGCCGGCGCAGAGATCCCGCAGCTGGCGCGTACCGGCTGGGGTCAGATCACTGGTCCAAGCTTCGATGCCTCGGGCGGAGTCTTCGCCGGAAAACCAGATTCGCCCCAGCGCTGAAATCCCGAACTGCCAGACGCCGCTGCAGGAGCCGGCGCAGATCTCTTTGACCACCCGCGTGCCCGCGGGGGTGCCGTCGCTCGCCCAAAGCTCTTGCCCCCGGCTGGGAGTGGAAGCGAGGAACGCGACCTTGCCGCCGAGCGCCGCGAGATCGGTTCCCAGGTCCGCCGCCCCGAAGACGAGCCGCGTTCCGGCGGAGGTGCCGTCGGTGGCCCACAGCTCGCGCCGGCCGTTGGCGATCAGGAAGAAGAAAGCCCGGTTCGCCGCGACGACGATCGGCTCGTGCAAGTCGATTCCCGCGCCGGGCAGGGTCGCCAGGCGCCGCGTTCCCGCGGGAGTGCCGTCGGTCTTCCACAGCTCGTCGCCCGCGTAGTAGAGCAGCCCGTTGCCGAACCGGGTAAGCCCAAAGCCGGCGATCGACGCTCCGACTCTCTTCGTGCCACCCGGCAGGCCGGTGGTTGCGAAGAGCGCCCCTCGGGCGTTTGGCAGATCGGCGAAAAACCAGCCCTTGCCGCGGAATTCGACCAACCCCCGCGCGTCCCGCGCCGGCAGATTGATCTTTCGCGTACCGGCGGGGGTGCCGTCGGTTCGCCAAAGCATTGCGCCGTGGCCGGCATCGGCCAAGAGCAGCGTTCGCGGCAGGCCGGCGGGCGCCACCGCTTCGATCGGCGAGAAACCGGCCGATTGGAATCGCACCAGACGGACGGTTCCAGAGGATGTGCCATCGGTACCCCAGAGGCCGCAGCCGTTGCCGCTGTTGCCGCACAGGGTCAGGTAGGCGCGCCCTCCGGCCGCGGCGGGGCCGGAAAAGATGCGCTGGTCTTGCGGGATCACCAATTCCGGATCGCCGGGTAAGCCCCCGGTCGTCCAGAGACCGGAATTCGAACCGCTGGTAAAGACGACCCGCCCGCTGAGCGCGGTGAACTCGCGCGGCTGCGAGCCTTCGCTCATAAATCGGGGGTCGATGTCTTCGACCAGATACGGCACGACGGCAAAGCTCGGGGCAAGAGACAGGATGGAAGAGGCCAGCAAAGCCGCACAACGGATCGCTCTCATGGCGAGAACGGACACTTGTTGTAGGAAAGCGTTTACGGGTGCGGGGACTCGCTTGCAAAGCACCCGTCAACGCGAAGCCGCGCATTGGTTGCCGACCGGCGTGAGACGTGGGCCGAGACGTTACGGCGTCGGCTTCACGAACGCCTTGGCATCTTCGTCGAACACCCTGAGTGCGGCGCTCTTGGGAATCTCGAAGACCGCCGCATCCAACGTTTGGTTGATCGACAGCTCCTCGATCTGAAAGAAAGCGCGCAGGCCCGCCTCGTTGGCCACCGAGTCCCAGGCGACGAAGACGACTTTGTCCGGAATGTGGAACGTATCCCCCCCGGCGACAACTTGCCGGTAGGAGGAAATCTCGATCATTCCGCTGGGTTGGCCGGCCTGATCCAGAGGATCGACCCTCATCGGGAGCAGACCGAACTCTGTCGTTCCGAGATGGATTCGATATTTCTGAGCCTGGCCGCCGACGCTTTCGCCGGTGATGTCGAGCGCCGGAAACCCGCCGACGCCGGGTACGGAACTCACTTCCGCAGAGGCCAGCCGCGCGTTCCACAGCTCCGCATCGCGAAGATCTTCGAGCTTCAACGTGCATCCTGGGCAGGCGTCTCCCTGGCGGCTTAAGAACTCTACGGCGAA
Organism: Thermoanaerobaculia bacterium; assembly: GCA_038248205.1. GTDB lineage: Bacteria > Acidobacteriota > Thermoanaerobaculia > Multivoradales > UBA5704 > DASYKS01. Next base: position 51,599 of record JBBRUC010000006.1, read on the forward strand.
AAAGAAGGGATTCGGCAAAGCGGTCGGGATCGCCGACAGATCGCCTCGGCGGATTGAAAGAAGCTTCATGCCTTGATCAAGGATCTGTAGGCTTTGGCCGTTGAAGGCCCAATCCATATCTTGCATGAACGGCAGGGAAGCATCGCTCTTGCTGCTGATTCGAAACTTTTTTCCGTCTGCCCAGTACTCGAACGAACCACTTCCGGCGGTTTCTGGTTGAGCCACATTGTCCGGGCGGAGAATCAAGATGCGTGACGAAACTCGCAGATGGATGCTTTGAATCTTCGCCATCTGGGCCTGAAGCGCACGAAGAGGCGCCGCTTGCTTTGGCTCGGTGGCGTAGCCGGCGCCACCGACCGCCGTCACCAAAGCGAAAAGGAGAAGGGACACGGTTCTTTTCATTCGGCCGTTCCTCTCTTGGGCAGAAAAGTCGAGATCCTAAGATACTATACCAACGGGAAGGTAAGCCTTCAAATGGTCCAACACCCGCCTTCGGGCGGCTATTTTGCGGGGTGCGCCAGCCGCGCCGCCACCCGGCGGTACGCTTCGCGGAACGAAATCCCCTCCTCCAAAACCAGCCGGTAGGCCTCTTCCGCCGCGTACAGCTCGGGATCGAGGTGGATCTTCTCTGGCAGGAAGCGGACGCCGGGGAGGGCGTGGGCGAGGATCGCGGTGGTTTCGAGCGCGAGGTCGATGCCGCGGAAGAGGGGGGCTTTGAGCAGCTGTAGGTCGCGGTGGTAGCCGGAGGGGAGCTTGGCGGGAATGGCGAGCGCTTCGAGGAGGCCTGCGTGGCCCGCGGCGGTGCGGGCTCGGATCAGCTCGAAGACATCCGGGTTGCGCTTCTGGGGCATGATCGATGACCCGGTCGTCATCTCGGGCGGCAGGCTCGCGAAGCCCAGCTCTTTCATCGAGAAGAGGACGAGATCGGCGGCCAGCCGGCCGCAATCCTGGAGCAGTAGGGCGACCTCGAACAGGACGTGCGCTTCGGCCTTGCCGCGGGAGAGCTGGACGGCGGTCACGGGCTCGTGGACCGTACGGAAATCGAGCTTGGCGCGCGTCGCTTCGCGGTCGATGGGCAGGATCTCGGGGACGCCGTAACCGGCGGCGGAGCCGAGCGGGTTCTTGTCGATCCGCCGGAGCGTCGCCTCGAACCCTTCCGCGTCGTCGCGCAGTTCGCTCGCGAAACCGCCGGCCCACTGGGGGACCGAGCTGGGCATCGCGGGCTGCAGGTGGGTGTAGCCGGGTAGCGCCTGGTTCGGATGGCGCGCCGCGAGATCGTCGAGCGCCGATCCGACCGCCCGGGCGCCTTGGGCGAGGTCCGCCACCGCGTCGCGCAGATAGAGGCGCAGGGCGGCGAGGACCTGGTCGTTGCGGCTTCGCCCGAGATGGATGCGCGCGCCGGCCTCGCCGATCCGCTCGGTGAGCCGCCGTTCGAGCGCGGTGTGGCAATCCTCGTCGGCCAGCTCGATCTTCCATGCTCCGGCGGCGTGCTCGGCGCCGAGCGCTTCGAGCCCGGCGCGAATTGCGGCGAGATCTTCTTCGCCGAGCAGCTTCTGTTCGGAAAGCATTTCGGCGTGGGCGATCGAGGCGCGGACGTCATAGGCCACCAGCCGCTCGTCGAGCGCGTGGTCTTCTCCCGCGGTGTAGCGAAGTACGCGTTGATCGAGCGGTACGCCTTTGTCCCAGAGTCGGCTCATGCGAGGTCACCTCTCAACCCGAGAGCCTCGATCAGGGCGAGATAAAATCTTGCCCCCTCAAGGATCTCCCCCTCTTCCACGTACTCATCCACCCGGTGCGAGCGCTCCGAGCGGCCGGGGCCGCATTTGATCGCGGGCGCGTCGATCAGCGCCCAGTCGGAGAGGGTGGGCGAGCCGTAGGTGCGCGCGCCGGGCCGGGCGGTGAGGGCGGCGGCGAGAAGGGGCGAGTCTTGCGGTGTGGCGCGGGGGCGCAGGCGATCGGAGAGCACGCGGACCTCGGCTCCCACCGCGCCGCCGATCGAAAGAGCGATCTCTCCCGGCGGCAGGGCTGGCGTGGTGCGCACGTCGAGCAGGGCGGTCGCCTCGGCCGGCAGGACGTTTCTGGCCGTGCCGGCGCGTAGTTGGGTCGGTTCGACCGTGATCGGGCCGAGGGCCGCGTGGTGCGGAAATTCGAGCGCTTCCAGTTTCAACAGGTCGCGCGCCAACTCGCGGGCGGCGTTCTTTGCGCCGAGCGCCTGGGCATTGGCCGCATGGCAGGCGTCGCCGCGGGCGACCAGCTCTAGCACCAGCAGCCCTTTTTGGGCGATCGCGATGTCCAGCCCCGTCGGCTCGCCGATGATCGCGCCCGCGATCTTCCGGCCGCGTTCGGCGAGAACGCTGAGAATTCTCTCGGTGCCCGTTCCTTTCGTCTCCTCTTGCTCGACCAGCGCGAGCGCGAGGGCGAAGGGGAGCGGCCGATCGTGCAGGGCGACGAACGCCGCCGACATCGCGGCGACCGAGGCTTTGGCGTCGTTCGATCCGAGCCCGTAGACGCGCCCTTCTTCGAGCGTCGCCTCGTATGGCTCGCGGGTCCAGCCGGGCGCGGGGGGGACGGTGTCGAGATGTGTATCGAGCAGAAGGATCGGCGCGTCCGGGCTCGTCCCCTCGTGGATCGCGAGGAGGGTATTGCCGAAGCGCTCGACCGTGATGCCGCGCGCCAGCAGCCACCCGCCCATTCGCTCGGCGAGCGCCCCTTCGTTGCCGGAAACCGAAGGGGTCGAGACCGCGAGCCGATGAAGCGCGAGGATCTCGGCGGGGGAGGGAGACGCGGCCACGGGAAACCTCTTACCCGGCCGCCGCGAGCTCGGCGGGAGAGAGGGCGTGAATGTCGGCCACCACCAGAGTGCCGCTCCCTTCGTTGGTGAACACCTCGCGCAGCAGCGCGTCCGGCGCGGTCTGCGAAATGACGTGGACCCGGCGCACCCCTTGGGTGAGCGCGTGTTCGATCGCAGCCGCCTTCGGCCTCATACCGGTGCCGAGCGCGCCGTTGCGATTCAGCTCGGCGAGCCCGGCGAGGTCGGTGTAGGAGATCCGCGAGCCCGCTTCTTCTTCGCGTTCGAGGATGCCCGCGGCTCCTGTAAGGACGATCAGTTTCTCGGCCGAGAGGGCGACCGCTAGGCGCGCGGCGACCGTGTCGGCGTTGACGTTCAACAGGCCCCCCGCCTCGTCGGCCGAGATCGGGCTCACGATCGGCACCAGCCCGGCGTCGAGCTGCGCCAGAACGACTTTCGGATCGACGCGGATCACGTCGCCCACCAGGCCGTAGTCGACGGTCTCGCCGTCCACCTCGACCGGCGGCCGGCGGCGCGCGACGATCAGTCCGGCGTCCACCCCCGACAGGCCCACGGCGGGCACGCCCACCCGCCGGCAAAGGGCGAGGATGTGGGTGTTGACCGCGCCGTTCAACACCATGGTCGCCGCTTCGAGCGAGACCGGGTCGGTCACCCGGCGACCGGCCTTGAACTCGACCGCGGCGCCCAGGGTCGCCGCGAGTGCCGAGGCCTGTGGGCCGCCACCGTGGACCAGGACCACCCGCACCCCGAGCCGATGGAGGATCTCCACCTGTTCGAGCAGGGCGATCGTGGTCCGCTCGTCGGCGAACGCGCCGCCTCCCGCTTTGATCACGAAGGTCTTGCCCTGGTAGAGGCGGATATAGGGAATCGCGAGCTTCAAGCCCGCGACCTCGACGTTGGAATCATGGTGGTTCATGGCGTTTTCCTTCCTCCGAAAGATTTCTGCCCTTCGACTTCGCTCAGGGCGCGCGCACTCAGGGTTCTGTGCGTTGACTGAGCGAAGTCGAAGCCAGCATTCGATGCAACACCGCCATCTGGGCCCACATCCGGTTGTGGGCCTGGGGGAGTACCGCGCTGCGCGGTCCGTCCAGCACCTCGTCGGCGACCACGACGTTGCGGCGGACCGGCAGGCAGTGAAGAAACCGGGCGCCGGGTGCCGCCGGGCGGAACCACGACTCGTCGACCGTCCAGTCGGCGTACCGCGCGCGCAGCTCGGTCTCCGTCGCCAGCTCACCGTAGTGCGCGGCGGAGGCCCACGACTTGGCGTAGATCACGTGCGCGCCGGAAAGCGCCGCCTCGCGATCCGCGGTCTCTCCAACCGACCCGCCCGACAGGGCGGCCGAGGCGCGGGCACGCGCCATCAGCGGTTCGGGCAGCGCGTACTCGTCGGGGCGCAGGACGGTCACGTCCATCCCGCGCGCCGCCGCCATCTGGACGACGGTGGCGGGTACCGCGAGCGGCAGCGGCTTCGGGTGGCGCGCCCAGGTGAGGACGAGTTTGCCGCCCGCCGACGGGAGTCCCAAGTCGTCGAGCGTCTTCCAATCGCCGAGCGCCTGGCACGGATGGTCGATCGCCGATTCCAGGTTGATCAGGGGCAGCGGGTGGATCGCTTCGAGGGTCGCCGCCATCGCGGCGAACGTCGAGTCGGCGAGGTCGGATGCCAGATCGGTACCGCCCGCGAACGACCGAATGCCCAGCGCATGGGCGTACCCGGCGAGCACCGGAATCGCCTCGCGCACGTGCTCGGCCGCCGCGCCGTCCATTACGACCCCGGTTCGCGTCTCCAGTTGCCAGCTTCCCTGGCCGGGGGAGATCACGAAACAGGAACCGCCGAGCCGCGCCATGCCGGCCTGAAAGCTGGCGAGCGTCCGGAGCGACGGATTGAAAAACAATAGCCCGAGGACTTTCCCCGGCAACGTGAGCGAAAGCGCCGCCGGGTCGGGATGCTTCTCCAACCAGGAGGCGAGCGCCAAGAGCTCGCCGATTTCCTCGCGCGAGTGCTCGGATAGCGAGACGAACCGCTTCATTCGGCCGCTCCGGGTAGTTCGCGAAGGGCGGCGACGAGCGCGTCTACATGAGCGTCTTCGAGCACCAGCGGCGGCAGCAGGCGGAGCACGGCGGGGTCGGCGCTGGTGCCGGTCAGCAGGCCGCGGCTGAGCAGCTCGGCCTGCACTTGCTTTGCCGGCCGCGCGCAGCGCAGTCCAAGCAGGAATCCCGCGCCTTGTATGGAAGTCACGACGCCGCCCAGGCACTCGGCTTGGAGCCGCGCGGAAAGCCGCCGCACCCGGGCGAGTAGATCCTCTTCTTCGATCGCGGCGATCGTCGCTTCGATCAGCGCGCAAGCGAGCGGCCCGCCGCCGAACGTGGTGCCGAGATCGCCCTTCTTCAAACCCGCGCCCGCCGCGTCCGAAACCAGCACCGCGCCGGCCGGAAAACCGCCCGCGAGGCCCTTTGCCGTCGTCAAAAGATCGGGCGTCACCCCGTGCAACTGCGCCGCGAACGGTTGCCCGGTGCGCCCCATGCCGCACTGCACCTCGTCGAAGATCAAGAGCGCGCCCTGGCGCTTCGTCAGCTCGCGCGCGGCGGCAAGATAGGAGGCTCCGAGATCCACCGCTCCGGCCATCCCCTGCACCGGTTCGAGGATCAACGCCGCGACGCCGGAGTCCGCCTCGCCGCGCGGAGTGAGCGCGCGTTCCAGCGCATCGAGATCGCCGACCGGAACGAACTCCACCTCGAACGGATTCGACGGAAACCCCGCCCACTTCTCCGAGCCCCAGGTGACCGCCGCCGCCGCCGCCGTCCGGCCGTGGAAGCTCCCTTCGAGCGCGATCACCCGCTTCCGGCCGGTCTGGCGGATCGCGAGCCGCAGCGCGTTCTCGTTCGCCTCGGCGCCGCTGTTGACCAGGAACGTGTGGGAAAGCCCCTTCGGGGCGAACGAGACGAGCGCGTGGGCGGCGCGGGCGCGAATTTCGAGCGGTACCAGATTGCTCTGGAAGAACATCGTTTCCGCCTGGGCGGCAAGCGCCGCGAGCAGACGCGGATGGCCATAGCCGAGCAGAGCCACGGCGTGGCCGCCATAGAAATCCAGCAGCTCGCGGCCGTCGCGGGTCCAGAGCTTCACCCCAAGGCCGCGCACCGGTTCGACCGGCAGCTGGGCGTAGACCGGCAGCAGCCAGCGGGCTTCCTCTTCGGTGGCACCTGCCGGCGCGATTTCCAGTTCGACCATGCCGTTTCCCTTCATGATTTCGTTCAGATCCAACCCAGCCCCGGCTGCGCCAGACCCGCCGCCTCGGGCATGCCGAGCAGCCGATTCATCCATTGGACCGCGCCGCCGGCCGCTCCTTTGACCAAGTTGTCGATCGTCGAGAAAGCGACCAGGTCGTCCCCCCGGAGCGCGAAGGAGAGCGATGCTCGATTGGTGCCGACCACGTCTTGCAGCCGGGGCGGCTTGCCCCCTGCCGGGACGACGTTGACGAACGGCGAGCCGGCATAGAACCGCGCGACGCCCGCCACCACCTCTTCGAGGTCCGCCGGCCGCGCCAGGCGGGCGTGGATCGTGGCGTAGATGCCGCGCGCGTACGGCCCCGACTGCAGCAGGAAGGCGATCTCAACCGGCCGCCCGGCCGCGGTGCCCGCGTGGAGCCGCATCTCCGGCTCGTGGCGGTGGTTGAGCGGGTTGTAGGCGAAGACGTTGCTCCGCCGCTCGGGGTGGTGCGTCGTGGCGGTAGGAGTCCGCCCGGCTCCCGTGCTGCCGGTGACGGCTACCACCGTGAAGCGCGGTTCGATCAGCCCCAGCTTCAACAGCGGCACCGAGGCGAGCAGCACCGAGGTGGTGAAGCATCCGGGATGGGCGACCCGCCCGAGCGGCGCTTCGGCCAAATGCTCCGGCACGGCGGAAACGAATTCCGCGAGCCGCCCCGGCGCGCCGTGGGCTTGGCCGTAGACCTCCTGATACCGCGCGGCGTCGGGAAAGCGAAAATCGGCCGAGAGATCGACCAGCCGCACCCGCGCGTCGGCCTCTTCGGCGTGGCGGAGCAGCGCATCGACCAGCGGCGCCGAAGCCCCGTGCGGTGCCGCGGAAAACACCGCGACCGTCTCGTTTTCGGCGAACAGCCGGGGCAGCGCGTCGCTGCCGACGAACTTGAGGCCGGGAAACGCTCCCGCGAGATGAGGGAATGCCTCTTCGACCAAGCTGCCCGGCTTGCTCTCCGAGATCACCGCCAGATCGCGCAGAAACGGATGGACCGCGAGCAGCCGGAGCAGCTCTCCGGCGATGTAGCCCGAGCCGCCGATCACCACCGTGCGGGCGGTATGATTTCCTGAGGTTCCCGCGGTCACGAGGCGAGCTCTCCGCCCGCGACGCGCGCCGGGTCGTACGGCATCAGCCGCGAGCGCACCAGCTTGGCCAGCCGCTCCCCCTCGGTGCGGGCGTTGATCGCCGGCACGCCGACGGTCTGCTCGATGATCCGGGTGCCCACCAGATTGTCGGTCGCCGGTCCGGTGACGGCGACCGGCTCGATGCCGAACCGCTCGCGCAGCAGGCGTACGCCGCCCCAGGCGGCTACGGGATCGTTGGCCGCCAGCACCACCGCGGTGAACGCCTTCTTGATCTCCTCGTCGTCGAGGATCGCGTCGACGCCGTAGGCGCCGAGCAGGCCGTCGCCCAGCTCGACCATGATCGCCTCCGGCTTGCCCGCCGCGAGCTGGGTGAGCAGGGTTCGGGTGACCGCGGCGGCGTTGGCCGAGGAGGTCGAAACGACGCCTAAATCGGTAAAGATTCCGGTCGTCCGGGCGCCCGCGTCCTCCATCGCCAGGATGTCGCGGCGGAGCGAAACGCCGGTCGCCTTGAACCCGTCGACCGTGTAGCCGGCATGTGACAGGTGGCGGATCAATGTACAGGCCGCCGCGGTTTTGCCGCTGTTCATGCACGATCCGACGATCGCGATGACCGGCACGTCGGACGGTTCGAGCGGCGCCGCCAGGTCGAGCGGCCGTTCGCCGATACGCGCCGGAACGCCCACCCGCTCGCCCAAGAACGGGAACGACAGCACGGCGCCGATCACCTCCGCATCGAACGGCGGCCCCAGATCCGGATTGATCGAATCGCAAATCCCCAGCACGCCGCCGATGTTGAGCAGCTGAATCCGGTCGCCCGGCACCAGATGGTCGGGCAGATGGCCGGAATAACCGAACAGCGCCTGCCGGTGGCCCAGCGCGCCGGCGATCACGTCGCCGTTTTTCACCAAGGCCATCCGCCCGCTCGGCAACTCCAGCTGGTTGTAGGTCGTCTTGTCCGAGAGGATGCGCACGGCGACCACGATCCCTTCGCGGCAGGGAATCTCCGGGCTGGTGAGCACTTCGCGCTTCAGCCGGCAGGTCTTGGTCACCGAAGCGATCTTGTCGAGAATCACGGCTTTCATGAACTCACCTCCGAACCCGCACGCCGATAGAGCATGCCGGGCATTGCCGCCAAACGCGATAGACCGCGGGCATCTTCAGACGTCCACTCTCCCGCCGCTTCGCCGTAGACGCCGCGGGTCGCGGCGAGCAACGAGTAGGGCGACTCGACCCCTTCGACGAACAGGTTCCCCGGCCGGAAACGCAGCAGAACGTCCCCCGTCACCCGCTCCTGACTCGACAACAGCAGCGCCTCGATGTCGCGGCA
>JBBRUC010000007.1:0-59570 GCA_038248205.1 Thermoanaerobaculia bacterium
CGGCATGGGAGGCCTTTTGGGAGCCGATCGCCTCAGCTTTACAGCTCGACCGCCACGCCTTCGACCGAAACACCGGAACGGTCGACTTCGAGAGTCAACCGCGCTGCGGAGGTCGAAAGCTCGATCCGCACCCGGCCGGGCTTGCCGCCCGCGATCGAGATGCCGGTGAGCGTCGTTCCGACTAGGGCGCCGAGAGCGGCTTCGGCTTCCTGGGCACGCTGCGCGAGATCTCTTCCCGCCGGGGTCAACTTGTAGAGAACGAGAAAGGCGCCCTCGGCTTCCGGGCCGTGGAGCCGGCGGGCACGGCCGGTCGAAAGCGACAGATCGAGCAGCCGCGCGAGCGAGGCGTGTAGCGCGGCGGGTACCTCTCCCGAAGCGATCGATCCGGCGAGCCGTGCCAGGTCGGACCGCTCGGCCGAGGCATGAACGCTCGCCGTGTAGGCGGCCAACTCGTCCAGCAGGTCGCCGCGGTGAAGCGCCGGGATCTGCAATCGATCGAGCGTGGCGGCGCTCATCGCACCCCCTCGCCCACCAGCGCCTCGACCCCGTGCTCCAAACCGCCGGTCTCTACGGGGCAGTGGATGCCGCACTCCTTCGGCGCGTTCGTCTCCCACCACCAGCGGCCGGCGCGTGGGTCTTCGCCTGCCTGGGTCGGTCGGGTGCAGGGGGCGCAACCGATGCTGGTGAACCCTCGGGCGTAGAGCGGATGAACCGGCACGTCGTTTTCGCGCAGGTAGTCCTGCACCTCTTCGGCGCTCCAGTCCGCGAGCGGTGAGAGTTTCGCGAGGCCGCCATGGTCGTGGTCGATTTCCAGTTTGCGGAGATTCGCTCGGCTCGCCCATTGGTCGCGGCGAAGGCCGGTTACCCAGGCGTCGAGACCCGCAAGGGCGCGCTGGATGGGCTCGACCTTGCGTACGTGGCAGCAGAGCAATCGCTGGGGCACCGAGCCGCGGAAGCCGTTCGGGCCATGGCGGCGGACCATGGTTTCGAGCTGGCGGGCTTCGGGAAATAGAACCTCGATCGCCACACCGTAGCGGGAGCGGACCTGCTCCATCACCTCATAGGTCTCCTCCGGCATCCGCCCGGTGTCGACCGTAAAGACCCGCACGTCGGGGCGGATGCGCCACGCCATGTCGAGCAGCGCCATCCCCTCGGCCTGGAAGCTGGTGCAGATGCCGAGGCGCGCGCCCCAGCGATCGAGCGCCCATTCGAGAATTTCCTGCGGCTCCGTGCCGTCGAGATCGGCGGCCAGGCGTCCGGCCTCGTATTCATCGAGAAAATCGCGCTCGGTGAGCATCTTCAAGCCTCCAAAAGCTGGGTAGAAAGGTCGATCAGGTCCGCGTCGTCGCTTCGCGCGAGCCACTGCTGCAGCCGCTCGCCGCTGGTGCGGTTTTCCAGATAGGCGCCGACCAGGCGTTCGAGGACGAGATGAATCCGGTCGGCCGGGACGCGCTTGAGTACCGGACGGCCGATCGCCGCCTCTTTTCCCTGCCCGCCGCGAAGGAACACGTCGAACCCCTGACGCCGCTCGCCGTTGGGGCCGCGTTCGCGTAGCGTCGTTCCCTGAAGGCCGAGATCGCCGGTCCAATGGTGGGCGCAGGCGTGCGGGCAGCCATCGAGGTGGATCGCGAGATCCGCCACCGCCGGGCCGAAGCTCGCGGCGAGGTGGTCAGTGATCGTCCGGAGCCGCCGCTTGGTCTCGGCCACCGCAAAGTTGCAATAGGGATCGCCGGTACAGGCGATCGACCGGCCATGGATCGCTCCGGCGCCGAGCGGAAAACCGAGTTTCTCGACCGCGAAAACGACCTCCGCCGTTCGGTCCTCCGGGATGTCGGCGAGTAGAAGATTCTGCTGCCGGGTGAGGCGGATCTCGCCGTCGAAGCTCTCGACAAGGTCCGCGAGGGCAAGCAACTGCGTGCCCGAGATCAGCCCCGCGGGAACCGGAAAGCCGGCGTACAGGAGCCCCGGTTGGCGCTGCGGGTGAAGGCCTGAATGGAGAGGGTCGGCTCCGGCGATCGGCGCCGCCGCGACGCCATTTTCCAGAGCGAACCCCAGCCGTTCTTCCACTCGGGCTCGAAACGCCTCGACGCCCAAGTCCTCGATCAGAAACTTGAGCCGTGCCCGGGCGCGAGACATTCGGTAGCGTAAATCGAGGCGCCAGGTGTCGACGATTCCCGCGAGCACCTCGACGGCCTGTTCCAGCGGAACGAAGACGCCGAGGTCGGAGGCGAGGCGGGGGAAGGTCGAGAGCCCGCCGCCGACGCGCACGGAGAACCCCTTCCGCCCATCGCGGATCGTGCCGACGAGGGCGATGCAGTGGATCTCCGGGGCATTGCACTGGTGGGGGCAGGCCGAGATCGTGATCTTGTGCTTGCGCGGCAGGTTCGAGTACTCCGGTCGGGAGAGGAAGAACCGGGCGGTCTCCTCGATCAACGGACGCACGTCGAACAGCTCCTCGGCGTCGAGCCCGGCGACCGGGCAGCCGGTGACGTTCCTCACGTTGTCGCCACAGGCGCCCGCGGTATCGAGCCCGAAGGAGGAAAGCTCCGAGAGGATTTGGGGCAGCCGCGCCATTTCAATCTCGTGGAGCTGAATGTTCTGGCGGGTGGTCAACTCGGCGTAGTCGCCGCCGAAATCCCGCGAGATCCGGCCGATCACCCGCAGTTTTTCCGGGGAAAGAAAGCCTCCCGGGGTTTTCACCCGCAGCATGAAGCGGCCGATCTTCGGTTTGTCGTGGTAGAGCCCGTACCACTGGAGCCGCACGAGATCTTCTTCCGGGACCGCCTCATAGCCGGTTTCGATCATCGCGGGGATTTCCCGCAACACGTCGAGCCCCGGCTTGTCGCGCTTCAACCGCTCGATCGAACTCCGCTTGTAGATCAGCTCCCAGCTCGGGGGCTCGCTCGTGTTCGGTACGCGCAAGGTAAACCTCTCCTTCCCGGCTCCAAGGAGCCGCCATACGCTGTTCGGCATTGGCGGGGAGAAGACTTCAGGTCAGATCAGAGACGCGGGCGCGGGAACGGAAGAATCCGCCCCCGGCCCGCTACCTACAGGGGGAGAACGACAGAGGCTCGGTGGAGGAGGGGCGTGTACGACTCATTTGTAAGTAAGATGATCGAGATTAGGGGCGATGTCAACCCCTCGCCTTCCGAAGCCCTTTTTCGGGGCACTACCGGGGGCTTATCGCGGGACGACCCGGATCTGGCGTGTGAAGAGAGGTCCGAAGCGATCGACCCCCTCGCGCAACATCTGCCAGTCGGTGGTGTAGGTGCCGGTCTGCAACGGAGCGGTCAGGCGAAACTTGAAGGTCGCGGTCTGTCCCGGTCGGATCTGAACGAAGCGTCCGAGCAGCTTGCGCGGGGGAGTGAAGGGATCGCTGTCGCCTCCGGCGCCGAGTTTGTAGCCGTCGGCGCGTTTCCAGACCGTCGTGCCGACGTTTCGCACCGTGATCTTCGCCGTGAACTCCTTACCCTTCTTGAGGGTCGCGGGGAGGTTGCTCGACACGATGACCGCCGCGTCGACAGGTCCCTCATTGAGTTCGATGAACCCTTTGACCGACGCATAGGAACTTTTCGCCGAGCCGTTGGCGCGGAGCAGACCCCACCGGGGCACGTTTGGGTTCGGATCGTCGATCAGCTCGTAGATGAAGATCTTGTCGATCCACTCCCGCCCCGGCTGTTCGGTGAACCAATCGCTGAGCAGGCCGGAGTGATACCCGGCCTGGGCCGTCTCGCCCACCTGGTCGCTCGCCCAGCCGGTTTCGGTGAGCCAGACCGGGCCGACCCAGCCGGTGTTGCGCAACACTTCCCGTAACGAAGGATTGATCAGAGGCCAGAGCGACGGGCTGCCGCCGAACTGCGTGTCGGCATTGAGTTTCTTGGTCACGTCGCGCGCGCCGTCCCGGTCGTACAGGTGGTGCGCCACGACGTCGATCCGATCGCTCGCCTTTTGCAGGATTTCGCGCAGCCAGACGTACCAGTCGCTGTCGCCTGCCGTCAGGTGCGCAAGGTCCGGTCCGGCGATCCTCGCCGCGGCATCGGCCGAACGGATCGCCGTTGAGCCGGGCTTCAAAATCTTTTCGACGTACTCGTTCCGGCTGCCGGCCCAGAAGTTGTCCTGGTTTGGCTCGTTCCAGATTCCCCAGACCTGGATTTTGCCGCGGTAGCGATCGGCGGCCCGGACGCAGATGTCGGTCCAATCGTCGACGCTCCGCGGCACCCCGATGAGGGCGGGGCCATCGGTCGCCCAAGCAGGGGTATAGGCGAGCGTCGCATAGATCGATAGACCACGAGCCGATGCCGCGGCCACGATCGCGTCATAGACGCTCCAGTCGAATTGATCCTGCGCCGGCTCGACCCAGGGCCAGATGAAATCGATCCGCACCCAGCCGAGGCCGGCTTCGCGCACCTTGTCCAGCCGAGGCGCGACGTTGCCCCCCTGCGGGGCATGGATGTTGACCCCAAAATGGGACGCTTCGCCCGCGAACGCCCGCGGTGGAGAAAGAGCCGTGAACCCAGCGGCCAGGACCAACGAGAGGGCGAGGAGTGAAAATCGTCGCGGCATCGGCAAAACCCTCCAGGCGGCAACGGTACCGGCGGAGCGAGGGGATGTCAAAGCCGCGGAACCGGAAAGAGGTCCTCCGCGATGCGACGAGCAAGATCCTTGTCTTCACTGGCGTGACACAGGAACACGGTCGGTGGTTTCGTAGGCACAACGCCTCCTTGTAAACGTCAACTTCTCAAACCACGGATTGGGGATTCCCGGTCGCCACCTGGCCTCGGCAGATTCGTCGGGGCCTTTTGCTTCTTATGGGAAGATCTTGCGCCATGCCACAGTCGCTCGCCACCGTCGTCCTTCACCTGATCTTCAGCACAAAAGACCGTTCTGCCTGCCTCGACTCGACCGTTCGGCCTCCACTCCACGCCTATCTGGCCACCGTAGCGCGCAATGCCGGCTGCATTTGCCATCGCGTCGGTGGTGTTGCCGATCATGTCCACCTCGCAGTTCGATTTTCCCGAACACTCACGATTGCCGCCCTCGTCGAAGACCTCAAGACCTCATCCTCGAAATGGCTCAAGACCCAGTCACCCGATCTTCAGGGATTCGCCTGGCAACGTGGCTACGGTGTGTTCTCCGTCGGCCCGACCGACCTGGAGGCGTTAGTAACCTACATTGACAACCAGGAAGCGCATCATCGGACGCGCACGTTTCAAGAGGAATACCGAGCGTTTCTCTCGAAATACGGCGTCGCCTTCGACGAACGGTATGTGTGGGATTGAAAGCATGGGACGGGCCTTCAGTCCTTGGGATTGATGACGAATCCGGGACCTAGGGCGTTGCCCTAGGCTAGTTTAAGGCGGGCCTTCGGCCCTCAAACTAGCAGAAACCACGGGGTGATTGAATGCCCGCTAACGTGAGCGCCGAAGGCGCGTTCCAAACTAGCCTGGGGCACCGCCCCAGGACCAACCGATCGCAAAACACCGGGAGGGCCGAAGGTCCGACCTATTCGGTCCTCACGGCCGCCAATCCCCCCGTGGCACCTTCTCCCACGCAAACGTCGCCACCAGCTCCTCCGCCCGGCAAGGCTCCGGCCGGTCGAGGAGCCCGAGCGATGCTCCGAGGCGACCCACCACCTCCTCGGGTGCGATGCCGCGTTCGCGGAGGGTACGAATCCTCATCGCGTCGTCGCGTTTGGAGAGCTTCTCTCCTTCGGCGTTCACCACCAGGGGTAGGTGGGCGTAGCTCGGCACGGTGCCGCCCAAGGCTTCGATCAGCTGGATCTGGCGGGCGGTCGAGTCGAGCAGGTCGCGACCGCGGACGACTTCGGTGATGCCCATCGCGAGGTCGTCAACCACGACGGCGAGCTGGTAGGCGTAGAAGCCGTCGCGGCGTTTGAGGACGAAGTCGCCGACGGTTTGGTCAACCCGTTCGGTGACCGGGCCGCAGATTCGATCGATGAAGGAAACGGGCTCGGGATCGATGCGGAAACGGAGCGCGGCGTCCGGGTTCGGGCTCCTGCGCATCGCTTCGAACCAGCCAGGCGCCAAGTCTTTCGGGCGCAGACTCGCCGGATAGGGAGGCGTGCCTTCGCGACCGTGGGGGGCGGTGGCCAAGGTCGCGAGGTCCGCTCGCGAGATCCGGCAAGGGAAGAGCCGGCCCGCTTGCGCCAGCTGTTCGAGCGCCGATTCGTAATGCTCCGCGCGTTGCGATTGGATGTAAGGGGAGAACGGGCCGCCGATCGGCTCCGGCCCTTCGTCCCAATCGAGTCCGAGCCCGCGGAGGTCCTCTTCGGCCGCCTCGGCCATGCCGGGCCCGGTGCGCGGCCCGTCGAGATCTTCCAAGCGCCAGACGAAGGTGCCCCCTTGGCTACGGATCGAAGCCCAGGCCGCCAGCGCGGTGCGCGCGTTGCCGAGGTGAAGCCATCCGGAGGGGGTCGGGGCGTACCGGCCGCGAGGTGCTTTCATGAGGGGCGCCGGCTTCGCTTCAGCCGGCAGGTCTTGATTGTATCTGGGCTTCGATTTCGCTCAGCCCGTGGCCGTGAGCCCGCGGTGGGCTTCGAGGAACGTCTCCGGCTTGCTGAAGGTGCCGGCAAGCCCCAGGCCTCTACGCACGTCGCCGAGCGCCACCTTTCCCGTCGCGACGGCCACGCCCAGTTGAAAATAGGTGCGAACCCGGCCGCGGTGGCGATAGCGGACGTCGAGCACGTGACGCCAGAGCCGCGAGTATTCCTCGTAGAAATCTTGGAGCGGCAGCTTGGTCGGCAGGACGGCGTGGACGATGTCGAACATCTCCCAATTATGGGTCGTCACCTGGGCCTTGGCGGTCTCCCACAGATCCGTACCCGGCAGGGGGGTGAGCACCGAAAAGCCGCTGTTGTAGGCGCCGGTCTCTTCGATCCATAGGCGAAGCCGAGCGAAGTCGTCGTGATCCCAGGCCGGATCGACGATGAAATTCGGCGTATAGCCGACCCCCAGCTCTTTCAGGATCGAGAGCGCGCGGACGTTGGTTGCCGCCGTGTTCTTCTTGTTGACCGCTTTCAAACCCTCGTCGGTGATCGATTCGAGGCCGAGGAAGATCGCGAGCGAGCCGCATTCTTTCCACATTTCGATCAAGTGGGGGAATTTACAGATGATATCGGTACGGGTTTGGACGGTGAAGTACTTGCGAATCCCGGCCGCCTTGATCTGGCGCGCCATCTCTTCGCTGCGCCGGACATCGAGCCAGAAGATGTCGTCGGTGATGAAGACGTTCGGCGCTTCGATTTCCTTGAGTTCGGCCACCACGCGCTCGGGCGACTTCTCGCGGAACGTGCTTTTGTGGAACTTCCACACCGAACAGAAATTGCATTTCCACGGGCAGCCACGCGCGGTTTCCATCAGGGCGAGCGGCTTGCGGAAATTGATGTAGTAGCCGGGCGCGTAGCGCGAGATCAAATGTCGCGCGGGCATCGCCATGGTGTCGAGGTCATCGCGCATCGGAGCCGGGGCGCTCGTCACTTGCTGGTTGCCTCGATTGAAAACGAGTCCTGGAATCGTGGTCGGATCGGCGCCCCGGTCGAGCGCGTTGGCGAGCAAGGGAAGCATCTCCTCGCCGTCGCCAACGGCGATCGCGTCGATCGCTGGATGCTGAAACCATCCCGGCTCGCGCGAAGCGTCATGTCCGCCGAGCAGGACGAACGCGTGGGGCACGTCGCGACGGATGCGTTCGGCCAGCCGGATCGCCCGGTTACGCTCCGTCGTGAAGTTGCACTGGATACCCACCAGGTCGGGAGCGAACGCCACGCAATCGGCGAGGCCGCGCTCAAGTCCGTCGATCCGCAGATCGATCACCCGAACTTCGTGCCCCTCAGTTTCCAGGCAGCCGCCGACCGTGATCAAGCCGAGCGGTTCGACGAAGGTGAGCATTTCAAGCCCGAGGATGCCGCCGATCGGCGGTTTGAGCAGTGCGACTCGCAGGGGCGACCTCGCTCTCTCGCAGTTGGATCCGTTTTGAGGAGAAGACAGTTTGCACCGGCCCGCAGGAAGGGTCAAGTGGGCGCAGGAGAAAGGCGGGGCGAAAGAGGGGTGGGGCGGGCATTTTCGCCCTGCTGTAATGCCGGTGTAAGGGCGGGGGCCGTAGGGTCGGTGCAGATTCAAACCGATAAGGGCGCCGGTTGCTGCCCAAGGAGAACAAAGAATGAGAGCTTTACCTCGTCTTTCTAACTGGCTTCTGTGTGCCCTCGTCCTGATATCAGGGCTTGTGGCGCTCCCTGCCGCCGCTCAGTTCGACACCGGGCGACAGTGCACGGGTTATGTCGACGCCGACGTTGTGGCGCTCGATCAGGCCTGGACCTGGAACCGCTACGGCGCGCTCGAACCGCAGGGAATGATGTACGCCCTCAAGAGCGACGTCCTTCCCTTGGCTGATCCGGACGGCCTTCCCGATCCCGGCGTGACCTACGCTCTCGCGGCCGGCAGCGTTCAGCTGCGGCGCGACAAGCGGCCGCGGCCGTTGGTCTTGCGGGTCAACGTCGGACAATGCCTGAGAATCAATTTCACCAACCTGTTGGACAACGTCCAGCGCGACGACGAACAACCGGCCACGCGCCACGCCTCGATCCATGCCATCGGGCTGCAGTTGGTCGATACCATCCTCTCCGACGGCTCTAGCGTCGGCGTGAATCCCTCGGGCGGCATCGTCGCCCCCGGCGCGGCGGTTACCTATCTTCTGTATGCCCCGCAGGAAGGTACGTACGTTTTCCACAGCATGGGCGCTCCGGTGGGCGGCGAAGGGGATGCGGGTTCGATCTCCGCGGGCCTGTTCGGCGCGGTCGACGTGGAGCCGGCTGGGTCTGAGTGGTATCGCAGCCAGGTGACCGAGGACGACCTGAGCAAGGCGACGATCTCGATCGACGGCAGCGGCTTTCCGCGATTGGATTACGATAGGAACTACCCGCTGGGTCATCGCTACGCGGGCAAGCCGATCCTCAGGATGTACACCGGCACGACCAACGCCCGCCGCCTGGTCCATTCGGACCTTACGGCAATCATCACCGGGACGAAGGCGGGTATGCTGCCGGAGTCCTACGGAAACTTGTATCCCGATACCCACATCTATCCCGAGCGGCGCGAGCCGTTCCGCGAATTCACCATCATCTTCCACGACGAAGTGGGGGCCGTACAGGCGTTTCCCCAATTCGAGGACCGGGAGCTGCAGCATACCCTGCATAGCGTCCGCGACGCGTTTGCGATCAACTACGGTTCCGGCGGCGCCGGGGCCGAGATCCTCGCCAACCGACTGGGCGTAGGGCCCGCTCACGATTGTCCGGATTGCAAGTACGAGGAGTTTTTCCTCTCCTCCTGGGCGATCGGCGACCCGGCCATGGTGGTCGACGTACCGGCCAATTCGCCCTGCACGGAAAGCGACTTCGATCAGATGGGGCCGCCGACCTATAACAACTTGCCGCCCTATCCCTGCACTCCGACGCCGGGTCCGAAGGCGAACCGCGCTTTCTACCCCGACGATCCGTCGAACGTCTACCACAGCTACCTGAACGATCACGTCAAGTTCCGCAACTCGCACGCGGGCTCGGACAACCACCACATCTTCCACCTTCATGCCCATCAGTGGCTGCACACCCCGAAAGAAGACAAGTCGAACTATAGCGACTCGCAGGCGATCGGCCAGGGTGGCAGCTTCACCTACGAGATCACCAACGGCGGCAGCGGCAACCTGAACAAGACGCCGGGCGACTCGATTTTCCATTGCCATTTCTATCCCCACTTCGCGCAGGGTATGTGGTCGCTCTGGCGCGTCCACGACGTCCTGGAGCTTGGCACCCATCTCGATGACGACGGCCGTCCGTCGATTGGATCCCGTGCGCTGCCGGACAACGAGATCGTGCGGGGTACGCCGATCCCCGGCCTGGTGCCGATCCCGGTTTTGCCGATGGCACCGGTCCCTGGTCCCGCATCGATCAATCCCGCGACCGGTCAACCGGTCTTCGCGACCGCGGTCAATCCGGGTTACCCGTTCTTCGTTCCGGGCATCGCCGGACGCCGTGCGCCGCACCCCCCGCTCGATACGATCCATTTTGGTGGACTGGACCGCCACGTCGTGGTATCGGGCACGGCGATCGGCGTCGAGAGTCGACTCGACTTCAGCAAGTCGCTCGTCACTATGCTGCCCAACTTCCTGGCGCCGAACGGCGAGCCGGTCGAGCTGACGGCGATGAACTTCCACAACAATGCGCTCGGTTACGCCACCCCGCGGGCCGACAACCTGGCCCCCACCAAGACGTTCCGGGTCAACACGCACGCCCAGGTGGCCGGTGCTCCGCTCGCCGATCCGTGCCCCACGGGCTCGCGGATGCGGTACTACAAGGCGGCCAACATTCAGCTCGACATGGTGATCAACAAGGCGGGATGGCATTTCCCGCAAGCGCGCATGATCACGCTGTGGAACGACGTGGCGCCGACCCTGGCTGGCACGCGTCCGCCCGAGCCGTTCTTCTTCCGCGCCAATTCGGACGAATGCATCGAGTTTTGGAGCACCAACCTGGTGCCTAAAGATTACGAGCTCGACGACTTCCAGGTCCGAACCCCGACCGACATCCTGGGGCAGCACATTCACCTCGTGAAGTTCGACGTCCTCGCCTCGGACGGCGGCGGCAACGGCTGGAACTACGAAGACGGCACGTTCAGCCCCGGCGACGTCCAAGAACGAATCAACGCGATCCGGCTGGCCAACCATTGCCTCCCAGGCGACTTCGATCCGCACCGGTGCCCGCGGGCGGAAAAGCATCCGTTCTTCGGCACGCACACTTCGGAATGCTCGAACGAGGAAGAGTGGCTGGGGGCACAGACCACCGTGCAGCGCTGGTATGCCGACGAGATGACCACCCTCCAAGGGGGCAAGCGTAACCTTCGGACGGTCTTCACCCACGACCACTTCGGGCCTTCCACCCACCAGCAGGTGGGCCTGTACGCCGGACTGATCGTCGAACCCAAGGGCTCCGTCTGGTCCCATAACGAGACCGGTACGACGCTCGGCACCAACATGGGTACGGCGCTCAATCAAGATGGCGGACCGACCAGCTGGCAGGCGGTCATCAAAAGCTCGACCGAGAACTACCGCGAGTTCATGCTGGAGTTTGGCGACTTCTTCCTCGCCTATGAGCCCGGTAGCCCGAAATGTCCCACCCATGCTCTAGGATTCGCGGATCCTGCCAGGGCAATCAACCCGCCGGGGCGCGAAGACGTAGCGCCGCCCCAGTTGTTCGAAAAGCCGGTCACCTGCCCGGTCAACGCGTCGTATGGAACCCCCGGCCCGCCGCCTCCCTGTCCGGAAGCGGTGTCCGCCGACGACCCGGGAACCAAGACGGTCAACTACCGCAACGAGCCTGTCGCTCTGCGAATTCTCGACGATTCCGGCTCCTCGCCGCAGCAGTACACGGGCGGCTTCCTGGGGCGCGGCGGCGACCTCTCGTTCGCCTATGAGACTCGCACCGACCGTTGGGATCCGGAATTCAACACCTACCCCTACGCGCCGTTCCTCAGCAAGGCGCCCTACGGTCCTCTCACCAACCCCGCCGGCCTTTTCAAAGGCGATCCGTACACCCCGCTACTGCGCACCTACGAGGGCGATGCGGTCAAGATCCGGGTTCTGGTCGGCGCTCACGAAGAGTCACACAACTTCACGGCTCATGGTCTGAAGTGGCTGCGCGAGCCCGATGTTCCTGATTCCGGCTATCGCAACTCGCAAGGCATGGGTATCTCCGAGTGGTTCGATCTGGAGGTCGGACGTATCCCGGCGCTCAACGCCGACGGCAAGTTTGCCGACTTCCTCTACACCCCAGGCGCTGCCACCGAGTCGCAGTGGGATGGAATCTGGGGTCTGATCCGCACGTATCGCGGGCCGAGGGAAGACCTCAAGGTGCTCGACTCCTTCAACCCCGATGCCCGAGGCACCGATCTCGCCGGTGGCTATCGAGTGACCGAGGCATCGACCGCGGTCGGAAATAAGCCGGACGAGGCAGACACCGGGAGGGACTTCTCCAGCGCGAGCCTGACCAAGGGCGTCATAGGTCCGCGGCCGACCAACTGCCCGGCGCATGCACCCTTACGGCACTACGACATCGAAGCGGTTGCCGCGGCTGAAATTCTGCGAAACGACGGCTACGGTGCCAACGCCGGCCTGATTTACAATCGGCGTCCGGACTCCGTCACTCACCCCCCGTTTCCCCAGAGTCACGGCGGCACCAGCAATGGACCGCTGCGCCAGCCCGACGCCATCATGTTCGTCTTCAAAAACGATCTCGACTACACGCAGGGCCGACCGCTACTGGTCCCCGGCGTCCGGCGCGAACCGCTGATCCTGCGGGCGCGAGCCGGAGAGTGCATCGAGATCAAACTGAACAACGACATCGCAGCGAGCTACACCGATCTCCTGGACGGCTGGAACAGCGTTCCGATGATCGTCGAGGACTTCAACACCGACCAGATTCGAACCTCGCTCGAAGTCGGTCTCCATCCCCAGCTGGTCGCGTTCGACGTTTTGACCAGCGACGGGACCAACGTTGGTCTCAATCCTTCCCAGCTGGGCACGCAGACGGTGGCGCCCGGCCAAGGGGTCGTCTACTACTGGTACGCCGGCACGATCACCGGCTCGACGCCGATCGCGGTTGAGTTCGGTGGCTCGGGTCTCACCTCTTCCGACCCGATCAAGCACTCGAATAAGGGTGCCCTCGGAGCTCTGATCATCGAGCCGCCGTCCGCCACCTGGACGGAGGATCTGGTGCCGGAGACCGATGGCTCCGTTCGGCTTTCGCGCGCTTCGGCGTCGGTCTATCCCTCGGGTTCCCCGGGCTCCGACGTCAAGTTCAAGGAGTTCGTGGTCGTGTTCCAAGACGACTTGAACCTTCGCTTCGCCAGAGGCGACTACCCCCACACCAATTCCGCGTTCGGCCCGGCCGTTCCCAACCTGGTCACCAACGCGGATCCGGAAACTTCCGGCCAGAAGGCGATGAACTACCGGACGGAACCGCTTTGGTACCGTGCCGGTTGGTCGCCCGAAACCTCAGGCGAGGACACTCGAAACTTCACCCAGTTCCACCTGTTGATGGAAAACTCTTGGGTGGGTCAAGATCCGGAGACTCAGGTTTTCGAAGCCAATCAAGGGAATCCGGTTCGCATGCGGATCGTCCACCCGGCCGGCCACGAGCTGCCGATCGTCTTCGACCTTCACGGCCACATCTGGGAGGAATACCCCATCCTGGCCGGCTCCAACTCGACCATCCAGGGTTCGAACCCGGTGTGCGAGTGGAAGGGGGTCCGGGACGGGTTGGGTGCTTCCGATCACTTCGATGCCTTACTCAAGGGCGGAGCCGGCGGTATGATCGGCGTCTCCGGCGATTACCTCTACCGCGATTACACGCCGGCTCACCTCGACGACGGACTCTGGGGTCTGCTACGTGTCCAATAGCAACACTGTAGGTCGGTTCGCGGGCGCTCTTCTCGGTCTTCTGCTCTCCCCGTTCGCGGGGAGGGCGGTGGCCGGGGGGGCGCCCGCCCTTCCCGTCTCTCCTCCCGCTTCCACCGTTGTTCCGGCCGCCGAAAATCCTGGACGGATCGGTCGCGCGGAGGTCGACGGAATCGTCGTAGACGTATTCTTGGAGCCTGCCCGTCCGGGCGCCTCGTTGCGCCAAGGGGAAGAGGTCCGGGTCCGCCTTGAGTTTGTCGACGCCAATACCAAGGCACCGCTCGACGGACTCTTCCCCGGTGCCTGGATCGACGCCCTCACCCCGGCCGCGAAATCGAGCGACGCCGCGGAGTGCAAAGCCAAGATCCAAGGCTTCATCGGCGGCTCGCTGCTCAATCCGCCGGAGCACGATCTGAACGCCTATTTCGTCCTCGGGCTCAATGAGGACGCCACGATCACCGTTGTCGATCCTCTGTTCGCCTTCGGCGGCAGCAAGCTGCTCGACATGGTCTTCCTCAAAAGCGCGGGCACCGACTGGGCGCTTTCCAAGGACCAGCTCCGCCTTTATGTTTCGATGGCCGAGGCCGGAGAGGTCGCGGTGGTGGATACCGAGACCTGGAAGGTGATCGCCAACATTCCGGCGGGCCAGGGTGCGGGGCGCGTGATGCTCCAGCCCGACGAGCGCTACCTCTGGGTGGCGATCGACGGCGCCACGCCCGGGATCGTCGCGATCGATACGGTCGAACTCAAACGGGCCGCGATCCTGCCGACCGGCGGAGGCTCGCACGATCTCGCGATTTCGGGTGACGACCGGTATGTCTTCCTCTCCAGCCGCGATGCCGGCGACGTGTCGGTCATCGATGTGCGGACGCTCGCAGAGATTCGCCGGGTGGCGGTCTGCAAGCAGCCGGTTTCGATCGCCTGGTCCGAGGCTGCCGGAGCGGCCTTCGTCGCCTGCGAGGAGGACGGCGCGATCGTCTCGGTCTCGCCCGATCCCGAGCGACCGCTGACTAGGCTCCAGGCTGAGCCGGGTCTCGCGCAAATTCGCTTTGCTCCCGGCGGGCGGCTCGCTTTCGTGCCGAATTCGAAGAAGAACGTCGTCCACATCGTCGACGCCTCGGGACCGAGGATCGTTCAGAGCCCCGACGTCGAAAGCGAGCCCGATCAGGTCACTTTCAGCGAAGACATCGCCTATGTCCGCCACCGCGACAGCGAGACGATTCTGATGATCCCGCTCTCGCAGATCGGCCACGAAGGAGCGGCCGTGCCGGTGGTCGATTTCCCCGGGGGCCAGAATCCGCCCGGCCGGATGGCGTTGCGCTCCCCGGCCGCGGGGATCATTAAGGCTCCCGGCGAAGATGCCATCCTGGTCGCCAATCCGGAAGACCGGATGATCTACTACTACCGGGAGGGAATGGCGGCGCCGATGGGGAGTTTCCAGAACTACTCGCGGCAGCCTCGGGCGGTGCTCGCGGTCGACCGCAGCCTGCGCCCCGCGGGACCCGGGCGCTATGCGACGACGTTCACGCTTGGCCCCCCGGGACGGCGCGACTTGGCACTGCTGGTCAACTCACCGCGGATCGCCGAGTGCTTTCCCTTCACCATCGAAACCAACCCCGACCTGCCGGATACCCGGGTACCGGTGGTTGTGACACCGCTCCAGCCGAGCGGCAAGAGCGCCCCGGGGCGCGAGATGGTGCTCCGCTTCCGCCTGACCGGCACCCAGTCGGGAAAGGCTCTCACCGGCCTCTCCGACGTGCGGGTGATCACCCTGCTTTCGCCGGGCGTCAACCGCCTCCCGCTTGCCGCCGCCGAAGTCGAGCCCGGTATTTACGAAGTGCGCTTCACCCCCAATGCGGCGGGGGTCTATTTCGTCTTCATCGAGGCACCCTCCGCCGGTCTTAGGGTCGAAAAATCGCCGGCCACCGTGATCGACGCGACGGAAGTGTCGGTCGAGCCGCCGGTCGAGACGCCTCAGGAAGGAGCTGTCCAGCCATGAGCTTTCACCGTATTCGTAACCTTCTCACTCCCTCGTTCGGCCGCGCGACCCTTGGGTTCGCCGGGGCCGTTCTCGTCTCGGCGTTGTGCGCCGCCTCGGCCGCGGCTGTCGAACCCTCGCCGATCGGCCAGTTGACGATTCCCGACGTCGAGCTGTTCGACCAGAATGGCCACAAGGTCCATTTCTACAGCGATCTGGTCGAAGGCAAAGTCGTTGCGATGAACTTCGTCTTCACCACCTGCAGCACGATCTGCACTCCGCAGGGGGCGCGTTTCGCTGAGCTACGCAAGCTGCTCGGAAACCGCGCCGGGAGCGACATCCACCTGATCTCGGTATCGATCGATCCGCAGACCGATACCCCCGCCAAGCTCAAGGCCTGGTCGGACAAGCTCGGAGGCGGACCCGGTTGGACGCTGGTCACCGGCGAGCAGGCCGAGGTCGTCCGGCTACTCAAATCACTCGGCGCGTTCGAGGTCGACATCAAGCGGCACAACCCGTCCGTGCTGCTCGGCAACGATCGCGATCAGCATTGGACCCGCGCCTATTCGCTCTCGCCGGCGGCGAAGCTCGTCGAGTTGCTCGACGAACTCCGCGATGAAAGCCCCGGCGCCTCAGCCGCCGCGAAGGAAGGAAAATGAGCCGGCTCCGCTCTTTGCGCCCCACGCGCATCCGCCTCTCCCTTCTCGCGCTGCTCGCCTTCGCATCCGTCGGCGTGGCGCGGTCAGAAGGGCCGCCGCCGGCGACCGGCGAACCCGGCGCCGCCGAGCACTACTTCACCAACGCCCCCCTGATCGATCAGAACGGCCAAGAGCACCGGCTCTACGCCGACCTGCTGAAGGACAAGATCGTGATCATTCAGGCGATGTTCACTGAATGCCCCGGCGTCTGCCCGGTGATGGCCGGAACGCTCGAGCGGGTGCAGGAATGGGCGGGGGACCGCTTGGGCAAAGACGTGTACATCCTGTCGTTCTCGGTCGATCCGAAAGACACCCCGGCGAAAATGAAGGCCTTCGCCGCACGGTTCCACGCCAAGCCCGGCTGGTATTTCCTCACCGGAACGAAAGAAAACTGGGAACTCGCGCTCCGGAAGCTCGGCCTCTACACCGAGAATCGTGAAGCCCACTCCGCCGTCTTTACCGTGGGCAACGACCGGACCGGCCTGTGGAAGAAGGCGATGGGCGTCGCCAAGCCGGCGGAGATCGTCGAGATCATCGAAAGCGTCGCAAAGGATCAGGGTTGAGTTTCAAGGCTCACGTCCTTCGGGTAGGCCTCGCCGGCCTCGTCGCGGGGCTCGCGCTCGGAGCGGGATTCGGCCTCTGCCGATCCGCTGCCGCGGCCGGGTCGCCCCCGCCGCTTTCTGCCGCTGAGCAGCGCGGCAAGAGTCTGTTCCTCGCCGGGGAGAGCGGGACGGGTGGCGAGATCTCCGCGGTCATGGGCTCGGGAGGGCCGGAGACCGCGGTACCCGGCACCACTCTGCCGTGCGGCAGCTGTCATGGCCGCGACGGCCGGGGGCGGCCGGAAGGCGGGGTCGCCCCCTCGAACATCACCTGGGAATCGCTGACCAAGCCGTACGGTTCCGGCGGGCTGCTCAACCGCACCCACCCGCCCTACGACGAACGAAGCGTCAAGCGTGCGATCACCCTCGGATTCGATTCCGCGGGCAACGCGCTCAACCCCACCATGCCGCGCTACCGGATGAGTCAGGCGGACATCGCCGACCTGATCGCCTACTTGAAGCGCCTCGGCGACGAACCGGTCCCCGGCGTCACGGCCGATTCGGTGCGCATCGGCGCACTGCTTTCCCCGGGCGAGGCGGGCGCGGTCACCAAGGCGATTCTCGATGCCTCGGTCGCCGAGATCAACCGGCGCGGCGGACTCTATAGCCGGAAGATCGAGCTCGCGACCGAGACGCTCACCGGTGACGCCGCGGAGCGTCGGCGGCTCGCCGCGAGTTTCCTCGATCGAGTGCCGCTGCTGGCACTCGTGGCGCCGGCCGTTTCCGGAGCGCCGGGCTCGGACCAAGCCCTTGCCGAATTGCTCGAAGAGCGCGAGGTGCCGGCGGTCGGCGCGATCAGCCTCTCCCCGCCGACCAGCGCCGACCAGGATCGCCAGACTTTCTATCTGCTCTCCTCGCCCGCCGACCAGGCACGCGCGCTGGTCGAGACGCTCGGCAAAGAGGCGATCCGTCCGCCGTTTGCGCTGGTCGCCTCCGACGCACCCGAGATCACGTCGCTTGCCGATGCGGTGGTAGCGGAGGCCGAGCGGCGGGGATACGCCCCGGCGTTGATCCGGCGCTATCCGGCCGACGGCGGCGTGAACGACCTGGCGGTCGACGCCTCGGCGCGCGAGATCGCCGCCGGAAGGATCGAAGCGGTGATCCACCTCGGCCCCGCGCGCGATGCTTCGGCCTTGCTCGTGGCGCTCGACCGGCTCGGCTCCCGGCCGCGACTTCTGGCGCTGGGCGCGTTCGCGGACCCTTCTCTCCTCGACCTGCCGACCGCCTTGGCGGAGGGGGTGCGCCTCGCTTTTCCGCTGCGCCCGCTCGACCCGACCTCTCCCGGGGCGGCCGAGTGGCGCACGCTCGCCGCGGCTCACCACCTGACCTCGGGCGATCTGGGTACCCAGGCCACCGCTCTCGCCGCAATCAAGCTTCTGGTGGCCGCTCTAGAGAAGGCGGGGCGCAACCTCACCCGGGATCGCCTGATCGCGACGCTCGAAACCTTCGAGCGCTACGACACCGGGGTCTTCCCGCCGATCCGCTTCCGGCCTGGGAAACGGCTCGGTACCCGCGGCGCCTTTCTGGTCAAGCTCGACGTCGTAGGGAAAGGGTTTGTGCCGGTGGGCGACTGGATCGACCTGGATTAGATCGACCTGGCTTTACGTCGGGCTCGGACGATCGAGGATCTCGCGCACCTTGGCGACCAGGCGCGCCGCGGCGAACGGCTTTTCGAGGAAGTCGAGTTCGCCCGCGAGCAGGCCGTGGCGGAAGATCACATTGTCGGTATAGCCGGAAATGAACAGGACCGGCAAATTGGGCCGCCGCTCGCGGATGCGGTCGAGCACGTCTTTTCCCGATAGACCGGGCATTACGACGTCGGAGACGACGAGGTCGAACTCCGCGCCGTTGTCGAGGACGTCGAGCGCGGCGAGCGCCGCCTCGCCGCTCTCGACCGATTGGACCCGATAGCCGTACGCCGAGAGGATGCCGCCGGTCGCTTCGCGAAGCTCGCCATTGTCTTCGACCAGCAGGAGCCTCTCGCCGCCGCCCGTAAAGGAAACCCTCGATTTCGCCACGGCCGCAACGGCGATTCCCTTGGATTCATCCAGGGTTCTGGGCAGGTAGACCTTGAACGTCGTGCCGCGTCCGACCTCGCTGTAAACTGAGACGTGGCCGCCCGCCTGTTTGACGATGCCGTATACCGTGGCGAGCCCCAAACCGTTGCCGGTACCTGCCTTGGTGGTGAAGAACGGCTCGAAGATTCGGTCTCTTAAGTCCGGCGAGATTCCCGTGCCGGTGTCGGACACGGCGAGCAGCACGTAGTCGCCCGGCGCCACCACCGTCGGCCCCTCGAACAGGCCTCGTTCGACGAGGATGTTCACCGTCTCGATCATGATCTTGCCGCCTCGCGGGCTCGCCTCGCGGGCGTTGACCACGAGATTGAGGACGACCTGCTCGATTTGGGAGGGATCGACCTTTACCGACCAGAGGTCGGGACCGAGCACGGTGGACAGCTGCATGTCTTCGCCGACCAGACCGCGCATCATCTCTTCGAGTCCGGCGACGACTGTATTCAGATGTACCACCTGGGGCTGGATCGGCTGACGTCGGCTGAACGCCAAGAGACGCCGGATCAGGTAGGAGATTTTCTGCGCGGTGCCGATCACGACCTCCATCCGGTGGGCGAGCGGACTCTCCGGCGCGGTATCGAGTTGGACCAGCTCGCACTGACTGGTGATCGCGGTGACGAAGTTGTTGATGTCGTGGGCCAGGCCTCCCGCGAGCCGGCCGACCGCCTCCATCTTCTGTGCCTGGAGCAGATCGGCCTCGCTCCTGCGTAGCGATTCTTCCGCCACCAGACGCCGCTGCTCGCGGCGCCAAAGGCCTACCGCGGCTACCGCCACGGTGGTCAACCAAACCAGGAGTAAGCCGAGAAAGATCCGGCGGGTCCGACGGTCGTCCCGCAGAATGCGGCCTTCAAGCTCCTTCTCGACCGCGGTCGCGGCCTCGATGGCATGCTCGAACAGGATGTCGTAGCGGGCGTCGATCATCGAGCCCACGCCGGTATCGAGACCGCTGCCCTGGCCGCTCAGGCGTTCGCGTGCGAGCCCTCGGAGCCCATCGATATCGGTGAGCAGGCTTTCGACCCGCTGGCGCAGGGCTCGATCGTCGATCGCCGAAAGCTCGGTTCCTTGCTGAGGTAATCGGCCGCCGTCGAGTAGCCGCAACGCGAGATCGTGAGCGCGGTCGAGGAGGCCCCAAATCTTTTTGGAATCGATGTCGTCTCCGGTCAACACTTCTTCGAGCCAGAGATGGGAAGTGGCAAGCGACAGGCTGATGTCCCGGGTCGCCCTGATCAGCGCTCGATCGCGAAGCTTCAATCGCTCGGACACCGAATAGGTGGTGCCCCAGAGGATCGACGAAGCGGCGCCAAGCACCAGAATCAAGATCGACAGACCCAACCCCTTCCTCGATGGGGGAGAAGGAGGCGGCGCGATGAGAGGCGGGAGGTCGGTGACCGGCATTCAATTCTCAACGGGAGGCGCTTCGCCGCGGGCGCCGCGCAGCACGTAACCCACCCCTTTGACCGTTTGAAGTAACCGATCGGGTCGATCGCCGTCGATCTTCTTGCGCAACCGATGAATGGTGACGTCGACGACGTTGGCGAACGAATCAAACGAGTCGTCCCAGACGTGCTCGGAGATCTCCGTTCGGCTCACCACCTGGTCGCGACGGGTCAGCAGGAATTCGAGCAGCGCAAACTCTTTGGGTGATAGGTCGAGCGGCTGGCCGTTGACGGTCACCTGGCGCGCCGCGCGGTCCATCGCCACATCTGCTGCGGAAAGCTCGCTTTGCAGTATACGCGTTCGCCGCCGAAGGAGGCTCCTCACTCGAGCCAGGAACTCGGCGAGCGAGAACGGCTTGGCCAAAAAGTCGTCGGCCCCGGTGTCCAGGCCGTCGACCCGGTCGCCCACTCCGCTTCTCGCCGTGAGCATCAGGACCGGTGTTTGGTCGCCACTTCCACGCCAACGGCGCAGCAGCTCGATGCCGGTCGGGGCGGGAATCGTCCAATCCAGGACGATCAGGTCATAGGCGTTGACCGCGGCGAACTCTTCGGCTGTCGAGCCATCCTCGGCCACGTCCACGGCGTAGAACTCACGCCGTAGCGCCTCGGCAAGCGCCGACGACAGGGCCGTTTCGTCCTCGACGACAAGAATCCTCATTCCAAAGGATGTCCTCTCCGTGGCTGCTCTCTCTTCAGACGAGACTATACGAAGAACGTGCAGGTCCGAGGCGGTATCGGGACAAGAGGTCGGTCGTCGGTCCGGCGGGGCGAACCCTGATCCGGCCGCATAAGAGGCGCGCCCTGACGGCTTCAGCGCTGCTCGATGTCGGCCGCAAGCAGGTCGGCGAGCAGTGCGGTCCGGCGGGCTAACGAGGTGAGGTCGAGAAACTCCTCCCGGGTGTGCATGCCGCCGCCCACCGGACCGAGGCCGTCCAGCACCGGGACGCGCCCGGGGTCGGGCAGGAAGTTGGGGAAAGAGATTCCGCCGCGGTCGTCCTCCACTTCGAGCGTCCAACCGCGCGCCGCGGCGAGCGCCACCGCGCGGTCGCACCAAGAGCGCTGCGGCCCGTGGGGATCGACCGGCGGTACGGTATGGCCGATCAGAAGGTTGAGGGTCGTTCCGGTTTCCGCGCCGATCCGCTCGGCAAGCGCCGTGAGGTCCGCTGCGATCCCTTCTCCCTCGGCGGTGCGCAGAAAGCGAAACTCTCCTTCGGCGGTCGCGAACTCGGGCACCACGTTCAAACGCGACTCGGTACCGAGCAATCCGGCGTGGGCGGCCGGGTCGGAGGCGAAATCGCGGTCCCCGGCGATCAGCCGGCCGACGTTGATCGTCGGCCCGCCGTTGCGTGCCGAAAGACTCTCGGCTTCGACGCACCAGCGCGCGGCGGCCGTAAGCGCCGAATGCCCCTGCCAGTAGTGGAGGCCGGAGTGAGCGGGAGTCCCCGTGGTGACCAGACGCCAGTTGCGCATCCCGCGGCGCCCGGCGACCATGGTTTCGTTCGCCCCCCGCGGCTCGCCCGGTTCGAGTACCCAGACCGCGCGGGCGGTTGCTCCCCAGCGGGAAGTCGCTTCGCGCGAGAGCACCCCGCCCACCTCCTCGTCCGGGACCACGACCAGATGGATGTCGTCGGGAGGTGCGATTCCGCGATCGCGCAGCAGGTCGAGCGAGCCGACGAACGTCGCGAGCCCCCCCTTCATGTCGATCGCCCCGGTCGCGAGCAGCCGCTCCCCCTGGCGTTCGGGGGAAATCGCGGAGAGGACCGTGTCCATGTGACCGAGCAGCAACAGAGGAGCCGCTCCCTCGCCTTCCGCTCCGGGGCCGCGGGCATGAAGAATCGGCAGCGTGGCGCCTCCTGAAACCGTTCGCGACTCGATCTCGACGGCGAGGCCGCGCGCTTCGAGCGCCTGCTGCAGGAAGGCGGCAACCCGGACCAAACCGTCCGGATCGACGCTCGGCGAGGAGATCGCCGAAAGGTCGGTCAAGAAGGCGAGAGTCGAATCGAACAGGGCGGGGGGCAGCAGGTCGGACATGGCCAAGACCTCGAAAACGTCGCGCACGGGTGCGGTTGAGGGCGAGGGCCGACCGCCGGCCCTGCGGGTTCCGGCGCCTAGCGTATCGCGCCCGTGCCAAAGAGGGCGCCGGTCTCGAGCACTTGGCGCCAGAGACGCCGCCAGGCGTACCAGGTGTGGCCGCCGTGGGTGTGGAGCACCCGCTCAGGCGGCAGGAGGGAGGCGAGCAGGAGATGGCCTCGCTTCAAGCGGTCGGAGTCGCCAAAACCGAGCAGCAGGGGTGGACGCTCTTCGTTCGGGTCGCCGTAGCCTTGCAACCAGACCCAGAGCCGACGCAGGTCGCGCGTGTCGGGCGGTGTCGCGGGGTGCCAGGCGCGCGGGCCGCCCGCTTGTTCGATTTCGTCGAGGATTTCGTCCTCTCCGAGGTAAGGAGAGAGCAGGACCAGGCCGTCCACCTCCCCAGGACGATCGCGGGCATAGAGCGCGGCGCCCAGGCCCCCGAGCGAGATGCCGACCAGCCAGATCCGCTCGACCCCGCGGGCGCGCGCCGGGGCGATCACGTCCTCGTGCAGCCGCTCGACGATCGAGCCGTTGGCGTAGTAGCCGAAGTGGCTGTCGAGCGAGGCGAGGGCGCAGGGCGAACCGCTGGCGCGAAAAGCCCAGAGAAACCCCTTGCGCAGAAACGTCTCTTTGCCGTCGCCAAGGCCGGGCAGCAAGACCACCAGGCAGCTGTTCCCAGGGGCGCCCGCCAGGCGGGCGCTCGGAATCGGAACGGTCGTCGGCCCCGGCCGCGGCGGGCAGCCGGCGAGGGTCACCCCCGCCAGCAGGAGCGCCACGATCCGCCCGGGCGCGACACTCGGCCGGGCTCGCCTCGTGGTTTCGCTTCCTGTCCTCTCTCGCTCGTTCATCTGGCGCCTCTCCTTGGCGGCTCGGTCCGGTCCGAGTGCGATAGTTTCCCCACTTCCTAACCGGATCGTGCGCCGATGCCTTCCCTCGCCACCATCTCCCGCGCCGAGGCGCGCGACTACCTGCTCGGCCACCTGGGGCTACGGGCGGTCATTGACCCCCGCGGGGCTCCGGGCGCCCGCGCGCTGCTCCGCCGGCTGCGGGCGATCCAGATCGATCCGCTCGATCCGATCGGCACCAACGCCGACCTGGTGGCGATGGCACGGGTGGACGGCATTCGCCGCGGCGAGTTGCCCGGCCTGCTCATGCCGGGCCATGCCTTCGAGCACTTCGCCAAGGAGCGCTGTCTGCTGCCCGCCTCGGCGTTTCCCTACTACCGCGACCGGCTGGCGGAGTCGTCCTGGTGGCACTTCTCAACGCGCATTGAGCGGCTACCGGCTGGGGTGGTCGAAGCGGTCTACGCCGAGATCGAAGCGCGGGGGCCGCTTACCGCCGCCGACCTTGGCGATCATGGCACGGTGGAGCCGATCGACTGGTCCGGGTGGAAAGGTACGCAGAAGGCCGCCTCGATGGCGATCGAAGTGCTCTGGTCGCGCTGCCGTGTCGTGGTCGCCGGCCGCACCTCGCGCGGCAAGCTCTGGGATCTGCCGGAGCGCGCGCTGCCGAAGGTCGCGAACCTTCCAAGCGGCGATTTCGGCCGGTGGGCGATCGCCGAGCGTGCCGAGGCCGCGGGGCTGCTGTCGCGGAACGTCGGCCCCTGGTGGTCGATGCTCCGGGAGGTCCGCGCCTCCTCCCTGCCCGACGAAATGATCGCCGACGGCTCGGTGGCGGAGGTCGCGGTCGAGGGGCTCTCGCGACGGTATCTGGCGCCGGTCGATTTTCGCGACCGGAGATTTCCGGCGGACGACGGGCGTCTGCGTATCCTCGGGCCGCTCGATCCGCTGCTCTGGGACCGCAAGCTGGTCCAGCACCTGTGGGATTTCGAGTATCTCTGGGAGGTCTACAAACCGGCCGAGCTGCGGCGCTGGGGGTGGTACGTCCACCCGTTGCTCCACCACGGCCAGCTGGTCGGGCGCCTCGAAGGGCGGATCGAAGGCAAGACCCTCGAGATCCACAAGATCTGGGGCGAGCCCGACCGCGATCTCGACCGAGAGGCGCTACGCGCCGCGCTCGATCGCCACGCCGAAGCGTGCGGCGCCGATCGGGTGAAGCTGCCGCGCCGGGTGCTCAAAGGGCGGCGGTAGAACCTCGGTTCAACGTCGAGGCGCTTGGTTCACCGGTTCGGCTTCCGGCAGCACGTCCGGCCACCAGCCGCCCGGCTGATCGAGAGGTAGCGGGCAGCGGTCGACGATGTGCAGCTCATGGAGCATCGGGTGGTCGGAGCGGAGCGCCAAGTTTAGCCCCTTCCGCCCCGCGCAGCGGTAGTGGGTGGCGCCGAAGGTTTGGGCCATTAGGATCAGCACCGCGAGCGAGCCTGCGAGCGCCAGACCCCGCCGGGTTCGGCGGGCGTGGCGGGTGCGTAGGAGGGCGTTCGTCCAGAGGAGCGGCGGCAGCACCGCGGCGTGGAGGATTACCAAGCCCTGCCAGTTCATCACCGTGGTGGGCGCCCCGCAGTAGACCACTACGGCGGCGAGAAACGTCCAGACCGCGTACTCTTCGAGGAAGCGTCGGCCGCTTCTTTCGCTCACCGCCGCCGGCAGCCGCACGAGCCAGCCGCGGCGGACGACCTTGCGGCCCAGGCGCAGGTTCGCGACCAGGGTCGCGAGGATCGTCACCGCGCCGAGGGCGGCGAGCCCACGGGCCACCGGTGCGGCCCAGGCGTCCGCCGCGGCACCGAACGCCGGGGTGAAATCGAACACCGCCATCTTGCCGCCGACCGCGAGGCTCGCGTGGCGCAGCCAGTAGAGCACCCCGCGCAGCAGGGGAAAGACGTAGAGCAGGCCGCGAAAGAGAAACCCCTCGTTGGCCGCGGAGATCTCTGGATGGCTTTCGAGTGCGAGCACCCAAGGAATCAGGGGGATCGCGGCCAGCACGGCGCCGAGGATCGCCCCCAGCCAATGGACGCGGAACGAGCGGCGCAGCCAAAGGAGCCCGGCTGAGCCGAGCAGCAGCAAGGCCGAGGGGTGGATCTGAAACGCCAGGCCGATCGTCATGACCAGCACCAGGGAGGCGAAGAGATCTGGGCGTGTCCGCTGGCGTCGGATCGCCCAGAGGTGGAGCGCACCGAAGAGGAACAGGTAGTTCGGGTTCCACAGGAACGCCGAGTGGTAGAGCCGCCATGGATTGAGCCAATAGAGCACGGCGAACGGCAGCCGGGCGCGCGGCCCCAAGTCGCGATCGACGATCCGGTCGAGCAGGGCGTAGGCGGCGACGTGGAACAGCAGAATCAGAACGGTCGGGGCTCGGTGATCGCGCCACAGGTAGAGCGGCAGGGCGACCAGGAGGGTGGTGATTCCCCCCGGCGCATCGCCACCGCTCGAGAGCGGGTTGCCGAACGGAATGAAGACGCCCTCTACCGCGAGCAGCCACCCGCGGGCCAGCAGGTTGAGCTGATCGCCGCCGACCTGGCTACGGAGGAGCATCGCGATCGACAGGCCCAGGCCGGAAAAAAAGCTCGCCGCCAAGAGCGCGCCCCGCCAGGCGGTCGAGAGGGCCGGAGCCTTGGCGCGCAACATGGGTGGCGAGACTATCGCAGGCATGTCCCCGAACCACCCCGGACGACCCGACAGAGCCCGACAGAGCCCGACAGAGGTACGGCGTGCCCCCGCGCGCAAGGTAAGATCGTCCTTCCCGTGGAGAGCCTTCGCCGCCTGTTGCCCCGTGTTACGAGCCTCGTCGGCATCGCGCTCTACGCGCTGCTCGCGACGTTCTTCCTGCGTCCGATCTGGCGGGTCTTTTCGACCCACCTCACCCCCGGACCGGGCGACCCGGTGCTCAATCTCTACTTCTTGAAATGGGGCATCCACCAGATCGGTCTCGGTCTTCCGAACGTCTGGGACGCGAACTTCTTCTTTCCCCTGAAGGGCGCGCTCACGCTTTCCGACCATCTGCTCGGTCCGGCGTTCCAGCTGTTCCTGCTCCAGCCGCTGGTTCCGAGCGCGATCGCGGGCTACAACCTGCTGCTCTGGAGCTCCTTCGTGCTCACCGGCGCTTCGACCGCCTGGGTGCTGCGCCAAGCGGGTTGCTCTCGCGCCGCGGCCTTCTTGGGCGGCGCGCTGTTCGCCTTCTGTCCCTACCGGTGGAGCCAGCTTTGGCACCTGCAGGTGCTGCTGATGCAGTGGCTGCCGCTCACCCTGTGGAGCTTCGATCGGCTGCTCGCCGAACGGACGCCGCGCCGCGCCGGGCTGTTCCTGCTTTTCTATCTGCTTCACGTCACCGGCGGTGCCTACCTCGCCTACATGATCCACGTGCCGCTCGCGGCGCTCCTTTTTGTCCGCCTGGCGCGCGGGCGCGAGCGGCGCGAGCTGTTCGCCCCGCGCTCGTTTCGACTGCTCGCCGGGACCGGGCTTGTCGCCCTGCTGCTCGTCGGGGCGATCTTTGCCCCCTACATCCGGTTTTCCCGCGCGCACAAGCTGGAGCGGAACACCACCGACGTCGTGAGTACCGGCGGCGCCCTCGCGAGCTACGTTTCCCCCGCGCCGGGGGCCACCTACTTCGACGGCGGCGTGAAGTTCGTCCTCCGGCATCGCGCCCCGGCGCTCGAAGCGGCGCTTACGCGCAACGAGAACGCCCTCTTTCCCGGCTTTCTGGCGGTGGGCTTCGGGTTCGTGGCGCTGTTCGCGCTACGCTGCCGGACGGCCGAACCCGCCTGGTGGCGGAGGCGGAAGGGGATGGCGGTCGTAGCGGCGGCATTCGTCGCCCTCGCGCTCGCGGCCCTTCTGGCGGGCGATGGGTTCACGATTCGCGGCTCCGGTCGCGGCCCGCTGCCGGCCGAAGGGGTCTGGTGGACGCTCGGCCTGCTCGCCGGGGCGGGCTTAGGCGGCGCGCTCTGGTTGCGCCATCGGGCAGGCGCGCCGCCGCTGCTCGATCGCACGCGGCTCGATCCCGAGACGGCCGATTGGTGGCTCGGCTTGGCGCTCGGCGGCGGGTTGTCGTTTCTCCTGTCGCTGCCGGTGTTCTACCTGCCGGCGATGCGCCTGTTGCCGGGGCTTTCGGGCATGCGGGTCTCGGCCCGCTTCGGCCTGTTCGTGGCGTTGACCTTGAGCGCCTTCGCGGCGCGCGGAGTCGATCAGGTGGCGCGGAAGATCGCCCAAAAGACGGGCGATGGGAAAGGGCGGCGGCTCGCCCTTTGGGCCTTTGGAGCGGGGATCGCGGCGGCCGCCTGTTTCGAACTCGGCCCGCACGGCGTGCGCTGGATGAGGATTCTCCGCGAGCCGGAGTTTCCTCCCGTCTACCACTGGCTCGCGGGTCGGCCGGAAGTGGTGGCGCTCGCCGAAATTCCAATGTTCGCGAGCCCCGCCGAAACCGCCTACATGTACTACTCGACCGTCCACTGGAAGCCGCTCGCGAACGGCTTTTCAGGGTACGACCCGCCGGTCCATCAGGAGCTGGCGAGGCGCCTGCGTAGCGTGCCGAACCGGGCGGACCTCGAACGGCTGCGCCAGCTCGGGATCACCCACTTGGTGTTCCATACCGCCAACCGCAAGCTGCATCTTTCCGGGCAAGATCTCGCCCTCTGGGCGGAGCGGATGAACGGCGAGGTCGAGCGGGTGTTTGCGACCGGGCGCGATTTCGTCTACGCGATCCGGTTGCCCGCCGACCGAAGGCCGAGCGACAAGAAGCCAAATCTCGCCGGCTGGTGAAAGTCGGGAGGCTCGACGAGCGTCGGCGACCAGGCGGAGAATTCCGCCGAACCCTCCGGCGGTCGCTCGATCCGGTAGAAGTTCGCGCGGAGCGAATCAGGAACCGAAAGCGGCGCGTCCGGAGACCGAAGCGACGCCCACGGCAACACCAGAACGGCCCACCAATCCTCGCCTTCGGAAGTCTCCGCAAGAAGCGCGGTGCTCCCGGCGCCCCAGCGAACCCTCGGGCAATCCCAGGCGGTTTCCACTGCAAGATCCGCGCGCCGTCCGGTCGGGTTCTCCACCCGGGCATCAAACAAGACGCCGCGCGGGCTGATCTCGAATTCGAAGTAGCGGCGCGGCTCCTCGGGTCCGAAAGCGAGGAACAGCTCCACCACCTCCTCCTGCCAGAGCGGATCATCCCGCTCGGTCAGCGTCCCCCAGGCCGACCGGTCCGCGCAGTCGAAACGCACGGCCAGGCCGAAGTCGTCATGGCAGACCCGTACGGCGGTCTTCCAGATCGCCGGACCGTGGCCGTCGGCGCGCAGGAACGGCGGCAGGCGGGGAATGCTCTCCCAGGCCCAAAGCCCCACGACCCCGTCGTCGTCGAGCGGTTCGGGTGCCCTCGGTACCCGCCAACGGGGAAGGGGAACGAGACCCCGCTGAAGGTTTTCCGCTTTCCATCGATCGGCCCCTGTGCTTTCCATCTCTTCGACCTCCGGGCTCTACAGCTACAGCTCGCCGGTCAGAATCCGCGCCATCACTTCGCCATCGACGTTTCCTCCGGAGAGGATCACCCCGACCCGCGCGCCGGCCGGTGGTTGTACGGCTCCCGCCAGGAGCGCCGCGACTCCCAGCGCTCCCGAGGGTTCGACCACGAGTTTGGTGCGGGCGAAGAGGAAGCGCACGGCGTCGGCGATCGCGGCTTCCGAAACGGTCGCCATGTCGGCCACATATTCGCGGACCAGGGGGAAGGTGAGCTTGCCGAGCGACGGGGTGCGGGTGCCGTCGGCGATCGTCGGCGGGTTCCTTACCGTGTGGAGCACGCCGGTGCGGAACGACAGGGTGGCATCGTTTCCGACTTCGGGCTCTACTCCGATCACCCGGCAGCCGGGTGCCAACCCCCGTGCCGCGATCGCGGAGCCCGAGAGCAGCCCGCCGCCGCCGCAGGGGACGAGCAGCAGATCGAGCGCGGGCTGATCCTCCAGCAACTCAAGCGCCACGGTCGCCTGGCCGCTGATGATCCGGAGATCGTCGAACGGCGGGATCACCACCGAACCTCGCTCGGTCTCCAGCTGGGCGGCCAACGCTTCGCGCGCCGTCTCGTCGGGATCGTAAAGAATGATTTCGGCGCCGTAGCCGGCGGTCGCCGCGCGCTTGCCTTCGGGGGCGTTGAACGGCATCACCACCGTGGCGGTCACCCCCTGCTCTCGGCAGGCGAGGGCGACCCCCTGGGCGTGGTTGCCGGAAGAGAAGGTGAGCACACCGCGCGCCTTCTCCTCCGCCGAAAGCTGCGATACGGCGTTCCAGGCGCCCCGAATCTTGAACGCGCCGACCCGCTGGAGGTTTTCGCACTTCATGAAGACGGAGGCACCCAGCCGCTCGTTGAGTGTGCGAGAGCTGGCCACGGGGGTTCGGTGAGCGATCGCCCGCACCCGCTCGGCGGCGGCATGCACGTTGGCGAGGAGGGAATCTAACGAGGGGATCTCCGGAGTTTCGAGGGTGCTCATGGCACGCCATCCTCCGCCGGACCGTCCCCAAGGGTCAACCTCAGAAACCATCTGGAAAGCCCGCTCCCTCGTAGAGCCTGATAGAGCGTTCCTCGTGGCGTGACCCTAGGAGTTTCAATGCCCACAGACCCACCCTCGGCCAACCTGCCTTTCGACCCCCACCTTGCGCGGTTGGCGAAGGAAGTGGGCAAAATCACCGTGGAGACCGAAGCGCTATGCAAGGGTCTGTCGCCCGCGCAGCTGCTCTGGCGCCCGGCGCCGAAGCGCTGGGGGGTGGCCGACTGCTTCATGCACTTGGCGCAGTCGGCGGAGGTCTTCCATCCGCGCTTTAGCAGCGCCATCGAACGAACGCTCGCCGCCGGAGCCAAAAGCCGCGGCCCGTGGAAAGGCACCTGGACCGGGCGAATTTTCGCCGCGCTCACGGGGCCGAGGGGACGCATTCCCCTGCCCGCCCCTCCGGCGCTCCGCATGCCCGACCCACCGCCCGATGCGCACCGCCTCTTCCTCGACCGAGAGATCGAGCTGTTGGAGATCCTGCGCCGCGCCGACGGAATCGACCTCGGGTACTCGACCACCGGCTCGCCCGTCTCGCGAAGGTTGCGCATCCCGCTCGGCGACGGCCTGTCGATGGTCGTGGGCCACGCCTGGCGTCATATCGGTCAGGCGCGGCGGGTGACCCGGCAAAGCGAATTTCCGCACGGCTGAGTGGCTGAAGGGAGGGTGGAGAGGCGGCGCTTCGGGCGAACGTGCCCGACTCCCGTAGAGTAGGAGCACCCCGAACCGAGCCCTGAGCGTAGTCGAAGGGCGACCCGCAGGGCACGCCCGAATCGTATAGCGGCCATCGGTTCTGGATACCGGCTTGGCGAAACTTCCGGGGTTTGGGTCCGTAGTCTGCCGGATGTCGCTCACTCGAATCTTTTACCTTCAAGACGTCCGTTACGCGCTTCGGCTTCTGGGGAAGAGTCCGTTGTTTTCGCTGCTCACGGTGGGGGTGCTGGCCGGAGGCTTGAGCGTGAGCATCTTCACCTTCTCCTTTCTCTATTCGGCGATGCTCAAGCCGTTGCCGGTGCGATCTGGCGAGAGCATCGTCAAGCTCTTGGCGGTGACCAACGGCTCGTGGGGTGCCGTCGATGCCGCCGATCTCGCCGCTCTTCGGCCACAGGTCAAAAGCCTCGCCGCGCTCGGGGCCTATACCCCGCGCGAGCTGGTGGTTGGCACCGGCGAGGCAACCCGCTCGCTCCAGGCGACCGCGACCGAGTGGAGGATCTTTGAGACGACCGAGACCCGGCCGGCGCTGGGGCGCGGTTTCCGTTCGGAGGATCAGGCGCCGGGCGCCGAGCCTACGGTGGTGCTGAGCGACGCGGCTTTCCGGGCCGTGTTCGGTGGCGATCCCGGTCTCATCGGCTGCCGGACCGTCCTCTCCGGGATTTCCACCCTCGTGATCGGCGTCATGCCCGCGGGGTACGGCTTTCCGGTCGCCGCGGAAGCCTGGGTGCCGATTCGCCCCGAAATCCTTACCGCGACGGTGCCCGATCGCGACGCGGTCGAGGTTTTCGCCCGGCTGGCGCCCGGGGTAGGTGCGAGCCAAGCCCAAGCCGAGCTTTCGGCCCTGCTGCTCCAGGTGCGCCGCGGGCGTCCGGCGCCGGCCCCGGGGGAGGAGCGGATCGAACCGACGGGTATCGAGGTGCAATCGTTCCCGATGGCCCAGATCGGCGAGGTGGGGCCGCTCCTATTCACCCTTCTCCATGCGATCGCCGGAATGATCCTGCTCTTAGCGTGCGTCAACATCACCCATCTGCTCCTCGCCCGGGCCAACGAACGAGCCCGCGAGACCGCCGTCCGACTCGCACTCGGCGCGCCCCGCGGCCGGCTCGTGATGCAGTGCCTGTGGGAGATCGTCATCCTCTGCGTCGTGGGTGGCGTCCTCGCAACCGCTCTGGCCGGGGCAGCTCTGGGAGTCTTGAACGACTGGGCCCAGGCGCATCTGGCAGGAAATCTGGCGTTCTGGTGGGTCTGGGGATTCGACCGTGCGCTGGTGCTCGCGGCCGGTGTCTTCATCACCTTGGCGGTCACCGTCTTGGGCGGCGTGGTGGCGGTGCGCGCGACCCGTACGGAGGCGAACGCTGTGCTGCAAGAGGGGGGAGCCCGCAGCGGCGACCGGCGCGAAGGGCGCCTCTCGCGGGCGCTCGTGGCAACGCAGGTGGCGACCGTTTCGGTGTTGATGTTCGTCGGCTGCATGGCGGGCGTCATCGCCTATCGCGTGGTTCATTTGGATCTGGGGTACGACACCCGAAACTTGCTGCAATCGGTGGTCGAGCTTCCGGCGGATCGCTACCCGGACGCTCCCGCGCGCGGCCGGTTCTACCAGACCTTCTTCGATCAGCTCGCGACCCGGCCCGAGTTGGACGGGGTGATGCTGCGCGCGTCGCTCGCCTCGATCGCTGACGAGGACGGCGAGTTCGAGCTGCGACAGCAGAGCCCCGCGCCGGTTCGGCCGCGGACGTTCGTCCAGGCGGTGCTCGGGCCACTTACCCCGCTCGGTATCGAGCTGCGCGGTGGAAGGTTCTTCGATGGCCGAGACCGCGAGACCTCGGAGCCTACGGTCCTCGTGAGCCTTGCCTTCGCCGCGCGGACCTGGCCGAACGCCTCGCCGCTCGGGCGGCAGATCCGGCTCGCGGGCTTAGGGAAGACGGAGCGGTGGCGGACGGTCGTCGGCGTGGTGGACGACGTGCTGCTCGGCAATCCGCTTTCGCGCGAGCGCAACGCGGTCGCCGTCTACGTGCCGCTGCGTCAGACCGCGGCGGCAGGGGCCTCGGTCTTCCTGCGCCACCGGGGCAACCGCCCGTCGGCGCATTCGGCGTTGTACCAGACGCTCAGCAGCGTCGATCCGCTGATCGTGCCCTCCGGAGTACAGAGCTTCGAAGAAATTCTGGCCAAGACGACGAAAATTGCCTGTGCGGTGACAGGGCTGTTCGGCGTCTGCTTTGGTTTCGCGATCTTGCTGGCGGCGAGCGGCACCTATGGGTTGATGGCCCGCTCGATCGG
Organism: Thermoanaerobaculia bacterium; assembly: GCA_038248205.1. Lineage (GTDB taxonomy): Bacteria > Acidobacteriota > Thermoanaerobaculia > Multivoradales > UBA5704 > DASYKS01. Next base: position 32,714 of record JBBRUC010000007.1, read on the forward strand.
GCGGCGTACTCGCGAGATCGGCGTCCGCCGAGCCCTGGGTGCTTCGGAGCGCAACATCCTTGGCATGCTGCTGGGCCAGGGCGCTCGCCAGCTCGGCGTGGGGGCGCTGTTCGCCCTGCCGCTCACGGGTCTTGCGGGGTTTGGGTTCTCGCACTTCTTTCCCGTCGCGCTCGGAGTCTCGCTGGGGATCGCGCTCACGGTCGCCGCCGCGGTCACCGCGATCGTACTCGCCGCCACCTGGGTGCCCGGCCGGCAGGCAATCGCCATCGAACCGCGGGACGCGCTCTGGCGGGAGTGAGCCCGGCCCGTCCTCCTTCGCCACCTGGGTTAGAATCCGGGGAATGATCGAGAATCCCAAGAGCCTCGACGCTCCACTTCGCACGGTCTCGCGTCGGCCCCCGGGCGAAGATGCGCTGCGCGACGCCTCGATCCTTCTCCGCACGGTGAACCGCCTGCGCGGCACAGGCATCGCACCCCGAGGCGTCTATCGGTTTGCGAGCCACGAGGAAGCCGATACATGGATGATGAGGCAGATGGCCCGTTCTCCCGCGCGCCGGAGCTTGAAGATCTCCTGAGGCTCTGCGCTGACCTCAACCGAGAGGGCGCGCGATATCTCTTGATCGGTGGCATTGCCGTCATCCTCCACCTATGCTGAGGCCGAGCAAGGGGGCGTAGTGCAGTTCGAGATCGAGGGAGCCAAGCTGCCGGTGGCCGGTAAAAGTCTTTTGATTCGGATGAAAGATACGGTTCGCGAAAGCGACGCGCTGGACGTGAGATTTCTTCGGATGAAGATCGCCGAGGAGAGCGGGCAGGAAGAGTAGCCATCCTGCCCGGGACGCCTGCCGCTCGCGTGACACCGCGAGAGGGCTGGCGCCATTCCATGTAGGGTGTTCTCGGCAAGGGGAGCGATCGTTGCCTCGTCCTCGTGCTTGCCTTTATCTTTCTGGCACCGACCCCGCCCACTTCGAGGAGGCCGCATGATCCCTGTCAAGCCTGAGATCGCCGCCCATGCCCACGTTGGGAGCCTGGAGGAGTACCGCACGCAGTACCGGCGCTCGCTCGACCAGCCGGAGGCGTTCTGGCTCGAACAGGCGGAGATCCTCGATTGGTTTTCGCCGCCGCGCTCGGCCGGGTCGTGGGATTTCGCCGAGGTCGACGTCTCCTGGTATCCGGGCGGCAAGCTGAACGCGAGCTATAACTGCGTCGATCGCCACGCCGCCTCGCAGCCGGACAAGACCGCGATCCTCTGGGCGGCCGACGAGCCGGGGGAGTACCGCGCGATCTCCTATCGCGAGGTGCAGCGCGAAGTCTGCCGAATGGCGAATGTGCTCTCCGCCCACGGTGTTCGCAAAGGCGACCGGGTATGCATCTACCTACCGATGATCCCGGAGCTGGCCTACGCGATGCTCGCCTGCGCGCGGATCGGCGCGGTCCATTCGGTGGTCTTCGCCGGTTTCTCGGCCGAGTCGCTGCGCGATCGAATTCTGGATGCCGGTTGCCGTTTGGTGATCACGGCGAACGAGGGGCTGCGTGGCGGCAAGCGGATCGCGCTGAAAGCGACGGTCGATCACGCGGTCGAGGGGCTGTCGCTCGTCGAGACCGTGTTGGTCGCCCGCCGCACCGATGCGGTCGTTGCCATGCACGAGCACCGCGATCTCTGGCTCGACGAGGAGCTGGCCCGCCAGCGGGCGACGGCGCCGATCGAGTGGATGGACGCGGAGGATCCCCTCTTCGTCCTCTACACCTCCGGCTCGACGGGGAAGCCCAAGGGGCTCCTCCATACGACCGGTGGCTACCTGGTCTATGCCGCCTTTACCCATCGCACGGTGTTCGATCTGAAGCCCGACGACGTCTACTGCTGCGCCGCGGATGTCGGCTGGATCACCGGTCATAGCTACATCGTCTACGGTCCGCTGGCCAACGGGGCCACCACCGTGATGTTCGAGTCGATCCCCACCTATCCGGACGCCGGGCGCTACTGGCAGGTGGTGGACGATCTCAAAATCAGCATTTTTTACACCGCGCCGACGGCGATTCGAGCCATCGCCCGCTCGGGCGACGAGCCGGTGAAGCGCTACAGCCGCAAGAGCCTGCGCATCTTGGGCTCCGTCGGCGAGCCGATCAATCCGGAGGTCTGGACCTGGTACCACGACGTGGTGGGCGAAGGTCGCTGCGCGGTGGTCGATACCTGGTGGCAGACGGAGACCGGCGGCATCCTGATCACGCCGCTGCCCGGGGCGATTCCGACCAAGCCCGGCTCGGCCACCCTGCCGTTCTTCGGCGTCGAGCCGGTGCTGGTCGACGAGACCGGCAGCCGCCTGGATGAAAACGGCATCTCGGGCAATCTCTGCATCGCCCGCTCCTGGCCCGGCCAGGCGCGCACGGTCTACGGCGACCACGAACGGTTCCGCCAGACCTATTTTTCCCAGTTCCCCGGCCTCTATTTCACGGGAGACGGCTGCCGCCGGGATCTAGACGGCTACTACTGGATCACCGGCCGGGTGGACGACGTGCTAAACGTCTCCGGCCATCGCCTAGGGACCGCCGAAATCGAAAGCGCCCTCGTGGCCCATGAAGCTTGCGCCGAAGCGGCGGTGGTCGGTTTCCCCCACGACATCAAAGGCACTGGAATCTACGCCTACGTCCACGTCAAGCCCGATTTCGAATCCTGGGATCCGGACGAAGTCGCCGGCATGCTCAAAGAAAAAGTCCGCGAGATCATCGGCCCCTTCGCCACCCCCGACCGCATCCAAGTCGTCCCCGGCCTCCCCAAAACCCGCTCCGGAAAGATCATGCGCCGCATCCTGCGAAAGATCGCCGCGGGCGAGTACGAGGAGTTAGGGGATATTTCGACGTTGGCGGATCCGGGGGTGGTCGAGAAGATCGTCGAGGAGCACCGGCGGCGGGGGTGAGCGCTCGAGTTCCGGTCCTGGGGCGTTGCCCCAGGCTAGTATAGTTTCGCGCCTTCGGCGCTGGCGGGATTGTGTGTCTTGCAGACTGCCCGGAACTCAGCTCTCCGACCGCTCATATCTGACGTCTTCACGGTTGGGCTTAACGCTGACAATGCCAAAGGCAAAGGGCCGAAGGCCCATTTCATAATAGCCTAGGGCAACGCCCTAGGTTCGCGGTTTCGAACCCGACCCCCAAGGGCTGAAGGCCCGCACCATCCTTTTTCAATCCCAAACATAGCGCTCGTCGTAGGCCACCTTGTATTTCGCCAGGAATGCCCGGTATTCCTCTTGGAACGTGCGCGTTCGATGATGCTCCTCCTGGTTGTCAATGTAGGCCACCAACGCCTCCAGATCGCTGGGGCCGACCGAGAACACGCCGTAGCCGCGTTGCCAGGCGAAAGTTTGAAGATCGGGAGACTGGGTCTTGAGCCATTTCGAGGAGGAGGTTTTTAGCTCTTCGACCAGGGCCGCGATGGTGATCGTTCGAGAGAGGCGAATCGCGAGGTGGACATGATCGGCCCCGCCACCGGCGCGATCACAGAGGCATCCCGCATTGCGGGCGACCGTGGCCAGGTAGGCGTGAAGCGGTGTTCGGATCGCCGGTTCAAGATAGGCGTATCGGTCCTTCGTGCTGAAGATCAGGTGAAGGACGACGTTGGCGAGCGACTGGGGCATGGTGGGCAGGTTAGGGCGGACTTTCAGTCCTTCTACGGTTTAGATGGGTTCCGGTCCTGGGGCGTTGCCCCAGGCTAGTATAGTTTCGCGCCTTCGGCGCTGGCGGAAATCGCGCGCCTCGGGGACCGCTTGGATTTAACGCTGACAATGCCAAAGCCAAAGGGCCGAAGGCCCATTTCCTAATAGCCTAGGGCAACGCCCTAGGTTCGCTTCTGCGGGGCGGTCACCCTTGCCGAGAGTTAGAATCTGCCTCCGGAGAGGGCGCACGGGAAGGGAAGATCCGAAGATGAGCCTGTTTTCGAAGTCTGGTGCGGTGATCGCCGCTTTCGCGGTGGCCGCGTTCACCGCCGCCCATGCGGAGCTGTCCCCCGCCCCCACCCCCACCACCTTCGCCACCCTCTACCAGGCGCTCGGCTCTCCGAAGCTCGACGCCTCTATGCCCGCACCTACCCGCTTGGTGGTCGGCCGGGCGGAGATCCGCCCCGCGGCGGGGTCGAAGCTCTGGCGGATGGCCGCGAACGGTCGGCCCTGCGGAGTGCTGCTCGATGGCCCGGCGGTTTGGTCCTACCGGGTGGAGGATCGCTTTTCGCAGCCGATCGCCAAGCGGAACGTTCGACGGGGTACTCGGTTGGAGGCTAAGGACGGAGACGGGGCGTTGGTGTTGCATGGGAATCTGCGCGGTGTGGCGATCTGGAGCTGGTCGACCGCGGCGGAGTTGGATTCGGCAGAGGCGGCGGCCTGGCAGCCGGCGGAGGTCCGGGGGCTTCCGGAATGGGCGGCGGATTTGATGGGAAATCGCTTGTCGGCGAATCCCGGCCGCGACCTTTTGATGAGCGACGGCAACGGCGACTCGCGGTATGCCTGGGCGCTGCTCCACGGTGAGCGCTCCGATCTGGTGCTCGATTGGGACGGCCGCGCGCTCGTGGCGAGCGAATCTCTGTCTCTCGCCCAGACGGAGCCGATCGGGAGCCCGTACCGCGGGCGCTGGAGCAGCGTCGAGATCGCCGCCCAGCCGATCGGCCGCTCGTGGTGGGATGCCCCCACAGCCCTGGAATGGGTGAGTGTTGCGACCGATCTCGACGTGCGGGAGCTGCCGGAGGACCGTGCGCGGGTGACGAGCCGGGTCCGGATGGAGGCGAGAGCGCCGGGCCTTACCGTTCTCGCCTTCGAACTCCTGTCCGAAACGGCGAATGGCGCGGGCACCTTGCGACCGGCGACGCTCGAACGGGTGACGGTGGGCGGCCAGCCGGCGAACTATGTGATGGAGCGCAATCACCTATTGATCGCTCTGCCGCAGCCGGTGGCCAAGGGGGGAACGGTCGAGGTCGAGACCGTCTGGTCTGGCGAGTTGCTCATCCGGCCGAACGGCGACAACTACTGGAGGGTCGGCGGCATCCCCTGGTATCCCTGGCCGTCCGGAGCGGGGAGCGCGCCGGCTTCAAGCTTCCACATCGCGCTCGAAGTGCGGAAACCGTTCATTCCGTTCGCCCCCGGCAAGACGCTCGAAAAGACCGCAACGGCGGAGACGAACCGCATCGTGACGGAGCTGGCAGGGCCGATGTCGATCGCCTACATCGGCGCCGGCAAATACACCACCGCGACCCTGAGCGACGGCGATTTTCAAGTCGGTATCTCCACCTACGGCGCGCGGTTTGCGGGAGAGCTGGAGCACGCTGGCCAGGTTGTTCTCGGAGCGCGCAAGTGCCTCACCGATTTGTTGGACGAACCGTATCCGTTCTCCGAGCTGCACCTGCTCGAAGTCAACGAATGGGGCTGGGGGCAGGCGCCTCCGGGCATGATCTTCATCACCAAAGAGGCGTTTTTGAGCAAGGCCCGCCTACGGGCGATGAGAAACCAGCAGAGGCTGGCGCGCGCCCTGGTGGTCAATGTCGACGCCCGCCTGGCCCACGAGGTCGCGCACGGCTGGTTTCCCCACGTCGCCAAGGTCAACGATCCCGAAGACGCCTGGCTGTCGGAGAGCTTCGCCGAGTACGTCTCCTCCGTCTGCGGCAGCCTGCTCGCGCTCGGGCCGAACGAACGGGACGCCGCCTGGCAGTCTCAGCTGACCCGCTGGAAGGATCTCACCCGCTCTCTCAGCTCGAACCCCGAGGCGAGCATTCTGTTCGCGAATCGCATGCCGATCCTCGCCGGAGATGACTTCGAGGTCCGCCGTGCGCTCCTCTATGGCAAGGGGCCGTTCGTTCTTCATGCCTTGCGGCAAGAACTCCAGCGGCAGACTGGCGGCGTGCCCGACGGCGACCGGCTGTTCTTCACCTGGCTTCGCCGGATTCTCGACGATCGGCATTTCGAGATCACCCACACCAAGGACATCGTGGCGATCCTCGACGAGCTGACCGGCAAGCCCTGGCGCCCCTGGTTCGAGAAATACATCTACGGCAGCGAGGTGCCGGACCTCTAGTAGGAGCATCGAAACCGATGAACCCGACTTTACGAACCGGAGCGATCGGCGCGCTCCTCGACGGGTCTCCAGGCGATGCTCGCCCTCCTGCGCCACCGCCGGCAGATCGAGAAGATAGCCGCTGTCTCCGCGCCGTGAAACCGTTCTCGGCGGCCGCAGCTCGTCGTAACTCGGCGCTACGCGAATTCCGGAGCGCCGAGTGGCTATCGGGCGCGTAAAGCCGAGAGCGGAGCCCTGTCGCCGGATTCAGGAGCGGAACAGGGTATTTCGGAGCCGCCGGCCGCGTTCTGGGACCGCGAGCCGCTTCCTAGGACGGATAGCCGTTTCCTGAGACGGGTAGCGACTTCCTGGGACGGATATCCGCGTGCTGGGACCGCGAGCCGCGTCCGGGGACGAATAGCCGTTTCCTGAGACGGATAGCGACTTCCTGGGACCGATAGCCGCTTCCTGAGACGTATAGCGACTTCCTGGGACAGATCGCGGAGCTTCGGGACGGCTGCGCGCTTTTCGCGGCGCGGAGCCGTCCGCGGCGACTTTTCTTCGTTTTTCCTGGCCGCTAACTCGCCACCGCCAACGCTTCAGATCGGGGGAGCGCAGGCACCAGCGTAGGCCGCCGTTCGCCGATCTGCTGGCGCCACATGGCGAAGTAGAGACCTTTCAAGGCGAGCAGTTCCTCGTGGCGCCCCGATTCGACGATCCGGCCGTGCTCCAGGACGTGGATGCGGTCGGCGTGCATGATGGTGGAGAGCCGATGGGCGATCAGGATTGTGATCACCTGGCTCGATGCCACCTCGCGGATCGTGTCGGTGATCTCTTCTTCGGTCAGCGAATCGAGCGACGAGGTCGCCTCGTCGAACACCAGCAGGCGCGGCCGGCGCAGCAGCGCCCGGGCGATCGATAGCCGTTGCTTTTCGCCTCCGGAGACCTTGACGCCCCCTTCACCGATCACCGTGTCGAGGCCGCGGTCGGCGCGCGCGAGCAGGCTTTCGCAGGCCGCTTTGTGGAGGACTTCCAGGCATTCGGCGTCGGTTGCTTCCGGGTTGACGAACAGCAAGTTCTCGCGGATCGAGCCGGAGAATAGCTGGGTGTCCTGGGTGACGAAGCCGATCTGCACCCGCAACTCGTCGAGGTCGATCTCATCGCCTGCCTTGCCGTTGTAGAGAACCCGTCCCCGGCCCGGGGCGTAGAGGCCGACCAGCAGCTTGACCAGCGTCGTTTTTCCGGAACCCGAGGGACCGACGAACGCCACCGTCTCTCCCCGCTGGAGCGAGAACGAAACGTCGGAGAGCGCCGGAGCGGAAGCGGTCTGATGGGTGAAGTCGACGTTTTCGAAGTCGAGAGCCGTGAGCTGGCCCAAAGGAAGCGGGTTCACCGGTTTCGCCTCGATCGGGGTGGCGAGGACGGTCTGAAACATTTCGAGCGACGCCTCCGTCTCGCGGTAGGTGTTGATCACCGTGCCCAGCTCCTGGAGCGGCCCGAAGATGAAGAACGAGTAGATGAACAGCGAAAAGAACTGCCCGACCGTGATCTGCCGGGTAAAGATCAGGTAGAGCATCAGGAACAGGATCGAGGTGCGCATCGCGTTCACCAGCGTCCCCTGGATGAAGCTCAGCAGCCGAAGCGACTTGACCTTCTTGAGTTCCAGCTTGAGGATCTTCGCGGTCGTCGCGTTCAGCCGCCCGATCTCCTGACGGGCGAGGCCGAGGCTTTTGACCAGCTCGATGTTGCGCAGCGATTCGGTGGTCGCCCCGGCGAGCGCCGTGGTCTCGGCGACGATCACCTTCTGGATCTTTTTGATTCGTTTCGACAGCACCGAACTCAAGATGCCGATCAGCGGCACGGTGAGCAGATAGACCGGCGCGATGATCCAATGGACGCTCGCGGCGTAGATCATCACGAAGACCACGCCGACCAGGGTCGTAAAGAGAAGGTTGACCGCGATCGCAATCAGTTTTTCAACGTCCGAGCGCACTTTCTGGAGGCGCCCCAAGGTCTCGCCGCTCCGCTGGTCTTCGAATAGGGAGTAGGGCAGCTCCAGCGAATGGCGTACGCCGTCCGAGTAGAGTTCGGCGCCCACCCGCTGCGTGACCACGTTGACGAAATAGTCCTGAAAGTTCTTGGCCACTCGCGAGACGAACGCGACCCCCACCGCCGCGGCGAGCAGGAGCGAGACCCCGCGGAAGAACTGCTCGGTCGTATATTCGCTGTGGCGGGTGGCGTACTGGTCGATGACATGGCGGAAGATCAGCGGATCGAGCAGCGAGAAGACCTGATTGATCGCTGCGAGCAACAGGGCGAGCGCCACCAGACCCCAATAGCGACGGAGGTACGAGTAGAGAAGTTTCATGGCCGAACTATATCGGACGGAAGCGTTCCCAGCATGGGAACGATTCTTCCTAAATTGGGAACGTCGGGGCGCAACTCAACAAGCCAGGAATTGTGGACAGGGGCCGAGGCATAAACAACCGACACCCGCCCGCTTCCGGCCCCAAGGGGGTTAAGGCCGGGGGAGCGGACGGGTGCCGAACTGCTTTTTCTACCGCTTCGGTCAATCCATTTGTTTGCGCAGCACGGTCGGGATGTCGTAGTCGTCGACGTTCGACCAGTTGGGGCCGAAACCGCCCGGATCTTCGCCGCGGCCTTGGGCGATCACCTTGCGGTAGAACGGCACCTCCAGCTCCGCCTCGGGCTCCGGACGGTCGAAGACCGGCGCCGCGGCGAGGCTCGGCACCGGCGAGAGGGGCGAGAGGTTTTGGGCTGGCATCGTGGTGGGCCGGTTGATACCGATCACGGGGGTCGCGCGAGCGCGCTGCCCTTCGACCCGGTCGAAACCGGTGGCGATCACGGTGACCTTCATCGCGTCGTCGAGCGTTGAGTCGATCACCATGCCGGTGATGATGTTGGCGTCCGGATCGACCGCTTCCTGGATGATCCTTGCGGCTTCGTTGACCTCGTGGAGGGTGAGGTCGTCGCCGCCGGTGATGTTGATCAACACGCCCTTGGCGCCCTGGATCGAGGTCTCTTCGAGCAGCGGGGAAGAGACCGCGCGCTGGGCCGCTTCGATCGCCCGGCTCTCGCCGCGGGCGACGCCGGTACCCATCAACGCCATGCCCATGCCGGTCATGATCGTACGGACGTCGGCGAAGTCGACGTTGATCTCGCCCGGCACGATGATCAGATCGCTGATCCCCTGCACCGCCTGGCGGAGCACGTCGTCGGCGATCCGGAACGCCTCGGTGAGCGGGGTACCGCGCTCCACGAAGTTGAGCAGGCGCTCGTTCGGAATCGTGATCAGCGTGTCGACCGAAGAGCGCAGCTCTTCCACCCCGCGCTCGGCGAGCTGCATCCGGCGGCGACCTTCAAAGCCGAACGGTTTGGTCACGATCGCCACGGTGAGCGCCCCGATCTCGGCCGCGAGCGAGGCGAGGATCGGTACCGCGCCAGTGCCCGTGCCGCCGCCCAAGCCGGCGGTCAGGAAGACCATGTCCGCGCCGTCGAGCACTTCGAGAATCCGCTCGGTGTCTTCGAGAGCCGACTTTCGGCCGACCTCCGGATCGGCGCCTGCGCCTAAGCCTTTGGTCAACAGGGTGCCGAGTTGGATCTTGGTCCGTGCTCGGCACTTGGCGAGGGCCTGAAGGTCGGTGTTCGCCGCCACGAATTCGATACCGCGTAGATTGGCATCGATCATTCGATTGACCGCGTTGCCCCCGCCCCCGCCCACACCGATGACCTTGATCCGAGCGGGAGCGATGTCGAGGCTCGGTAGCTCGATCAGCTCGAACTCCTCGTTCGCTGCGTCCTGGTCGTCGAAGAGAATCATGCGTTACCCCCTTGTTTCATGTTTGCCGCTTTTGTTTCGTTCTTCTTGTCAAAATCGTTCGTAAGTCTTTTGGCCTACAGCAGGTCCGAGAACATGCCGCGCAGGCTGCCCATCACGCCGCGCACGCTGAACCCCGCCTTCTTCTTGAGCGCTTTGCCCTGCCGCGACTCCTCGGCCGCGAGACCGTAGAGCAGCAGGCCGGAGGCGGTCGACCAGCTCGGATTGCTGATCACGTCCACCAAGCCGCCGAGCCCGCGCGGCAGTCCGTAGCGAACGCCGGCATCGAACATCTGTTCGGTCAGCTCGAGCAATCCGTCGAGCTGCGCGCCGCCGCCGGTCAGCACGACACCGCCGCGCAAGGAGTCCTCCGAGGCGTGGCGCATCAGATCCTCGCGCAGGAGGGTGAACAGCTCTTCGGCGCGCGGCTGGAGGATCTCGCACAGCTCGCGGCGCGGCACCACGCGCGAGGAGCCTCCCGCCACCGTGGGCACCGAGATTCCCTCGTCGTCGGTCACCATGCTCGCCATGCAGCAGCCGTGCTTGGTCTTGATCTTCTCGGCCTCGGCAAACGGCGTTCGCAAGACCATCGCGATGTCGTTGGTGAAATGCCCCGCGCCGATCGGCACCACCGCGCTGTACTGAATCTCGCCGTCGGCGAACAGGGCGTACTCGGTGGTGCCCGCGCCGACGTCGATCAGCAGCGAGCCGAGTTCGCGCTCGTCGGGGGTGAGCACCGCCTCGGCGGTGGCGAGCGGCTCGAACACCATCTCGATCACCTCGATGCCGGCGCGGTTGACGCAGGTCAGTAGGGTTTTCGAGCGGGTGATGTTACCGGTCACCAGGTGGACCATCACCTCCAGGCGGCTGCCCAGCATGCCCAGCGGATCGCCGATGCCCCCCTGCTCGTCGACCAAGAACTCCTGCGGAATGGCATGCAGGATCTCGCGATCCGAGGGCAGGGCGGCGGACTTCGCCGCTTCGAGGACGCGCTGGATGTCCGGCCGCGCGATCTCGCGATCCTTGCGCGCCACGGACACCATGCCGCGGGCGTTGACGCTCCGGATGTCGGCTCCCGAGATGCCCACGTAGGCGCGCGAGATCTCCTGGCCGGCCATCACCTCGGCCTCCTCGCTCGCGCTCTTGAGCGCCTCGACGGTCGCCTCGACGTTGACGATATTGCCCTTGCGGGTGCCGCGGTTGGGGGCGAGCCCCTTGCCCACGACCTCCAGGCCGCCTTTGCCGTCGCGCTGGCCGATGAGCACGCCCACCTTGGACGACCCGATGTCGATTGCTACGAAAAATGGTTCTGGTTTCGCCATAGGCTCGACCCTCAGCTTGCCAATCTCGAAACGGCTTCGTGTGAGCGCGCGCCGGCCAGCGCGCCTTCCGCCGCAGGTTGCACCACGATCCGGTGAGAAAAGCGCAGATCCACGGCGGCGAGCTCGGCATACTGCTCGGCGAGCCGGGGGAGGAGCTTTTCCAACCGGTGGACTTTGTCGATTACGTCGCCGTCGCGGACCAGCACCGGAAAGGGCAGAACGCCGATCCGCAGACGGAAATCTTCCTCACCCAACACTTCGATTTCGGTGAGCCGGGCTGCCCAGTCGGGGTTCGCCCGGCCGAGTTCGGCGGCGACCCGCAACGCGCGGGCGACACCGTTGCGCACCGGCGCGGCGAAACTGACGACCAGAAAACCGTCGCCGCCTTTCGATTCCCCGCCGGGGCGTCGCGGCCCGTCGTTCGGCTGGGTGAGCGCCTGCTTCCGGGCGTTCTCCCGCGCCTCTTCGGCGGCCGATAGCGGCGCGATCGATCGGCCGGTCGCATCGGCCCAGTAGAGGTGGCCGGCGCTGCGCAGAAAGACCGCCGGAGTCCGCTCGGCCACCCGCACCCGCAACCGTCCCGGCAACTCCTTGGCGATCTCCAGCGAATCCACCCACGGATGGCCCGACAGCCGCTCGGCGGCGGCGGACAGGGGCAGCAGCGGCAGGTTGCGGCCGACGAGCGGCGCGAGCTGCGCGCGAATCCAGGATTCGCTCACCCGGCCGGCGCCCTCGATCGCGATCTCGGAAAGCGCGAACTGCGGCGCGGAAGCTACCCACAGGCCGCCGACCAGAGGCACACCGAGGATCGCCAGGGCGGAGCCCAAGGGGCGGATCAGCTTGCGCCACAGGCTCTTGCGCTTCCTGCGCGGCGGACCCAAAGGCCGACGGAAGGGGATCACGTTCGCACCCGTTCCATCCCCCGGCCGGGGCGCGGCGCCTTCCAGATGACCCGTGCCGTCGAGTCTCATGGCGCCCCCTCCGGTCCGGCCTGATCCACCAATTGGCGACCCAGCTTGTAGATGTCGCCCGCGCCGAGCGTGAGCACGATGTCGCCCGCCGACACCTCAGAGGCGAGCAGGGGGCCGGCGTCCTGCCAGGCGGGGCAGTAGACGACGTTTCGGTGGCCGCTCTTTTGCGCCTCTTCGACCACCCGCTCGGCCGTGACCCCCGGAATCGGCTGCTCGCGCGAGGGGTAGATGTCGGTCACTACCGCCCGGTCCGCGGCTAAGAGCGCGCGGCCGAACGCTTCGGCCTGGTCCTGGGTGCGCGAGTAGAGGTGCGGCTGAAACACGGCGTGAACCTTGCCGCGCGGGAAGCTCTGGCGCGCCGCTTCCAGCGTCGCCGCGACCTCCGTCGGATGGTGCGCGTAATCGTCGACGATCGTGGCGCCGTGCCAGCTGCCGATCGTTTCGAAGCGCCGATGGACTCCTTTGAACGTGGCGAGCGCCGCGGCGATCGCGGCGAATTCGAGCCGCAGCACGAGCGCGATACCGATCGCGGCGAGGGCGTTCTGGACGTTGTGACGGCCGGGCATCGGCAGCTCGATCGTGCCGAGCAGGCCGCGCTCGCGGCTGCGTACCCCGAACCGGACGCCGCCGGGGGTGGTCTCCAGATCGACCGCGGCCAGATCGGCCTGCGGCGCGAAGCCGTAAGTGATCACCCGTCGCTCGGCGATCCGCGGCAGGATGGTCTGAACGTTGGCGTCGTCCAAGCAGACCAAGACGCGGCCGAAGAACGGCACCCGGTTGGCGAACGAGACGAAGGCGTCGAGGATCGCCTCCATCGTGCCGTAGGTGTCCAGGTGATCGCGATCGATGTTGGTCAGCACCGCGACGATCGGCGCGAGCGTCAAGAAGCTGCGATCGTATTCGTCGGCCTCGGCGACCAGGTATTGACTGTGGCCCAGGCGCGCGCCGGTGCCGAGCACCCGAACCCGGCCGCCGACGATCACCGTCGGGTCGAGCCCCGCTTCGGTGAGCACGTGGCCGACCAGCGAGGTGGTGGTCGTCTTGCCGTGGGTGCCGGCGATCGCCAGGCCGTACTTCAAGCGCATCAGCTCGGCGAGCATCTCGGCGCGGCGCACCACGGGAATGCCGCGGCGGCGCGCCTCGCGGATCTCGGGGTTCGCCTCGGGCACCGCGGAGGAGACGACCACCACGTCGGCCCCTTCGACGTTTTCTTCCCCGTGGCCGATGCAAATCGTGGCGCCGAGGTTGGCCAGCCGCTCGGTCGCGTCGCCCGAGGCCTGATCGCTGCCGGAGACCGTGAGGTCGTACTCCAGAAGGATCTCGGCGATGCCGCTCATCCCGGCGCCGCCGATGCCGACGAAATGGATGCGCGAGAGGTCGGCGAATTGGCCGAAGTTCATCGCGCACCTCCCGGCTCGGTGGGCTGAGCGCCTCGCGCCACGGCTTCCAGGCGATCGGCGATCGCCGCCACGGCGCCAGGCTTGCCGAGCGATCGGGCGACGGCGGCGCGGCGCGCGAGGCCCGAGCGATCCGCCAACAGGGCGGCGAGCCGTGCCGCGAGCAGCGCCGCGAACGGCTCGCCCGAGGGGGGCTCGGATCCCGATTCGACCAGCAGATCCGCGGCGCCCGCGCGTTCGAGCAGTCGGGCGTTGTCGATCTGGTGCCCCTTGGCGATCGTGAGCGGCAAAAACAGCGCGGGCCTGCCGGCGGCGCAAAGTTCGGCGACGGTCACCGCCCCGGCGCGCGAGACGATCAGATGGCTCTCGGTCAAGGCGGCGGCGACGTCCTCGATGAACGGCACGACGCTGACGCGCGCGAGCTGCTCCTCGGTCAACCCCACGGCGCGATAGGCGGCGAGGGTCTCCTCGACGTTCTTGCCTCCCGACTGATGGCGGATCGAGAGGTCCGGGATCTCGGCGAGCAGGCGAGCAGCTGCCAGCGGCATCGCCCGGTTGATCTGGCGCGCCCCTTGGCTGCCGCCGAGCACGAGCAGCCGGAGCGGGCCGCCCGGCAGCTCGGCCGGACCGGCGAAAAACGCCTCGCGTACCGGCACGCCGGTCACCGTCGAAGGGCAGGAAAGATCGCGCCGGGTCTCGTCGAACGCCACCGCCGCCGCCGTGGCGTAGCGCGAAAGCATCCGGTTGGCGACCCCGGCGCGGGCGTTCAGTTCCAAGAGGAGCGTCGGCCGGCCGGCCACCCGGGCGCCGAGCACCGCGGGCGCCGAGGCATAGCCGCCGGTGCCGAGAACGGCGTCCACGTCCAAGCGCTTCGCCAACGAGCGGGCGGCGACGCTCGAACGGACGAGGGTCGCGAGCGCTCCCAGTTTCGCGCCCAAACCGCGGCCGAGGAACGCCTTGGCCGGCAGCGGATGAAACGGCCAGCCCTCCTGCGGCACCAGGCGCGCTTCGAGCCCCGCGGCCGACCCGGCGTAGCTGATCGTCCAGCCGCGCGCCACCAGCTCGCGGCCGACGGCGATCGCCGGAAAGACGTGACCGCCGGTGCCGCCGCCCGCCAGCAGGGCGTGGCGTCGACGCGGCGTCGAGGTGGAGGTGGGCGCGTTCATCCGTGTTGGGACAGATTGAGCAGGACGCCGCAGGCGGTCATCGTGACCACCAGCGACGAACCGCCATAGGAAATGAAGGGGAGCGGAATGCCCTTGGTCGGCAGCATCGCCAACGCGACGCTGATGTTGAGCAGCGCCTGGAGCACCAGAACCAGGGTGAAGCCCCAGGCGAGATAACGGCCGAAATCGTCCGGCGCCTTGACCCCCGCGACATAGCCGCGCCAGGCGACGACGCAGAACAGGCCGATCACGAACAGCGCGCCGGCCATCCCCAGCTCCTCGCAGACGATCGCGTAGACGAAATCCGATTCCGGATGTGGCAGAAACCAGAGCTTCTGCAGGCTCTGCCCGGCGCCGAGCCCGAACGCCCCGCCGGAGCCGATCGCGATCAGCGACTGGAGCGCCTGGAAGCCCGAACCCAGAGGGTCGCGCTCGGGATCGAGAAATGCGAAGAAACGCTCGCGACGATAGGGCACGGCGATCACCAGCGCATAGAGCAGCGGCACGGCGAGGGCAAAACCCCCGGCGACGAAGCGCCAGGAGAGGCCGGCGAGGAAAAGCAAGGCGAAGACGGTGGTACCCAGCAGCACCGCCGTGCCGAAGTCGGGCTGGATCAGGATCAGGCCGCACACCAGGCCGCAACCGAGGGTGATCGGCAACAGGAGATCGAGCCGGTTGACCCGGTCGAGCTTCTTCGAGATCTGGTAGGCCGCGAACGGGATGAGCGCGAGCTTGGCGATCTCCGACGGCTGGATCGAGATCGGCCCGAGCAGGAACCAGCGCTGGGTGCCGTTCAGGTGGCCGGAGAACAGGACCGCCACGAGCAGCAGGGTAATGCTCGCGAGCAGGCCGTAGATCACCTCGACGCGGCGCAGCACCCGGTAGTCGAGATGCATCACCACCGCCATCGCGATCAGGCCGAGAATGCCCGCGATCGACTGCTTGAGCAGGAACGGGTTGATCCCCGCGGTGCGGTCGCGGGCGATCGCCGCGCTCGCCGAATAGACCATCACCAGGCCGAACCCGCCGAGGAGCGCCACGGCACCGAACAGGATCTTGTCGAAAGCGAGCTTCTTCGCCATCAGGCGGCTCCTTTCGAGGTATCGATCGCAGAGGTCGTATCGATTGCAGCTGCGGCTTGGGTTACCCGCGCGCGCACCAACTCCTGGAACACCTGCCCCCGGTGCTCGAAGTTGCGGAACTGGTCGAAGCTGGCGCAAGCCGGCGAGAGCACCACGACCTCGCCCGCGCGGGCTTGCCCGGCCGCCGCTTCGACCGCTCGTTCGAGCGTCCCGGCGCGTTCGAGCGGCGCGCTGTCGGCGAGCGCCGCGGCGAAGTCCTCGGCCGATTCGCCGATCAGATAGACCCGGCGCGCCTTTTGGGCGACGAGCGGCGCGAGCACCGAGAGGTCCGCCCCCTTGTTGCGGCCGCCGAGGATCAGGTGGACCGTGCCGTCGGCGAATCCTTCGATCGACTTGCAGGTCGCCGCCGGGTTGGTTCCCTTGGAATCGTCGTACCAGGCGACGCCGCCGATCTCGGCGACCCGCTCCAGCCGGTGGGGCAGGCCGCGGAACCTTAAGAGCGCGGAGCGGATCGCCGCGGCCCCGGCACCGAGCGCGCGGGCGAGCAGTGCGGCGGCCATCGCGTTCTCGACGTTCTGCACCCCCGCCAGCGGCACGTCGGCGGCCAAGAACAGCGGCGTTCGCCGGCCTGTCGGAGAGCCGTCCGGCTCGACCTCTACCACCCAGTCCTCCTCCAGCTGGCAGCCGTCGGCGACCGATGCAAGACGCGAGAAATACCGTTTGCGCGCCGCGGTCGCCACGTCGAGCGTCCAGGGGTCGTCGGCGTTCAACACCGCGATTGCCTCCGGCCGCATGCGGGCGAACAGTTTCTTCTTGGCATCGGCGTAGGCCGCGAGGCTCGGGTAGCGATCGAGGTGGTCCTCGGCAATGTTGAGCAGTGCCGCGACATCGGGGCGGAATCGGTTGAGCCCTTCGATCTGAAAGCTCGACAGCTCGACCACGAACGCCCGGCCCGGTGCCGCGTCCGGCTCGGCATCGACCCGCTCGGTGAGCGGGGTGCCGATGTTGCCGCACACTTCGACCCGGCGACCGGCGGCGCGCAGCATCGCGCCGAGCATCTCGGTCGTCGTGCTCTTGCCGTTGCTGCCGGTGATCGCCGCAAGGTGTGCGCCCTCGGCTTCGAGCGCGGGAAACGCCAGCTCGACCTCGGCGAGGACGGCCAGGCCGGCGGCGCGCGCCGCGACCAGGAGCGGCCGATCCATCGGCACTCCGGGCGAGACGACGATCGCGTCGAGATCCTGCGGCAGCTCGGCGAGCGACGGCTCGGCGCCCAGATGGAGCGCCACCGCCGGATCGAGCGCGAGCGCGCCCAAGTCGAGCGCTTCGGCGCTTTTTTGATCGACGCCGATCACCGCGATTCCGCGCCGCCGCAGGAAGCGCGCGGCCGACTTCCCCGAGAGCTTGAGCCCGTAGACCAGTACGCGGTTCCATCGGTGGTCGGCCGGAAGGGCGGTCGGGGCTGCCGCCCCGGTGGCGGAGATCGTCGCGTTCATCGCAGTTTCAAGGTCGAGAGCGAGACCAGCGCGAACAGGATCGACAGGATCCAGAAACGCACGATCACCTTCGGCTCGGCCCAACCGGAGAGTTCGAAATGGTGGTGCAGCGGCGCCATGCGGAACACCCGCTTTCCGCGCAGCTTGAACGAGGCGACCTGGATGATCACCGACATCGCTTCGAGGACGAAGACCCCGCCGACCACGATCAGCAGGATTTCCTGCTTGGCGAGCACGGCGACGCTGCCGATCGCGGCGCCGAGCGAGAGCGAGCCGACGTCGCCCATGAAGACTTCCGCCGGATGGGAGTTGAACCAGAGAAATCCGAGGCCCGCGCCGACCAGGGCGGAGCAGAAG
Organism: Thermoanaerobaculia bacterium; assembly: GCA_038248205.1. Classification (GTDB taxonomy): domain Bacteria; phylum Acidobacteriota; class Thermoanaerobaculia; order Multivoradales; family UBA5704; genus DASYKS01. The sequence goes on from JBBRUC010000007.1 coordinate 50,364, forward strand.
ACCGCCACCTCGCCGACCCCGGGGACGTAGGAGATCTGAAGGTAGTTGGCGATCAACCGGTTGCCGCCGACGTAGGTGAAGACCGCGTAGGTTCCGGCGGCGATGGTGGTGGCGCCGATCGCCAGGCCGTCGAGCCCGTCGGTCAGGTTGACCGCGTTCGAGGCGCCGACCAGGACCAACACCACGAACGGCACATAGAGGAGACCCAGCGGCAAGACCAGCCGTTTCAAGAAGGGGAAGGCAAGGGTCGAATCGAACTCGGGCAAAGCCCAGAGCAGGACGCCGAGACCGAGCGCCGCCACCGCCTGGAGGAGAAACTTCGCCTTCGCGGTGAGGCCGAGGTTGTTCCGCCGCTTGACCTTTAGATAGTCGTCGACGAAACCAACCACCCCGAACGCGACCGTCACCCCCATCGCCAGCCAGAGATAGAGGTTATGCAGGTTGCCCCAGAGCAACGTCGGCACGATCAGCGAGAACAGGATCAGCAGGCCGCCCATGGTGGGGGTGCCGGCTTTCACCTGGTGCGCCTGCGGCCCCAGTTCGCGAATGTTCTGGCCGACCGAGAGGCGGCGCAACGTGCGGATGAACCAGGGGCCGAGAATCCACGACAGCAGCAGCGCGGTGACAATCGCACCCGCCGCGCGGAACGTGATGTATCGGAAGACGTTGAAGATCGCGAACCGCTCGTGGAGCGGGAAGAGCAGCTCGTAAAGCATCAGGCGCCCGCCTCTCCGGCCGCCGGGGCAACCCTTTGCCCGACCACCCGAGGCCCAACCATGCGATCGACCACCCGGTCGAGGCGGATGCCGCGCGAGCCCTTGATCAACACGACGTCACCCGGCTCCACGTGTGCCGCCGCCCACTCGGCCGCCGCTTCCGCATCCGGCTGATGAATCGCCTCGGCACCGAAAGCCGCCGCGCCCGCGACTAGCTCGCGCGCCAGCTCACCCACTCCGACCACGGGAGAGAACCCGAGGGCTGCGGCTGCGGCGCCGGCTTCGCGATGAAATTTCGCCGTTTCCGGCCCCAGCTCCAGCATGTCGCCGAGGATCGCCACGCGCCGGCCCTTCGGTCGGCGGCTGCGCTCCAGGTCCGCGGCCCCAGAAAGCGCTTTGCCCACCGCATCCGGGTTGGAGTTGTACGAGTCGTCGACCAGAAGCGCGAAGCGGCCTTGCCCCAAATCCAGGCGATGGACCACGCCGCGGCCCGGCGCGCTCGGCATCTCGGCGGCGACTTCCACGATCTCTTCGATCGGTACGCCGATCGACCAGGCCGCCGCCGCCGCCGCGAGGAAGTTCTTGACGTTGTAGGCGCCGTGGAGCGCGAGCCGGACGGGATAACGCCGGCCTTCGACTTCGAGGACGAACCGGCTGCCGGGTCCGTCCGCAAGACTCGCGACGTCGATCGCCCGCAGATCGAGGCGGTCCGACGGATCGGTGGGCCGCGGGCCGGCCGGCTGTTCGTCCTGGCCATACCAGACGATTCGCTGGCCGTGTTGCTCGCGCTGCCTGCGGGCGATCCGGGCGACCTCCGGATCGAAGGCGTTGGCGACGATCCAGCCGTCGCTCGGCAGACCTGAGAGCAACTCGGCCTTCGCTTCGGCGATCGCGCGGACCGAGCCGAAGAACTCCAGATGCACCGGGCGGATGACGGTAAACACCGCCAGGTCCGGCCGAGCCAGTTGGGCCAGCTCGCGCAGCTCGCCGGCCGACGACATGCCCATCTCGGCGACCATCCATTCGGTGTCGTCGGGGACGTTCAACAAAGAGACCGGCAGGCCGATCCGGTTGTTGAAGTTGCCGGTGGTGCGGCCGACCCGGAAGCGGCGCGCGAGCATCGCGGCGAGCAGCTCTTTGGTCGTCGTCTTGCCCGCCGAGCCGGTGATGCCCGCCAGCTGCTCCGGCGCCCGCTCGCGGAAGGAACGGGCGAGGTCGAGCAGCGCTTCGCCGGTGTCAGCCACCTCGATCAGGAACCCTTTCGAAGCCGCGGGGATCGCGATCGGCGCCTCGCCGGGGCGGCGATCGACGACCGCGCCCGCGGCGCCGCGCGCCAGCGCTTCGGCGACGAACGCGCGGCCATCGACCCGGGCGCCGCGGAAGGCGAAAAACAGCTCGCCGCCGCGGATCGCGCGCGAATCGATCACCGCGCCGCCGAAACGCGCCACGGCGTCTCCCGCGGCGATCCGCCCGGCGGTCGCCAACGCGACCTCAGACGCCGACCCGTGCACCGAATCTCTCCCTGAGCGCCCGCTCGATCTCTGCGTGATCTGAAAACGGCAAGCGCCGATCGCCGATCGTCTGGTCGCGCTCGTGCCCTTTGCCCGCGATCAACACCGCCGAGCCCTCGTCGGCCGCGGCGATCGCGGTACGGATGGCGTCGCGCCGATCGGGGATCAGCAGATAGTTGTTGCGGCCGGTCGAGCGGAGCCCCTCCTCGATCGCGGCGAGGATTGCGTGCGGATCTTCGCTACGCGGATTGTCCGAGGTCGCGATGGCGAGGTCGGCCAGCTCGCCCGCGACCTGGCCCATGATCGGGCGCTTGCCCGGGTCGCGGTCGCCGCCGCATCCGAAGACGACGATCGTCCGGCCCGGGGCGATCTCGCGCACCGAAGAGATCGCGGCGGCGAGCGCCGCGTCGGTATGGGCGTAATCGACGATCGCGGCGAACGGCTGGCCGCAGTCGATCGGCTCCAGGCGGCCGGGAACCGGCTGCTGCGCCGCCGCGGCGGCGGTGATCGCCGAGCGCGGAATCGCGGCCGAGGTAAGGGCCATGGCGCCGGTGATCGCGCCCACCAGGTTCGACAGGTTGTACCGGCCGAGAAGTGGCGAGCGGATCGTGAATTCGGTCGAGGACGAGGTTTCTTCGCCTCGGTTGCCGCGCACCACGATCGTCGCGGCCAGGCCGTGGCGGTCGAGTTTCTCGTCGCGCGCCGAAACGGTCGCGTCGCCGTTTTCGACACTGTAGGTCCAGGCGTCGGGCAGCTCGTCGGCGAGCCGGCGACCGTACGGGTCATCCAGATTGACCACCGCCCGGCCGCCCGGCTTCAGCTGCTCGAACAGCCGGCGCTTGGCGGCGAAATAGCTCTCCATCGTCCCGTGCAGGTCGAGGTGATCGCGCGACAGGTTGGTAAACAGCGCGAGGTCGAACGCCGCGCCATCGACCCGCCCCTGCTCCAGAGCATGCGACGAGACCTCCATCGCCACCGCCTCGGCGCCCTGGTCGCGCATCGCGCGCAGGGTGCGGAACAGGTCGCTCGCCTCGGGCGTCGTCCGCTCGCCGGGGAAGCTCGCGCCGCGCAGGCGGTAGCCGAGCGTGCCGATGAATCCGGTCGCGAGACCCGCGTGGTTCAAGATCTCGGTGAGCAGGGTGGCGACGGTCGATTTGCCGTTGGTGCCGGTCACCCCGGCGAGGATCAATTCCCGGTCGGGGTGGCCGTACACCCGCGCGGCGAGCCCCCCCAGCAGCGCCCGGGGATCCGGCGCGGAAAGCCAGGGGATTCGAGAATCCAGGCCCATCGGCCGATCGCCCGAGGCCAGGACGGCCTTCGCGCCGCGTTCGATCGCTTGCGGCACGAACGCCCGGCCATCGAAGCGCTCGCCGGACCAGGCGACGAACAGGTCGCCGGGCATCACCGCGCGCGAGTCGTGGCTTACGCCCGAGACCGAAACGTCGCCGGCCTCGGCGCCGTCGAGACCCTGGGCCAGCCCCAGGCCGCCTGCGAGGCCGCCCAGCTCGTCAACCAGCTCCGCGAGCCGCATCGGTGGCGTCATGGCGTGCCTCCGAGAGTGCCGACAGGGGTGCCGGAGGTCGCCGCGGCCGGGGTAATGCGAATCAGCGACGGCGCGCTCGGGGCGGGTGGTGACCCAGGCACAGCGGGCGATGGAGTCGATGGAATCGAACCGGTCGACGTCGCCGCCGCCGGGCGATTCGCAGGCGCGGCCAGCGGCTGCGGGGTCAACTGGGCGGTCACCACCTTCGGTAGGCGCGGTGCCGCATCGGGCCACTCGGGGCGTGGGCGCTCCGGCCGCACCCCTAAGTAGAGCAGCGCCTGGCGGGCGATCGCGCCGAAGATCGGCGCCGCCACCTGGCCGCCGTGGTACTCGAAACCCTGCGGCGCGTCGATCGCGACCACGCCGACGAGCCGTGGCCGGTCGCTCGGCGCGAAGCCGACGAAGCTCGGCACGTAGTGGTTGCGGTCATAGCCGCCGGCGAGCGGAATCTGCGCCGTCCCGGTCTTGCCCGCCACCCTATAGCCCTTGATCGCGGCGGATTTGGCAGTCCCCACCGTTACGACCCCTTCGAGCAGGCGCGTCAGCTCCGCGGCGGTTTCGGCCGACATGGCGCGCCCGACCGGCTGGGCTGTCGGGTGCAGCGGTTCGAGCCGGTCCGCCCCGCCGGTCGCGGCGACGATGTAGGGCTTCAAGCGGATGCCGCCGTTGGCGACGGTCGCCGCCGCCACCGCGAGCTGAAGCGGCGTCACCGAGACCCCCTGGCCGAACGAAACGTAGGCCTTGCTGAGCGGAAAGCGATGCCAGGACGAAAGCGGGTGGAGAATGCCCGAGGCCTCTCCCGGCAGGTCGACCCCGGTCTTTTGCCCGAAGCCAAGGGCGCTCGCCATCCCGTAGAGCCGCTCGTCGCCGAGCAGCAGGGCGGTCTTGACCATGCCGACGTTGCTCGACTTGGCGATCGCCTCGGCGAAGGTAAGATTGCCGAACGGTTTGTGATCGCGAATCCGAATGCCGGCCAGGGTGATCTGGCCCATGCCGCAATCGAACGTGTCGGTCGCCTTGACCAATCCGCTATCGAGCGCGGCGGCGGCGGTGACGATCTTGAACGTCGAGCCCGGCTCGTAGAAATCGGTGACCGCGCGGTTGCGCCACAGGTCCTTCGACGACTCGGCGTACAGGTTCGGATCGAAGCTCGGGTAGCTCGCCAGAGCGAGCACGCCGCCGGTACGCGGATCGAGAATCACCGCCATGCCCTTGCGCGCGCCACGGCGATCGACCGCTTCGGCCAGCTCCCGCTCGACGATGTGCTGGATCGTCGCGTCGATCGTCAGGTGCAGATCTTGGCCCGGCTCCGGATCGGTGAACGACAGTTCGGGGTCCATCACCGTTCCCTTGCGCGCATCGCGCAAGACCGTGCGGCGGCCCGGCTTGCCGGCGACCGTGGTGTCGTACAGCCCCTCCAGCCCTTCGAGCCCATGGTTTTCGGTACCGACGAAACCGAGCACCTGCGCCGCCAGCTCGCGCATCGGGTAGTACCGCTTGCTCTCGGTGACGAAGCGGAGGCCGTCGATCTTCAAGCCGCGGATCTGGCTCGCGACCGGCGGGTCGAGCTTCCGCTTGATCCAGACGAAGTCGCGGTCGCGATCGGAGAGCTGCTTGGCGAGCTTTCCGGCATCGCGATCGACCAGCTTGGCCAGCTGCCGCGCCGCCTCTTTCGGATCGGCGATCTCGGACGGTATGCCGTAGACCGAATCGACCTCGATCGAAACCGCCAGCTCCCGCCCCCGGGAGTCGTAGATCGTGCCGCGCGGAGCATCCAGCTCGACCACCCGCTGCTGCTGGTTGCCCGCGCGGGTGGCGTAGTGATCGTGGCGGATGACTTGGAGGTAGTAGAGCCGTCCGGCGATCAACGCCACCCAGAGAAGGCCGAGACCGGCCAGGACTCGGAGGCGTGTTTTCACGGCAGCTCTTCCCAAAACAGCACCCGATCGATCTCCGGCGGTTCGAGCCCCAGCTCTTGCCGGGCGCGCTCTTCGATCTTTTGCGGGCTGGCGAGGTAGGCCGCTTCGAGCGACAGCTCCCGCTCGGTGCGGGTCATCTCGCGTAGCTGCTTTTCCAGCTTATCGATCTTGTAGCCGGTCGACAGCACTTCGAGGTGGATCCAGGTATAAGAAAGCAAGCCAATCCCCAAAGCGCCGACCGCGACGAGCACCAGCAGCAGCTCGCGGACACGCTTCCTGTCGCGCTCACGCACTAGATAGGCGTTGGCGACCGGCCGGGTAAAGGCGTAGGCATTCCTCACCGGGTCTCCAGTCTCCGACCGGCCCGCAGCCGCGCGGAGCGCGAACGCGGGTTGGCTGCGATTTCCTCATCGCTCGGACGGACCGGCCGCTTGGTCAGCAGCTCGATCGCCTGGCTTTCCGAGTGCGGCCGGCCGGTGATCAGGTCGATCTCGCCCCGGTGCAGGTCGCGCAGCGTGTTCTTGACGATCCGATCCTCCAGGCTGTGGTAGGAGATGATCACCAACCGCCCTTCGGCATCGAGCTGGTCGACCGCCTGATCGAGGAAGGTTTCGAGCCCGGAGAGCTCTTCGTTGACCTCGATGCGCAACGCCTGGAACACGCGGGTGGCCGGATCGACCCGGCCCTCGCGGTTGCGATGTCCCGCCTCGTGCCCTTTGCCGCGGTCGATCGCCCGGCGCAGCTCCGAGGTGGTCTCGAACGGCTTTTCGCGACGCGTCGCGACGATCGCGCGGGCGATCCGCCGCGATTGCCGTTCCTCGCCGTATTCCCAGAAGATCTTGGCCAATTCTTCCTCCGAGCTTTCGTTCACGATGTCTGCGGCGGATAGGCCATCACGGCCCATGCGCATGTCGAGCGGTCCGCCGAACCGGAAGCTGAAGCCCCGTTCCGGCGAATCGATTTGCAAAGACGAAACGCCGAGATCGGCGAGAATCCCCGCCACTCGGCCAATCCCCGCCGCCCCGAGCAGAGCCCCCAGGTCGGCGAAATTCCCCTCGAGCAACCGGGCTCGCGGGCCAAAACGCGCCAAGCGCTCCCCCGCGAGGGCGAGCGCTTGCGGGTCGCGATCGATCCCCACCAGCTCCACCGCGTCGCCGGCTTCGAGGATCGCCTCCGCGTGCCCTCCCAGGCCGAGGGTCGCGTCCACGAAGACGCCGCCCCGTTCGGGGGCGAGCAGCTCGACCACCTCGCGGAGCAGGACGGGGACATGCCGGGCGGCCACTGGCTCTCGCTCTCGTCGCGCGGAGGTCGCACGGCCGCTAGATTCCGCCGCGCTCCGCCAGGGCGCGGGAGTCGTCTTCGGTGAACGGCTGCTCGGCGAGACGGGCGACCAGCCGCTCGTGGTTCCAGACGATCAGGTGGTCGATCTGCGCCATCACCACCACATCGCCGCTCATCCCCGCGCTCTCGCGCAAAATCAGCGGAATCACCAGCCGCCCCTGGTCGTCGAGCCGAACCTGCTGGCCGTAATAGCTCGCCCGCTCCAAGAACCGCTGCTTGGCCGGATCGGCCGAAGGCATGGTCTGGAGCTTGCTCTCGATCTCTTCCCAGACCGGCAGGGGATACAGTCGCGCGCAATCGCCGTGGATCGACGTCACGAAAAGGTCGCGCCCATACCGCTCCTCAACGAACCGACGGAAATCCGTCGGCACCTTGAGGCGACCCTTCTCATCGATCTTCGCTGGTGAGCTACCCCTGAACATGACCCCCGCCTTTGGGTCCAGCTATTTGGAGGCCGATTCTAGACTTGTTACTCCACTTCTGTCCAATTTTGTCCACTGAGGGCCACCGGGGCACCCGCGGGGGGCTCCGAAAGCCTCTTTCGCACGGTAGGCGGGGGGCAGAGTCGGCGCGGTCGCGGGAACCCCGGGTTCGGGCTAGGAGGCGTACCTCAGGGGCGGTTGCCGCAAAAATTTGCGAAATTCAGTTCGCGGGCCGCCTTGCGGCGTCGACGGGCAGCTCGGGCGGCGGCGGGCCGAGCCGGCGTTCCAGGTCGGCGATCTTCTGCGCGAGACCTTCCGCCAGGTTTTCGAGAGCCTGGCAGAGGCGGTCCTCTTCTTCGATTACCACCGAGACTCTGCGAGTCGCGGCAAGCCCGGAAAACGCCTGCTGGGTATGCCAGAGGTCGCCGAGGCCGGCGCGCGTTCCGGCCTTGAGCCACGGTTCGCCGAAACCCGAGCCGTCTTCCAGCTCCAACGCTTCCTCGGCGACCGCTTCGCAGGCATCCTGGAGACGTTGGCGCAGACCCGGCCGAGTGAAGTGGACCAGGACCGATTCGCGAAACGGCGCCATCTCTCGAAAGCGGCGTATGAACGGGTTGCTCATGAGGGACCTGCCCGCCGCCTCAATCCGCCCGGGCGGCCCGGTGCCGGCCCAAGCGCCTCTCCAGCACCAGGCCCAAGAAAGCGTCCCGATTCGCGGCTCCCTTGGCCATCAGGGTTGCGAAGACCCGAAGGTTCAGGTGGGCGCCTGGTGGGAGCGGCGTGATCTCCAAGAGAGCGACCAGTCGGGCGGCCAGCTCCGGCAAGATGCCCCCTCGCCCCTGGCGCAGCAGGACCGCTCCCAGCTCGAGGTACGCGTCCGCCGCCGCCATTACATCGCCCGTGGTTCGCCAGGTTCCCGCGGCGCGACCGAATCGCCGCGCGGCGTCTTCGAGGTTCCCTTCGTCCCGCTCGCGCTCTGCCCGGTCGAAGATCTCTCCCGCGGCCCGGCGCAGCGCGCCGGGCGCGAGAGGGGGAGCCGTTCGCCCAAAGGGGAGAGAGGAGGCCATGCGCGCGAGGGTAGGCGCAAGGCTTCAGTTTTCGCGACAACCTACCGTTGGTGGATAGTGCAGTTGCCTGTTTCGGTAATATTTCTTGTGTTGCTCCGAAAGGCGGAGGGGAGCGGACGGCGGGCCGCGAGAGCCTCGGAGCCAAATGCAGCCAAAGAGGAAACCAGGTTTCCTATCTGTGCGGGGGGTGGGCGCCCCAATTTCTTCGTTGTCACGAAAAGCGCCTCAGCGGCAACAAGATGTATTGAAGACACCCGGAGAAGCGCTATGCCCAAGGTGGACCTGCCGCCGACGAATGCGGCGCTATTGATTCTGCGCATCCTGTGCCGCCTGACGCAGGCGGAGTTTGGCGAGCTGACCGGCCTGAAGAATCGGATCGTCGAGATCGAGAACGGCCGGTATGTCCTTTCGCGCGTCGACCTCGAGGATCTGGTGGAGGAACTCAGGGTGTCGACCTACGCGGTGCCGGTCGCCCTCGGCCTTTCGGAGCTGGTGTTGCCGTCGACCGACAAGACTCCCCACCCCTGGGACGCGATGCCCGAGGCGCGTTTACAAGCCGAGCGCGCGGCCCTCGAATCCTCCGCCCTCGTGCGCCAACTGTTCCTCGCCGAAGCGCGCGCCAAGCGTTACGCGGCGGACCGCGCCGAGGCCGAGCGCCTTTGGAAGCTGCTCGCGCCGCTCGAACCCA
>JBBRUC010000008.1:0-57595 GCA_038248205.1 Thermoanaerobaculia bacterium
AAAGTCGCTGAAGTCACCGAGAAAATCACCGAAGTCACGGAGAAAGTCGCTGAAGTCACCGAGAAAATCACCGAAGTCACCGAGAAGATCACCGAAGTCACAGAGAAAGTCGCTGAAGTCACCGAGAAATTCGTTCTCGCCACCGAGAAAATCGAATTCGGGTGCCAGAGCGAGGCAATTTCCCGTGGCTTCGGGCCTGGTTGCGTGACTTCGCTGGCATCAACCGAGCCCGGTGGGATCCGAATTGAGAGGCCACCGACTTTGACGAGGCCTTGGGGCCGCAGCCCGTTTGTTACAACCTCGACCGCGCCTTGACGGGCGTGGCCACGCGGCAATCTCGCCGCGCTTCGGCCGCTCCAAAAGAAAGACGATCATTAAAACACCCAAGTCCGTTGCCGACATCCTCCGCGATTGGGAGCTGCTTCTCGAAGCAGCGAACGACAACGAGGAACCCCTCGCCCCGGCGGCGCCGGTCCGCGCCGAGCTGGCCGCGACACTCGCCCAGGTCCGCGCGCTCAAAGCGCAACAGGACTCTCACGGCGCCACCCGCCAGCAGATGACCCAAGAGCTGGCCCAGCTGATCTTCGGCGGCAGAGTGCTCGCCCGTCGCCTCCGCGGGATGACCAAGGGTCTCCTCGGAGCCCGCAACGAGCGCCTCGTTCAGTTCAACGTCGCCCCGATCCGCTCGCGCACCCGCTCCACCCGCAACGTGCCGCAGTCGGACACCTCGCCCCCGGCCGATCCGGCCGAAGCCGTCGAGTTGAAGGCGGCGGCCGGGGAGTGAAGGGAGAGGTAGGTAGAAAGCAGTAGAAGTCAGGAACGGGCGTGGGGCCGCAGGGCTCCACGCCCGTTTTGGGGAAGGGCCGGATCGATCTGGAGCCCTGCGGGCGCTCGGGTTCCTTCGAGAATTTCTTGCCGCGGTTCCCTTGGGGAAAGTGGGATTAGAATCTCGGTATGTCAGAACCGATCGCAGGCGGGGCATACACGGCGGAGCGCGCCGCGGCTCTTGCGGGAGTTCCCGGAAGAACGGTTCATCATTGGGCGCGCAAGGGTCACCTGCTCCCCTCCGTCTCCGAGGCTCCGCGGCTCTATTCGTTTGCCGACCTGCTGGCCTTGCGGGTGCTCTATTGGCTTCGGCGACCGAAGCATGCCCTTGACCATGAGATTCCTGCGACCTCGATGCCGAAAATCCAACGCGCCATCGAGCGGATTCACCGCCTCGGGCTGGACTGGATTGAGGATGGCCAGAGCACCCTCAACGGGGACGTCGCGATCAACGCTCCGGGTATTCCTGCCCACCGCGTTCACGGCCAGCTGTTCCAGACGGAAGTGATCGACGTCCTGGCGCCTTTCGAAGGCATGGAAGGAGCCGGGGGACCGGATCTGCGGCGGCCCCGGCCTCTATTACGGATTCTCCCGAGGAAGATCTCGGGGGCGCCGCATATCGAAGGTACCCGGTTGCCGACGGAATCGGTGCATGCTCTTGCGAAGCGGGGCTAATCGGTTGGCGACATCGTGAGCATCTATCCGTTCGCGAGCGCCCAGGCCGTGAGCGACAGCATCGATCTCAAAGCGGCAGCGTAGAAGCAGGGCACGATCCGATTCGGGCGGCCGGTCTGATCCTTGTCCACCTTCCAGGGATCTGCGCGAAAACGGTCAAGACCAAAGGCCAGATCTGGCGCCTCAGCCAAGAATCACGCCGATCCGCGGGACGAACTCAAGAAGATCGCGCATCACCAGAGCACGAGCGTCAAGAGCCTCTTTGAAACCCACAAGCTCAAGAAGAAGGAACTTGGCAGCAACCCGCTCCACGAGTTGCCTTTCAATTGGGTCGTGGCTCCACCGGGCAACCGCGCCGCCCGGCAGGAGATAGATTCGCCCGGTCTCCTCGCCGCGCCCCCTTGCCTCAGGGCATCGGCGTTCGGCCTCAGCCCTGGGCTGGTTCTCCCGCTCCAACGGGCCGGTCTCCCGGATTGCCGAGTGCGGCCTCTCCAGCGTTTTGCACCGGTGCAGCGGAGCTTTGCAGGGGGGCGCCCGGGTTGTGCTGTTAACGGTCACCAGAATTCGTAGGAATCTGGACACTCAGCTCGGCAGCATCATCCCGCGCGTAGCGCGGCGGGGGGCAGAGGGGGTAAACGAGACGAAAGTGGGTCGAAAATAAGGAATCCATGTAGACAAACCAGCCCTTCTGGTGGTAATCGACCGTGACACGACCTATCTCCTCTGCCGGACCTGCGACGGGCTGAGCATCCCTTCTTTTCGGTACGAACTTAAAATAGCGTAAGGCAGGCCAGTTAGCCGACCTAGCTGTCCAGATTCCCACGGGTCCGGGTGACCGTTAACATGTGCACATGGGCGCTGGCGTTTTGCCCTGGTGCTCTGGCGTTTTGCACCTGTGCAATTTCCCTTTGTACAGGTGCGTCAGAGTTTTGCGGGGGTGCACCGGCGAATTGCATCGCTGCAAAAACGCCAGCGCAGCGGTGCGCCGCAAAATTGCAGCGGTGCAAAACGCCAGCGCACCGGTTCGCCGCAAGATTGCATCGGTGCCCGCGCGCAATGCATTTGGGCAAAGCGCTGGGAACCTGCCTCGCGCGGCCGGAGCGGGGCGGCCGGAGCGCGGCGGAACGGTGGCGGAAACCAGAGGACAAAGAACGAGAACGAAAGAGCTTGAGCCCGGCGCCGGTGCTTTGGGCCGGAGCGACGAACCGATACTGGGTCTTTTGAAATGAGCGGCGGGAGAGCGGAGAGGGTAGAGTACCGGCTAAACACCGGATCTACGGAGGTACCGCCGTGCGGTTCAAAAAGCTGCGCCTCTATCTTTCCGCCGCGCGGAGAGATACCTGGGAATCGTGGGGCAAGCTGGCGGAGTCCGTCATGACCGCGATTGCGGCGGCCGTGGCGGCGGCCTTCCTTGTGGCAATTGGCCTGGTAGAGCACTCCTCGCGAGGGGAGCAGTTCGCGCTGGTTTTGGTTGGCGGATTGGTGATGATTCCCATTGGCATCGGCCTAACGTTCCTGATCAATTTGTTATTTCGGGCGCGTCGAAGGGTGCGAGATCAGAACGTAATACCGGCCATGCCGTCAAACGTGATCGCGCAGGTTGGCATTTTTACGTTCGCCGGCACGAAATCCGCCGACGTTATGCAGTTCGAGGCGTCCGTCCTTGCCGAGATGATCGAGGTTCGCCTTCGAGGGGAACCCGGATCCCGCACGATGTCACCTGCCGACGCGGACAAGATCCTTGGGAGGATCTGGCATTTTGGCAAGCGCGCGCAGTCTGATGAATGGATAACCAAAAAGAGCAGGGAGCGTTCGCTTGCCCTTCATCGCGAAATGTTAGCTCTCGCGGCGGTCGGTGAGTTCGAGGTGATTCACCAAAAATGCCGCTACTTTGTGGAAAAACTTCAACCGTCGCTCTAGTCCGCGGCACCTGCCAGCTTCTTGTACGGCCCCCGCTTTTTCGGCGCCTCGACCGGCAGAAGGGCGACGATTTCCTCGACCGTCCACAGGTGCGAGTCAACACCGGCCGCCATCGCGGGGGAGCATCGCAGGGACGAGTGGACCTTGGCGAAGTTGTAGTGCATGAAGTAGAACGCCAGCGCCGCGCAGTGGCTCGCAAGCTTCTTGGAGTGGGCGTTGGTGAGCCGGGTATATCGGCGGAGCCCCATGCGGATGCTGAGGTTTGAACGCTCGATGTAAGAGGTCGAGATCTTCCGGGACTCCGGGTCCCCTGAGATGGTGAGCTGCACCCGGTTGACCAGGCGCCCGGCGAGATCCTGCATAAACTCGGTCGCCGTGCCGCCGTCGCGCGAGCCAACCATGAACGAAGGCATGAGCTTGGTTTCGGCGTCGATCGCCGTAAACGTCCAAACGTCGCCATAGCCGAACGTGTCGCGCTTGTCGGCCGGGACGTTCTTGGCCTTCGAGTAGCAGAACGCCCAAGTTTCATCGACTTCACGAATGCGGCAGGTGAGACCCTGGAACGCCTGGTCCATGTACGCGGCGCATGCCGGACCAAGCTCGGTGATCAGCCTGGTGACGGCGCCCTTCGAGGCCCCGGTAATCCGGCAGGTGGCCCGGATGCCAACTCCGTCAACGAGGGCGCGGATGATTGCGGCACGGTTTTCTGTGCGAATGTCATCTTGCAATCAGACTTCGCGTTCGATAATATCAGACGCAAAGAGTGATTGAAAGGACACAATCGCCATGATATTCCAGGCTCCGCGGCTAGACGAGATTGAGACAGAGGTACTAGGCGCAATCGACGAATTGAAGGGAAATTTAAAGTACGCCACAACAGAGCCTCGTCGCTGGACAGGCTTACTTCGCCGGAACGCCTTTGCGCGCGCCGTGAGAGGCTCCAACAGCATCGAGGGATATAACGTCACCATGGAGGACGCCATCGCGGCCGTAGAGGGCGAGGAGCCTATTGCGCCGCGGGATGAGGCATGGCTGGCGGTGGCTGGCTATCGAATGGCCCTAACTTTCGTGCTTCAAAAGGCCGAGGACCCGCACTTCAGGTATTCTGAAGAGGTCATTAAATCTTTGCACTTCATGATGATTGGCTATGATCTGACAAAGCATCCAGGGAGATGGCGCCCCGGATCAATTTTCGTCCGCAACGACGCGACAGGCGAGAGGGTTTACGAAGGTCCGCCGGCCGAGATGGCCCAGCCGCTCATGGAGCAAATGGTGGAGCAAATGAATGCGAGCCAGGCGCCCGCCGTTATTGCTGCGGCGCTGGCTCACTTAAACCTGGTCATGATCCATCCGTTTTCGGATGGAAACGGAAGGATGGCTAGAGGCCTACAGACGCTGGTCTTGGCGAGGAGCGGAACAATTTCGCCGCACTTTTCGAGCATTGAGGAATACCTTGGCAAAAATACACAGGAGTACTACGAGGTTCTGGCGTCTGTCGGGGCCGGGTCTTGGCATCCCGAACGTGACACCAGGTCGTGGATTCGGTTCTGTCTTCGCGCGCACTATCACCAGGCGCTGACTCTCCTGAGGCGGTCAAGGGAAATTCAAAAACTCTGGGACGAGCTAGAGAAAATAGTGAAAGCCAAAGCCTTGCCCGAGCGCTCGTTGGTGGCATTGTCGGACGCCGCGTTTGGTCTTAGGGTTAGAAATAACTCGTACAGAACTTCGGCAGATGTCAACGAGGTCATTGCCCAGAGAGACTTGCGCGGCTTAGTGGGGGCGGGCCTGCTCGTGAAAGAGGGAGAGAACAGGGGCAGGTTCTATGTTGCATCCCAGGAACTCTTGGATGTCAGGCGGAGAACCGCCGAGGCACGAAGGAGATGGCCAGATCCGTTTTCCGACAAACTGGCAAAGCAAAGATCTCTAATTTTGCCCGGAATGGAAAATCTGGTGCGCTAAGGCCGGTTTGCTCGCGCCGCAACAACCCTACCGCCCCGGCATCCGGCACGTCCCGCCGCCGGCCGCGGGGAGATAGCACTGCTCCACATAGTCGCGCACCATGCGGTCGGCGTTGAAGCGCCAGGCCATCGTGTGGATGGCGCGTTTGACTCGGGCGATCCAGTCGCGGGGAATGCCTTCGTCGTCCCGTTGGTAGTAGAGCGGGATTACCTGATCCTCCAGCACGCGGTAGAGCGATTCGGCGTCGCGGGCGTCTTGGATTTCTGGGTCGTTATGGCTCTCGCCGTGGCCGATCGCGAAGCCGTTGCTGCCGTCGTACCCTTCGGCCCACCAGCCGTCGAGGATCGACAGGTTCAGCACGCCGTTCATAATGCACTTTTGGCCGCTCGTGCCACAGGCTTCCTTCGGCCGGCGGGGGGTGTTCACCCAGACATCCACCCCTTGCACCAGCTGCCGGGCGACGTGCATCGAATAGTTTTCGACCAGGACCACGCGGCCGGCGAAGCGGGGGTCGTTTTCCAGCTGCGACACCTTTCGTACCAGCGCCTTGCCCGCCTCGTCGCGGGGGTGCGCCTTGCCGGCGAAGACGATCTGGAGCGGCCGATCAGTATCGCCGACCAAGCGGGCCAGACGGTCGGGGTCGGCGAGCAGCAGATCCGCCCGCTTGTACGTCGCGAAGCGCCGGGCGAAGCCGAGCGTGAGCGCCTCGGAGCCGAGCGGCGTTTGCGCCGGCTCCGGCAGCCCTTCCCGGTGGCGGCGATCGGCGAGACGGCCGCGCACGAAACCGACCATCCGACTCTTGAGCACTTGGTGGACCTCCCACAGCTCCGCGTCCGGCACCCCCTCGATCCGCTCCCACAGGTCGCGGTGGGCCATCTTCTCCGTCCAATCGGCGCTCACGTGGCGGACGAACAGCCGGTGCATGTCCGAGGCGATCCAGGTGCGGACGTGAACCCCGTTCGTGATGTGGCCGATCGGCACCTCCTCTTCCGTCTTCGCCGGATAGAGGTGGTGCCACATCTTGCGCGACACCCGGCCGTGAAGGGCCGAGACGCCGTTCGCCCTGCGGGTGAGCTGAAGCGCCAACGCGGTCGGGCAGAACAGCGAATTCGGCTCCGTCGGTTTTTCCAGGCCGAGGGCGACCAGTTCCATGGGCTCCAGCCCGAGCGCGGGAAAGAGCGGTCCTAAGTAGCGGGCGGCGAGGCTCGGGTCGAACCGGTCGTGCCCGGCTTCGACGGGGGTGTGCGTCGTAAAAACCGACATCGCGGCCACCTCGCGCAGCGCCTCCTTGGCCGACAGTCCCTGGCCCGCGGCGATCTGGTGCGCCCATTCGAGCAGGGCGAACGCCGAATGCCCCTCGTTCAGGTGAAGCACCGAGGGGTGGATGCCGATCGCCCTAAGGGCGCGGCAGCCGCCCACACCGAGGAGAACCTCCTGCTGAATGCGGGTCTCGGTGTCGCCACCGTAAAGACGGTCGGTGAGCGACTGGTCTTCCTCGGTGTTCTCCTCGTCTCGGGCGTCGAGCAGCAACAGCGTGCAGCGGCCGACCGCGACGCGCCAGATCTTGAGCTGGACGATCCGGCCTGGCAGCTCGACGGCGACCCGGACGGGCAGGGCGTCCGGCCCTTGGACCGGCGAGATCGGCAGCAGGGCGGAATCGACCGGCTCGTAATGGTCCTTCTGGTCGCCCACGGCGTCGATCAACTGATGGACGTAGCCCTGGTGGTAGAGAAGGCCGACTCCGACCACCGGCACCCCGAGGTCGCTCAGGCTTTTGAGGTGATCGCCGGCGAGTACGCCCAGGCCGCCCGAGTAGATCGGGATCGACTGGTGGAGCCCGAATTCGGCCGAAAAGTACGCCACCGGCCGGGCCAGCAGCGCCGAGGCGTGGACGGCGCCCCAGCCGTCGCCCCCGCGCAGGTATTCGCCCAGGCGGCGGTGCGCCTGGTCGATCCGCGTCTGCATTTCGAGCGACGAGACGCGGTGGGTGACCGTGTCGTCATCCAGCCGGTGCAGCAGGGCGACGGGGTTGTGGTAGACGGCGCTCCAGGTTTCCGGATCGAGTTCGCGAAAGATCGATCGAATCTCCGGTCGCCAGCACCACCATAGATTCTGCGCCAGCTCATGTAGCTTGCGCATCAGTTGAGATTTCTCAGACATTACGGCTCCCCTCGGTCAATCCCGGACGAAAGACGGGACTATACCCGAGGGGGGCCGAGGCCTACCCTCACCCCGGCCCCTCTCCCAGAGGGAGAGGGGAACAGCTTAGGGCGGACTTGCTTTGCGCTTGGGGGTGTAGAGGCAGCGGTAATCCGCTTTGGTCTGGTCTTTCTTCGAACTATCCAGCACGAGATGCACGGTCGTCGAGCTGGACGTGACGCCACCGCCGACGGTTTGGATCTTCGTTCCCGCCGACGTGTCCGGATGGCGGAACAAGATCATGTGCTCCGCCTGAATGTCTGGCGGCAAGGGAGCCCCCGTCTCTCCCTTTTCGAGCGCTGTCCAGAGCGCCGGGTCGCTCGGAATGTCGAAAGTTATGTTCTGACTGACGCCGTCTTGGACGATGGTCACGATCAGGACGAGCAGACCGACGACGGTGGCGACCAACGCCGAGATCTGCAGGCCGGAGGCCTCGCCGGTACCGCCGAGAATCGAGTAGAGCTGAATGGCCGCCGCAGCCCCGGTCGCCACGGCCGCCGCGATGTCTCCCGGCTGCGGTTGGTTCGGTCGCGGATGGGTGATGGTGTATTGCGTCCCACCTCCGGTGTCGTTGTCGACAGGCATGGTCGTTCCTCCCAGGCAAGAGTAAATGGACAGAAGATCGATTGCGTCCGCGCCAGCCGTCGCCGGGGTGCGAAAGCTTCGCGAACCTCCGAAAACAAAACGTCTCTGCCCTTTGGCGGTAGCTCTGGGCCAAAGGTTACCGCACCGGCGAGCCGACGAGTACAAAGGGTGCCCAAAGCCTTGGCACGTCGCCGGCCGCGATCCGCTCGAGCTTGGCTTGGCGCAGCGCCTCGGCCTTGTCGACGCCGCGGGAAAGCGCGCGGTAGAAAGCGATCATCAGGGCGGCGGTCGCCCGGTCCTCGGCGCGCCAGAGGCTCACCACGACGCTCCGCGCCCCGGCGTAGAAGAAGGCTCGCGGCAGGCCGAGCGTCCCCTCCCCCGCAAGGCGCTGGCCGCGGGCGGTCTCGCAGGCGGAGAGGACGACCAGGTCGGCATGGAGGTCGAGGTCGAGGATCTCGAACGCCTGGAGCAGGCCGTCGCCGGCGCGAGCCGGGTCGCGCGACAGGTGGATGCCCATTTGCTCGGGATCTTCCGAAAGGTAGCCGTGCGCCGCGAAATGGAGCCGCCTTGTGGTGCCGATCAGGGCGCGTTCGTTGCGAAACCGATCCTCCGTCGCCTCGGCTCCCAGGAAGGTGCGGCTTTGGCCGGGGAACAATTCGGCGATCTCGCGGACCTCCTCTTCGACCCGCGGCAAATGCGGCAGGTCGCCGCCCGGGTCGGGCGAGGCGAAGGCGACGAGCGCCGGGCCGTCCGCCAAGGGCAGGTCGCCGAGCCGGGCGAGAGTGCTCGCCGACGGCACGTACGAGATTGCCCGGCCCTCGACCAGATAAGCCGGCGCCGTGCCCTCGTTCGCCGGGGCGGTCAGGGTCTCGAACGGCAGGTCGTACAGATCGCCGTCGGCCGCGACGATCAGCCGGTTCGCCTTCGCCAGTCGATCGGTGACCGGGGCGAGCAAGGCGCCGTACAGGGTTCTCGCGCGAAGCCGCAGGGCGGGAGCAAGGCTCTGCGGACTGGCGAGCGCGGCGGTGAACCAGCGCAGCGACCCGTCGATCGTCGAGGCGTCGAGCCGAAAGGCGGCCAAAGAATCGTGGGTGACCGCAAAGAGGAACGTGGCCTTCTGGGCTCGGAGATATTCCAGCAGCAGGTCGCCCGGGGCGAGGACGCTCTGGATCTGCGCGGCCGAAAGGGCTCGGGCGGGAGCCGTCTCGCCTCCGGCCCGCCGCTCGGCCAGGAGATCGAGCAGGCTTCTCGCGCGCGCCGACTCGCTCGCCTCGAAGGCGCGAAGATCGTATCCGGCGTCCGGCTTCGAGTCGGCGAGACGCATCAGGATCTCGATCTGGAGCTCGAAGGTGTGGCGTCTGCGGGCGAGAAACGAGGCGCGCAGGCCGGGGGTCGCCTGGGTGCGGAGGTCGTCGATTACCGCAACGGCCTGATCGACGGCGGAGAGCGCCGCGAGGAGGTCGCCCTTCGCGTAGAGCACCTCGGCCCGGCGGGTGAGCACCGCGGACCGGCGCACCGGATCGCCGAGCGACTCGGCGAGGTCGAGCGCGGCGGCCAACTCGACGAGCGCGTCCTGCGGCTTGCCCAACCGGGCTTCGGCCCAGGCGAGTTGCAAGCGGGTATCGGCGAGGAGTGCCGGATCGGTCGAGCGGGCGGCGAGGTCGAGCGCCTCAAGGAGCCGATGCCGGGCCTGGGCGGGATCTCCTTTCGGCCGTTCCAGCTCCAACTTGCCGAGCTGGACGAGGGCAAGTCCCTCGGTCGCCGGATCGTGTGCTTCGCGGGCGATCGAGAGCGTCCGGTCGAGACTCTCATGTGCGGGATCGAATTGTTCGAGTTCGAGTTGCGCGATTCCCCGGTTGAGCAAGGCGCCGGCCGCTGCGCCGGTCGCGCCGATCGAGGCAAAGATTTGTCGGGCCTGCTCGAATTGGTCGCCCGCCTTTTGGTACGAGCCGAGGTCTACGGAGAGGCTGCCGAGGGTATTGAGGCTCGCGGCCTGATTGCCAAGCGGGTCTTCGGTGGTACAGGCGAGAACGAGCGCGGCCTGGCACTCGAAGAGGGCCTCGCCCAGGGCGCCGAAGCGGAACAGCGCCACGCACCTCTCGTGACGGGCGAGGAAGGCGATCTCCGGATCTCCCGGCGCCATGGCGCCCGCCACGTCGAAATGCGCGATCGCCTCCTCCAGCCGATCGGACAACTGGCCCAAACCGATCTCCGCCCGCGCCGAGAGGTCGCGGCGGGCCGGGTCGTCGGCGGCGAGCGAAAGGGCCTCGAGATAGCTCTGGCGCCCGGTTTCGCGATCGCCGGCCTGCACGGCCGCGTCGCCCAGAAATTTCAACCGGCCGGCAAGGTCCAGGTCCTCGGGCCAGGCCCGGGAGACTTCGACGGCGCGGGCATAGAGCGCCTCGGCTCGTTGGGCGTTGCCTTGGTTTCTGAGCCAAAGCCCGACGTTGCTCCAGAGGCTCGCGCAAGCGCTCGCTGCGAGCCGGTCGGTGGCCGCCGAGGGTGCAAGCTGATCGGCGAGCGGCAGCGCCTCCTCGAATTTCGTCCGGCCGCGCTCGACGTTGTCTGGCCCGCCGCGCTCGTGAAGCGCCCGGCCGGCGCGAAAGAGCGCCTTCACCTGGCCGGTCAGGTCTGCGGCCTTCCGGTAGGCGGAAAGCGCCCGGTCATAGCTCGCGAGGGCCGAGTCAATGTCGCCCTCTTTCTCCTCCGCCCGGCCCTGCCAGAACGCCCGCTCGCCTTGACACCGCTCGACGTCCCCCGGGCCGGCGGCGCGGCTGATTTCGCGCGCGACTTCGACTTCGCCCCGGACGCCGATCTCGGCCGGGCGGATCGTGAGGAGGAAGCCGCCGGCCGAGGGGGCGATGCCGCACAGCACCTGGGTCGCGGCGATTTCGTCCCGCTGGGCCACCTGGCCTTCGGGATCGAGAAGCTCTATCGAGACGCGCATTGGCGGAGCGGGCGAGAAGGCGAGTTGAAAATACTCGTCGGCGTTCAGCGCAAAAGAATAGGAGCGTGCCCTTCCGGGATCGAGGGCGACCTGGACGCTCTGGCCGAGCGCAAGAGGTGCCGACGCTTGCGTAGCGGCGGGCCGGGAGACCGCGACCGTGCCAAAGGCGAAAGCCGCGAGGGTGGGCGCGAGGCGGGCCAGCCTCCGGCGTGTCGGTCGGATCGGTTGCCTGCGGATCGTCAATCGGAGGCTCCGTAAAGCGGCGGCGGAAACGGTAGAGAGCTTGTCTGTGCCGCCGAGCACTCGATTGTAGTCCGGCCGCCATGTCAGTGGCCGGGCCTTTGCGGCTAAGATCTAAGCGAGTCTTTGGAGGGAGAGCCGAAGTATGCAAGGGGAGGATGCGGAAGTCGTCCGGGGGTTCCTCGGCGGCGAGCGCTCGTCAATCTCGACCGTCGACGGTTGGATCACCCGTGCGGCTTGGCCCTATCAGCGGCGCCTGGCGCACCGGTGGGACGACGTACTGCAAGAGATCCGGCTCGAAATCACCCGCCTGCTGGGGCAGGGCAAGTTTCGCGGCGAATCCAGTCTCAAGACGTACCTCTGGCGGGTCGTCTGCCACACCTGCCTCGATCAGATACGCGCCCAAAACAAGCACAAGTGGGAGGACCTCGACGAGCTGGAGGGTGCCGAACAGCCGCACTCCCCGGGGCCGAGCCCGGCCGAGACCCGGGTCGAACGGGATCTCCTGCTCCGCGTCCTCGACCGGGTGCCCTACGACTGCCGCAACCTCTGGCGCATGCTCGCCGCCGGCCTCTCTTACAAAGAGATGGGCGACCGCTTGAGCGTCGCCGAAGGGACCCTCCGGGTCCGGGTTCTGCGCTGCCGCGAAAAGGCGTCCACCGCGCGCGCCGAGCTGCTCGGCGGCACGGTCGGTAACAGCGAAGGCACTTCTGCGCCTAAACGCCGCGGAGGAACTGCGAATGATCTTCGATGAAGCCGTTCCACCTTTCCCGTGGCACTCTCGATCGGCACACCCCTCGGAGCGCAACGAGGACGCAGACGTAACCCAAAGATTTCTCGCGGGCGACCGCCAGGCGATGCGCACCATCGACTCCTGGATACTTCGCGCCGCCTGGCCGTTCAAGCGTGGGCTGCGGCATCGCTGGGACGACCTGCTCCAGGACGTCCGCCTGCAGATCACCCGCCTGCTCGCCCAGGGTCGTGTCCCTGGCGATTCGAGCCTCAAGACCCACCTGTTCCGGGTCGTGTCCTATATCTGCCTCGAGCAGGGTCGACCGTTGAGCCGGCGCCCGACCGAAGATTTGGCCGATCTGGCAGGGATCGATCAACCGGTCGCCCCGGGGCCCAGCGCGGAAGATCGGTACGCCGACCGAGATCTTCTGGTCCGCGTCCTCGACCGGGTTCCCGCCGAGTGCCAGAACCTATGGAAGATGTTGGCGTCCGGCGTTTCGTATCGCGAGATGAGCGACCGGATGTCGGTTTCCGAAGGAACCCTCCGCGTCCGTGTTTTGCGCTGCCGCGAGAAGGCGAACCGCGTCCGATCCGAGCTGCTTTCGGAAGGTGGTAACGGATCGGCCCGGATCGCGCCTAAGCGATGCGGAGGGCATGCGAATGATCTGCGATGAAGTAGTCCAGCGGTTACCCTGGTTTTTGAACGGGTCGCTCCCGTCGGCGGAGAGGGCGGAAGTCCGCACCCATCTGGCGACCTGCGACGCCTGCCGCGCCGCGCTCGCCGAGACCCGGCTGGGATACCGAATCTTTTCGGCCCATGTGCCGGCCGAGGCGCTGGTCGAGTACGCCTGGGACCGCACCCCTGAGGGGATCGACAGCGGTCTGGTCGAACGCCACCTCGCCGAGTGCCCGGAGTGCACCGCCGAACTCGAATTGATCCGCACCAGCCGCCGCCTGGCCGAAGAGCCCGAGGTCGCCCTCCTGATGCCCCGGGCTCGACCGGCAGCCGCGGCGCCGCCGCGCTTCTTGCGCGCCTGGCAGGCCTCGGCCCTCGCCGCGGCGCTCGGTGGCGTGGTGGCCCTCACCGGGTGGATGCACAGCGAGAATCAGCGGGTGACGCTCGACCAACAGGTCGCCTCCGCCCGACAGGACGTGGTCGAAGCGCAAGAAGGGCTCCGGACTCTGGCGACCCAGGTCGATCAGCTACGCGAACAGGCCGCCGCAACACCTCCGGTCCAGACGGCCCAGGCGACTCCCCCTCCCGCCTCGGTGGAAAAAGAACGGCCCTACGGCACCGGCAAAGTCGACATGCTCACCCTCGGCGGCGATGTCACGCGAGGGGGGGGCGAGGTCGAAGTTCCTACCCTCTCGGCGGAACTGGAGAGCGCTCCGCTCCTCCTGCTCGCCGACTCCGCGGCCGGGCCGGACGCCCGCTATCGAATCGAAGTTCGTCGCGGCAAAACCTCGGTGTTTTCCGACGCGGCCCGCTTCGATCCCAACAACGGCGGGGTGCTCTACCAGATTGACCCTTCGCGGCTCGGCAAGGGGAGGTACACGCTGGTCCTCTCGGTGGTCGAGGCCGGCCGGACCCGGGAGATCCAGAGTTATCGATTTGAGGTTCGGTAGGCGGGTGTAATGGATGCAATCACGGCGCGCCCCACGCCGAACCGGCCAGAAGATCCGCCCAGTTCACGGTCGATGACAAGATTTCGTTGCCCCTGCCGAAGAAATCTACGTACAGGTGGGCGCCCCGCCGAAAAGCCGACGCATCCTGGTGCTCGACTCCCGCGCGGATCGGCGGCAGGACGAACAGAGCAAGGGAGGGGTTAAACGCTACGCTGCACCCAACGCCCTGTCCGAACTCGCAGAGCGGCAGGCGGGTCCGGAGAGGCAATACGTCCCCCGAAGCGTTCGAGCAAGGATGGAAAATACCTGTTGATCGAAGGCGGTCACTTCTGCATGGCAAGTGGAAGTGAGGTCGGCCAGCGCGATGGCGCGGCTCGCTCCGTCGTCCTGGCCCCGGCCGTCGGTTTTGACGTCGAGCCGCAAGGGGTTCGTCGGAGAAATGGGATTCGGAACCCGGGGTGCCAAGTCGACAGTTAGGTCGAGAGCCGCCGAGCCGCTTCGATCGTCGAAATTCGTGGCCGCTTCGCGCCGCACGAGCGTCGCCTGAGGAAGGAGAGTCCGATCGGGATCGAGAAAATCTTCACCGGTTCGGAACGCGAGATCGAACGCCATCTGTCGCTCGAAGCGCTTGTACTTCTGCGATGCCTGCTCGCGGCCAATTCCGTTGGAGAGTACGGCGCCTCGGTAAAGGCCTCCCGTCGCGGCGGCGCGCCAGAGAAAGATCGTGGACTCGAATTGGCGAGAGGCTGTCCGCGATTGGAGCCGCCGCAACTGCTGGGCTTCACACGCGACCTGCTGCGGGGTGAGCGGCACACCGAACTGGGCCAGCGAGGGTTCGACGGCGCCTATAGCTAAAAGCAGCCCGATAGCGGTTGGGATTGCGGGGCCAGGGATTCTCATTGAGATCACCTTTGCGTGACGTGGAGCTTTCGTTCTGGAGCAGGAGCTATACGCTGATTCTCTCTGTGGACGAGGGCGGCGGGACCCGGAAGATCCAGAGGTACCGGCTCGAGATTCGGTAGGCGAGTGGAGTCACTTGTCGAGCAGTAGCTCTTCCGGAGTGATCGCGACGACTGGCGAATCAGCGAAGTCCGACAAGTTGCGCGTGACGATCAGGTCGCAGCCTGCAGCCTCCGCCGCGCTCGCCAGAGCCGCGTCCTCGAAGTCGTCGAATTGTAAGCTTCTTGCGCGAAGAAACTCGGCCCGGCCTTGCGGAACGATTTCCAAATGGGTCAGCCCCCAGTCCACGATGGCGTCCGCCTCTTTGCGGCCGGCATGCTTCGCGACGATATAGTGGAGAGTGGTCAGAACGTGACCCGGGACGCAGCCCCTATGTAAGCCGTCGATCACCTGGCTCAGAGCTGCGGCTGAAGCGGCATAAAAGGGTTCGCGTCGCTGGACCACGTCCAAGAGGACGTTGAGGTCGAGCATCACTTTCATTGATGTTTTCCGACGGCGTACTCGCGGTACTCGGCTCTCGCATCCACCTCGGGTGGAATCAGACCTGAGATCCGTTCGACTTCCGGATGAATCGCTTCCTTCGACCCTCGGCGGAGCGACTTCAGGTAGCGGTCGATCAGCTCGGTCACCGTAATGCGATGCGCCAGGGCGTACTGCTTGGCGAACTCGAGTTCTCCCTTTGGCAACCGCACGGTCAGCTTGAGAGTTTCCATTGCCTCTACCTCCGTACGGCTAATTTATCACGTCCGTACGGCTTCGGCTTACCTGGGCCTGCGACCTCGGGGAACGGCGGGGTATCCCCGCCTACCCCACCCGCTGCACCGCCATCGCCGCCTGGGGCCAGCCCCCCGCGAGGAACGCTTCGACCGCGGGGAAGAACTCGTCCGGTTTCTCGAGGTAGGGGTGATGGCCGGCGGCCTCGATCGGGAGAAAGCGGGCGTCCGGTGCCCACGCCGCCCATTCTTCTGAGGCTTGCACGGGCACCAGATCGTCGGTTCCCTGAATCACCAGGAGGGGAGCCTTCAATCGGCTCAACTTCGGGCGAAAATCCCATCGTCCCATCTTTGGCACGATGTCGCGGAAGTAGAGCGGCATCGTGTGCTGCGGCCACTCGTTGGGAAAGCTCGCGATGTCGGCGAGCGGGAAGCGCTCGATCACGGCGGGGTCGCTCACTTGCGCAGGTAAAAGAAAGTGCGTGAACCAGGCGCGGCAGAACGCGACCGGATCGGTGCGGTCGATTTTGGCCTTGTGGAGCGCGTCGAGGCGCGGCGCGCCCGGCGGGACGATCAGGATCTCGGGCGGCGGTAGCTCTTGCGCCCACTCGCCCGGAATGCGCGGCGTGATCGGACAGGCGAGCACCATACGCTCCACCCGGTCCGGGTTTTCGATCGCGTAGAGCGCGGTGATTGCCGCGTGGTAGCTGCTGCCGAGCAGCGACAGTCGGTCCGCCCCGAAATAGCGGCGAACGGCTTCGAGATCCTCGACGTCCGCTTCGAGCGACAGGTGGCGCGACTCGGAGACCGTGCTCGACCGGCCGCGGCTGCGCGGGTCGTAGAACAGCAGGGTCCGCCCCTTGGCGAGCGGTGTGAGCATCTCGGCGAGCCAATTCGCGTTCGGCACCAAAACGACCTCCGGGCCGCTGCCTACCGTGCGGTAGTACAGATGAAGGCCCGGGCGGACGAAAACGAATCCTTCGGAGGTCTGCATCAAGCAAAGTTCCTTCCGCCGATAAGCATAGCCCGAGCCGCCGGGCTCAACCGAGCAGCGCGTCGAGCGGATGGATGCCGCCGTTGTGCCAAGACGCGTCCGGATGTTGCAGCGCGCCCGGCGGCGCGAAGCGCGATACGCCGAGGGCGGCGAGCGCCGGCCGCAGCACCTTGGCCGCCGTTCCGGCGAGCGCCGCGCCCTGGAGCCGGCCGGTCCAGGGCGCGAGAATCTCAGGCAGGGGGCTCAGGTCGGCAAGGGGGTGGATGCGAACGGTGCGCAGCCCGGGCGAGGGGAGGAATCGAAGCTCGGGCTCGACGATCACCGTGCCTTCGGAGGGCGCCAGGAAGCGGTGTTCGAGCCCGCGAAGCTCGGCCTCCAGCCGGATCTGCTGAACGGCGGCGAGGGTGTCCGGCGCCGCGGGTCCGGGCGGCCAGAGCGTCGCCAAGCGCGCAAGCTCCTCGGCCATCGCGGAGCAAAGCTCGCCGAGTTCCGCCGCTGGAAGGTCCGTGAACACCGCGGAGATCGACAGGCAGCCGCGCTGATCGAACAGCGCGACGTCGCGCGCCAGGCCGGCGGCGATCTCGCGCACACCGGAAGGCTCCGCGAAATCGGTCGAAGCGACGATTCCCAGGCTGGCCTTTGGGCCATAGCCGAACAGCTTGCCCGGTGCCCGGCGGGCGAGGTCGTCGAGCGTCGCCTGATCGCCGTAGGCCAGCACGCGATGGGCGAGGGCGAGGATCGGCTCTTCGATCTCGCGGTCGCCGCCGATCCAGGACGCGGCGGCATAGGCATCGCGGAACGCCCCTTCGCGGCGGGCCAGGGCTTCAAGAAACGCGGGGGCGAACCACGGTTCGGCCGAAGGAGATTTGAGCAATGCCGGAAGGCGCAGGGCGACCGCGGCGGCAAGCGGCTGGACCGCGAGGCCGGGGAGATTGCCGGCGAGGATGGCGAGGACGAAACCCGCCTCCGGCCTCCGGCGTTGCTTGGCGGCCCGCAGCAGAGACCGGAAGGCAGGCTCCCGGACGCCCCCCAAGACCGCGGCGAGCGCCGCGTCGAGCCCCGCGGGGGAGAGACGGCAGGAGCGGACGAGCAGGGGGTCCAAGCGCCGACGTTCGGCGGAGGCCGGATCGAGAAAGGCCTCGACGGTCTCGCTCCAGGCGGCGATCAATCGCGGCTCGGGCAGGTTGGCGAGGCGCGGTTGCGGCGCCGCGAGCGCCTGGGCGAGCTGGGCGAGGTTCACCCGAAGATCGTAACCCGCAGTAAGCTCTCGACCATGGCACCGCCCGAAGTGTCCGTCGTCGTTCCGACCTTCAATCGGCGGGACGTCCTGCCCGAAGTGCTCGCCGCCCTCGATTCCCAGGTGGGCGCGCCGCCGTTCGAGGTCGTGGTGGTGGACGACGGTTCGTCCGACGGTACCGCCGAGCTGCTCGAACGGTACGCCGCGGTGTCTCGGAACGTGCCGTTCCGCTTCCTGCGCCAGGACAATCGCGGGCCGGCCGCCGCCAGGAACGCCGGGGTCGAAGTCGCGGCGGCGCCCTGGGTGGCCTTTCTGGGGGACGATACCGTCCCCGCACCGGGATGGCTCGCGGCTCACCGGGACGCCCACCGGCGTGGCGGGGACGATCCGCTCCAGGCCGTGATCGGCTATACCGGCTGGCATTCGCGGATGCGGCTCAATCCGTTCCTGCGCTACATCAACGAGTACGGGCTGCAATTCGGCTACGCGTTGATCACCGACCCGGACGACGTGCCGTTCAATTTCTTCTACACCTCGAACCTCTCGCTCTCCCGCGAGCTGCTGCGCGCCGAGCCGTTCGACCTGCGGTTTCCCTATCCCGCCTGGGAGGACATCGAGGTCGCCTACCGCATGAAGAAGAAGCGGGGTTTGCGCCTTACCTACGAAAGCCGGGCGACGGTGGCGCACGACCATCCGACCGATCTGTCGCGCTTCGCCCAGCGCCAGGAGAAGGCGGGCTTTTGCGGTGTAGTGTTCTACCGGCTGCATCCGGAGCTGGGGCCGTTCGTCGGCGTCGGTCCCGACGGGCCGCCGCCGGTTCCTCCGGAGGGCCGGCAGCGGCGGCTCGAACGGTTGGTCCGCGCCTTGCAGAAGTTTCCGGTGTCCCTCCCCAGGATTTGGGAGGAAGTGCTCAGGTTTCATTACGTCAAGGGTCTCCATCGCGCTTGGCGGTGCGATGACGGAACGACCCAAGGAGAAGTCCAATGACGATTCCAACTCGAGAGCCGGTCGCGGCCGGCGCTCACCGCGCCACCGGCGTGGGTCTCGCGTTGTTGTTGGCGCTGGGCGTTGCGGCGGCACCTGTCGCCGCCCACGCGGCGCAGGCGCGAGGACAGGGTCACAGCGAAAGCTCGGCGGCACAGGCGCCGCACGGTCGGTCCGGTTCGGGCGGGGATCGCGGCAGCTGGAACCACGGCGGCGGCTCCGGTTCGTCCGGCGGCAGCGCCCGTCCGAGCGGCTCGGGCTCCAGCTCTTCGGGCAACGAAGGCTCGTATGCCCAGCCGAGCAACAACAACACGCCAGGCGGCAGCCGTAGCGGCTGGAACGGCCGCGGTGATCGCAATGGTCGCAGTGGTCGCAACGATCGTGGTCGGGGCGGCCGCGGCACCTACGGTGGGGGTCATGGCGGCGGCCATTACGGCTCCGGTTACGGCTACTACTCCTACCCCTATTACCGCAGCCCCTGGTGGGGTTGGTGGGGCTGGGGTTGGGGCTGGGGCGAGCCCTACGGTTCCCCGCGCGGCTATGGTTACTCGGACGGCGAAGAGCAGGGCGCCCTCGACCTCGACATCTGGCCGGGCGACACCCAGGTCTACCTGGACGGCCAGAACATCGGCACGGTCGATGATTTCGACGGTTTCCCGACCTACCTCTGGCTTGAAAAGGGAACCTACGACCTGGTGTTCTATCGCGACGGCTACCAGACCCTGGCGCGGCAGTACTCGATCTACCCGGGTCTGACGATCGATGTCGGCGACCGCCTGGTACAGGGCGCTTCGATCCGGCCCGAAGACCTGGAGACCAAGACTCACGTTCGCCGCGATACGCGGGTCGAATACGAACGGGATCGCGCCGAGAGGATCGATCGGGGACGCTCGCGCCGCGACGCGGACGACGCGGACAACGATCGCGCCGGCCGGATGGGAGCCCGGTCCGACGGCGACGACCAGGGCCGGCTGGTCCTGTCGATCGAGCCCGACGACGCCTCGGTCTACCTGGACGGTCGGTTCGTCGGTACGGCCGCGGAGATCAGCCGTCTGCATCGCGGTCTGGTAGTCGATGCCGGACAGCATCGGATCTCGGTCGTCCGTCCCGGAAGACGGGGAACCGACCAGTCCGTCACGGTCGGCCCCGGTAGCGAGCAGGAACTAGAGATCGAACTCGAAAAGAGCGACGAGTAGCAAGAACGTCGCGCAGCGGTCCCCCAATGTGCCCCGGGCGCCTCTTTCGTAGCGGAAGGGGCGCCTTTTTGATGGCGGCCGGTTCTACGGTCGGGAGTCGGGCGGGTCCGCCTCGCCGCTGTTCGCTTCGCCCGCCGCGGAGCGGGGCATTACACGGAACAAGACGACGTATTCGCCGGCCTCGAAGCCCCCTTGGGCCACCGGCCGGGTGTCACGGGCGGCGTGGGAGAGGAAACTCTCAATCCTGCCGATCGATTCGCGGATCTTCTCCGACCAGTGGAGCGGATCGCTCGTGCCGGAGCCTGTCCGGGGCGCTTCCCGGGATCGATCGACCTCCCCGATCTCCACCAGATCGTAGCGGCGGAAGAACTCCTGCCGCGACAGGCCATAGGCGGACAAGACCTTGGTGAGGGTGCCGAGGGTGATCTCCTGTTTGCCGGTTTCGATCCGCGACAGCTGCCCTTTGCCGACTTTGGCGATGGCGGCCAGCTCGGACAGAGTTTTGCCTTGCTCCTTGCGGACGCGCCGCAACGTTTCTCCGACCCAAGCGAATGTTCCCGATTGCACGATGGCGCAATCTACCCGCGAACCCTCGGTTTGGCAACGCTAAGTCTTTTGGGGTGAGTAGCTTGCAAAAGGTTCTCGGTTGTCGCCGAAGACAACGGATGCCGCTGTGTGATGCTTTGCCAACAACTCTTTCCCGTTGCCGACACCGAAGTTTTGCTTGATGAAACCCGGCAGCCAACTTGCGCGAACCTCTTGCCGAGCGCCATCTACCCCGTGTTAATCTTGGATTCCATGCCCGAGGTGCAAGTGGTAGGGGTGGGGGAGCCGCCGGTACCCTATGAGCCGCTGCGGGTTCTGATGCCATCGCCGATCGGCGCGGTGGGTCTAGACCTCTGCGGCAACGTGATCACGCGGTTGGTGATCGTGCCGGACCGCAAATCTCGGGCGGCCTACCTGCCGCTCCGCGATCTCGACGAATCCGCGACGTATGACGAGGTCTTCGGTAACCTCTCGGAGTATTTCGCCGGTGCCCGACGCCGGCTCGAATTGGATTTCGATCTCGGTCCGAGCGGCGTTACCGGATTTGCCCGTCGCGTCCTGCGCGAGACGGCCAAGGTCGGTTACGGTAGAACCCGAACCTATTCGAGCCTCGCCGAAGCGGCCGGTCGGCCGGAAGCGTACCGGTTGGTGCACTCGATCTTGCTTGAGAACCCCCTGCCGATCCTGATTCCCTGCCACCGGGTGGTCACCCACAAGTCGGGCCCCGGGAGCTTCATCGCGGGCGAGAAGAAGAAGCTCTGGCTCCTCGAGCTGGAGCGCGAAAGTCGCGAGGCCCTCGGCGAAGGGCTCGGATAAGGCACTTTCTTCTTCGGCTGCGGCAAGTTTTCCCCCCAAGTTTGAGCTGGCCGGAAGGAACTCTTCCGCGCCCATTCGTTTCGTAGGCTAGAACTTCTTTCGTAGAAGCCCTCACAAATGGCCGAAGAGGTTCTTGGGAGCGGTTGATTTTTCCGTCGAAGAGAACGTAGGAAGTCTTTGCAAGTGACTCATACCAAAGAACTTACGTTTGCAATCGCAGCTTCATGACGGATAGATTCAGAGGGTGGAAATCTTTGAGCATCTAGGGGAAACCCTCCGCCGTCTGCGGAAGGACCAGAAGAAGACCCTGTCCGCCTTGGGGCTGGAAGCGAAAGTCGGCAAGGGCCAGCTCTCGCGGATCGAGAACGGCCGCCAAGAGGCGACGCTCGCCACCCTGGCGAAGATTCTCGCCGCCTTGGGCGTCGGCCGAAAGGAATTCTTCCGTCGCTACGACCTGGTGGAGGCCGAGGATGCGGCGCTGCATGGCCACCGCGAGCGGGGGGATCGGGCCGGGAATCGCGAGTCTCGCGCCGACCTCGGATTCGGCTCTTCCGAGCCGCTTGCCGGTTCTTTGCGCCATGCCCTCGACCGTTTCGATTCGTTCGTCCGAGCGACTCTCGAACAGCCGCAGCCGACGGCTCAAGGCACGGTCGAATTGGGCGAGTACGTCGTCTTTTTCCGCGTCGTGGCGCGAAAGGACGCGACTTCGCCGCCGCCTGAAACTGCCGGCTGAGGTTGATTGAACCCTCGGTTTGCGCCGAATGCCGCAAAGCGAGAACCTGACGACCGGAAATTCCAAACATCGCAAATCGTCCCAAAGATGCCCTTTTCGGCGACGAGAAGCTCCGCTATCCGGCGAGGAGTTGCCGTAACGCGCTATTCGGTATCCTGATCCAGTATCTAGCTTGCCGAGCTAAGTGATTCTATTTGAATGACTTAGGCTTGAATTCGAACACCGATGCCGGATAGATTTTCGGCATGGAGATGTTCCGACACCTCGGTCTGACACTACGGCTCCTACGCGAGCTTCGCGGGCAGAGCCAGGGCCAAATCGCCAAGGAGGCTGGCATCAGCAAGAGCCAGCTCTCGAAGTACGAGAACGGCCGGCTGCCCAAACTGGAAACGCTGGAGCGGCTGCTGTCGTCGCTCGGCGTCGAATACTTCCAGTTCTTCTACACGCTCCACCTGGTCGACCGACGCTCCGCGAGCTTGAAGCGTCTGGCCGAAACCAACCTCCAGGCGGCGGAAGCCGATGACTCCGATCTGTTGCTCGCCGACCTGCGCACGGAACAGAGCGTTCTGCTGCCGGCGTTTCTTGGCGGCCCGGGGAGCTCGCAGTCGCTGGAGGAGGGCTTCAAGCGGGTCTTCGACGATCTCCTCGGCGTGTACCGAATGGTCTTCGAAGAGCTTCTCCTCTCCCAGAACGCCAAGAGCTGATCCGCTCCTCTCATTTCGTCCGGTCACCGGAAAGAGGCGCCGGACCTGTAGAATCCGCCGCCGTGAGAAGAATCAACCGAGAAGACGCACTCGCTTACCACTCGGAAGGGCGGAAGGGAAAGATCGAGGTCGTCCCCACCAAGCCGACCGCGACCCAGCGCGACCTCTCTCTCGCCTA
This sequence comes from Thermoanaerobaculia bacterium, assembly GCA_038248205.1. Classification (GTDB taxonomy): domain Bacteria; phylum Acidobacteriota; class Thermoanaerobaculia; order Multivoradales; family UBA5704; genus DASYKS01. Next base: position 22,770 of record JBBRUC010000008.1, read on the forward strand.
CAGCCCCGGCGTCGCGTATCCCTGCCAAGAGATCCAGGGCGACCCGCTCCTCGCCTACGAATACACCAATAAGGGCAATCTGGTGGCGGTGATCAGCAACGGCACCGCCGTGCTCGGTCTGGGCAACATCGGGGCGCTGGCCGGCAAGCCGGTAATGGAAGGCAAAGGCGTGCTGTTCAAGCGCTTCGCCGACATCGACGTGTTCGACCTGGAAGTGGCGACCGAAGATCCGGACGAGTTCGTGCGCACCGTCAAGCTGCTCGAACCGAGCTTCGGCGGCATCAACTTGGAGGACATCAAGGCGCCGGAGTGCTTCGAGATCGAGCGGCGCTTGAAGGCCGAGATGAACATCCCGGTCTTCCACGACGACCAACACGGCACGGCGATCATCTCGGGGGCCGCCCTGTTGAACGCTCTGGAGGTTGCGGGCAAGCGCATCGACGAGGCGCGAATCGTCTTTTCCGGCGCCGGGGCCGCGGCGCTCTCCTGCGCGGCGCTCTATTTGGAACTTGGTGCGCGGCGCGAAAACATCAAAGTCTGCGATCGCCATGGCGTCGTCTACTCCGGTCGGGCCGAGGAGATGGACCCGTACAAAGCCGCGTTCGCCTGCGAGACTGACCTGCGCTCGTTGGCCGAAGCGTTGACGGATGCGGACGTCTTCGTCGGTCTGTCGGTCGGCGGGGTAGTGACGCGCGACATGATCGCCAAGATGGCGCCCGATCCGATCGTCTTCGCGATGGCCAATCCCGATCCGGAGATCTCCTACGACGACGTGCGGGCCGAGCGGCCGGACGCGATCGTCGCGACCGGCCGGAGCGACTACCCGAACCAGGTCAACAACGTCCTCGGCTTTCCGTTCCTGTTCCGCGGCGCACTCGACGTTAGGGCGACCGACATCAACCTGCCGATGAAGCTTGCCGCCGTCCAAGCGCTCGCGGCGCTCGCCCGCGAGGACGTACCGGACTCGGTGCTCAAGGCCTACGGGTTGGAGGCGCTCCGTTTCGGCCGCGATTACCTGATCCCCAAGCCGTTCGACCACCGGGTGCTGCTGGTCGTGCCGCCCGCGGTGGCCGCGGCGGCCATGGAGAGCGGGGTCGCCCGGGTGCCGATCCCGAACTTCGACGCTTACGGCCGGCGCCTCGAAACCCTGATCTCCCGCCGGCTGGAGTTGATGCGCGGCGTGATCGACCAGGCCAAGCGCAATCCGAAGAGAATCGTCTTTCCCGAAGGCGAGCACGAGAAGATCCTGCGCGCGGCGAAGATTCTGGCCGACGAAGGGATCGCCCACCCGGTTCTGCTCGCTCGGCGCGAGGTGATCGCCCCGCGTCTCGCTGAACTCGACCTGTCGGAAGACCGGCTGACGATCCTCCACAGCGAAACCGCCGAGAGCTACGCGCGCTACGCCACGCGCTACCACGAGATGCGCCGGCGCGAGGGGATCACCTGGGAAGAGGCCCAGAAGTGGATGCGCCAGCGCAACTACTTCGGCGCCATGATGGTCGAGCAGGGGGACGCCGACGGTTTGATCTCCGGCATGACCCAGTCGTATCCGGAGACGATTCGACCGGCGCTCCAGATCATCGACCTGCGCCCGGGGGTCAAGCGCATCTGTGGTGCCTACCTGCTGATCCTCAAGAACCGGGTGTTCGTCTTCGCCGACACGACGGTCAACATCGACCCGACCGCCGAGGGGCTGGCCGAGATCGCCCTTTTGACGGTCGAATTCGCGCGCCGTTTCCACATCGAGCCGCGGGTCGCCATGCTCTCGTTCTCGAACTTCGGCTCGAACAGCCATCCCGCGGCGCGCAAGGTGCGCCGGGCGGTCGAGATCCTGCGCGAGCAAGCCCCGGAACTCGAAGTCGACGGCGAAATGCAGGCGGACACGGCGATTCTGGACGACATCCTCACCGAGATCTACCCGTGGAGTCGGCTGTCGAAGGCGGCGAACATCCTGATCTTTCCCGAGCTTCAGTCCGCCAACATCGCCTACAAGCTGGTCTGGCGGCTGGCGGGGGCCGAGGCGATCGGCCCGGTTCTGCTCGGCCTGGCGCGGCCGGTTCATGTCCTACAGCCGGGTCTCGAAGTTCAGGATATCGTCAATATGGCGGCCATCTGCGTCGTCGACGCCCAAGAGCGGGAAGCGGCACTTCGACCGGCTCGCGACAGCTTCTGAGCGGGAAAATCGCGCTAGACTTGTAACGTTCCGCACACGCTCCGAGCCGATAACGGGACGTCCCCCGAACTCTGCTCGGAATGCGGGCGTTCAAACGGGTCCTCCGGAAAGAGGGCCTCTCCCCAAGGAGGTCACCAAACATGAAGCGCACGTCTCTGTGGCTCGTCGTCGCCCTGGTCGCTGCCGCGATTACGCCGAGCCTTGCCTCGGCAGCCGACAAGAGCTCCAAGCCGCGGATCGCGGTCATCGAATTCAAGAACAAGGCCGACAACCAGTGGTGGTATCACGGCGGCGCCGCCGCGGCGCAGGATGTTTTCGTCACCGAGCTGGTGAAAAGCGGCAAGTTCCGCGTCGTCGAGCGCGAGCAGCTGGCTGCTCTCATGGCGGAGAAGGGCTTGACCCTCTCCGGCGACGTCGATCCGAAGTCGGCGATCAAGGTCGGCAAGCTCCTCGGCGTCAACTACCTGTTGACCGGCTCGGTCACCGAGTACGGCGCGACCGACAAGAGCGCGCGCGGACCGGGCATCGGCGGCCTACCTAGCTTCTCGGTCGGCAAGAAGTCCTTCGTCGCGGCGATGAACGCCCGCCTGATCGACACCTCGACCGGCGAAATCGTCTGGGCCGATGAAGGTCGCGCCGAAGAGTCGAGTTCGAAGGTCTTCGTCGGCGGTTTCGGCGGCGGCGTCGATGACGACCGGATGTTCGACAAAGTCATGAAGCCCTGCATCCAGCAGCTGACGGCGAGCCTGAAGGCCGCCGACCTGTAAGATGTACCGGTAGACCCATTAGACTCAAAGAGGCCCGGCGTAGCGCCGGGCCTCTTTGGCTTTTGAAGCGCGGGTAACCCCACGAGTAGAGACGCCCCAGTACCCAACCACGATCTTGTCCGGGTGCTGGCTGTCGGGGCGTCTCCCTTCCGACCATCCCGAACTATGCTGCCGGCATCAACCCCCGCATAGGCCGGCCCGATTTTCTACGTGTCGTGGCGTCGGCGTTGGGGTGCTTGTCAACCGTCGGTGCTCGTTGTTGCGTTGGAGACGCCCCGACGGCCAGCACCTGGAATCGGGAGGTCAAGAATCCGGCGGCGGAGGAGAATCTACAGGAGCGGGCCTTCTTTTCGTTGGAGCATCCGCACCCGCCACACCACGCCCCCAGCCCCTCGTTCAACCGGCACGAGCCATGGCGCCGGGGGCGCGAGGCCGATCAGGCTTTTGGGTCGGTCGCGTAGGTCCAGCTCACCGATCACCAGGTAGTCGATTCGCTCGGCTCGAACGAGGTGCTTCAGCCGCTCCAGGTAGAGGCGGGGCTCGTGTAGTTCCGGGCCGAAGGCGTCGGGGATCGCGACGTAAGGGTGGGTGAGGTAGCGGTCGAGAAACAGCGACGTTCCGCCGAGGCGGGTGCCCGGGGGGAGCTTGCGCTCGATCTGGCGGAGGGTCGCGACTTCCCAGTAAGGATGGCGGTCGACGAACGCGGGGAGGCGGCGGAACGCGGTCTTGGTTCCCAGGGAAAGGACGAGGACCGCCGCGAGGCCGAGGGCAAGCTTTCGGACGGGAGTCCGGCCGTGGGGATTGGGCCGCTCGCCAAACAGTGCCGCGAACGTAATCGCGCCGGCCGCGGGCAGCAGGCAGAGCAGGAGCCGCCCCCAGGCGAAGAAGGAGAAGGCTAGGGCGACGAGAAACAGAAACCCCGCGCCGAGCAACCAGCCGGCCGCGCGATCCTTACGGATGATCAACCAGACCCCCGCGGCGACGAACAGGGCCGCGTGGAGGGGAGTGCCGACCAGCTGGGCGAGGCCGCTCGTGGCAAAGCGGCCGAGTTCGGCGAATCCTCCCCGCACGATCCCCAGCGGATCCGCCCGGACGATCTCCCCGAGGCTGTGAAACGGCACGCGATCGAGGTAGGACCAATCGGGATAGCCATAGAGTTTGAAGGCGACGTTCTTCCAATTTTCGTCGTGGAACGGATCCCCGAAAGCCGCCAGGCGCCAGGCCCAGAGAGCGGCGCAAACGGGTAGCGCCGCGAGCGCGGCGTAGATCAGGTGGCGGAGACGCGGGGCGATCGGCCGGCCGGCGAACAAGAAGGCGAGCAGGAGACCGGGGAGAAGAAAGATCGCGTTGCCGCGGGTGAATGCCGCGATGCCAAGGAGGGCGCCTGCGATCCAGGCCGGGTGCGGCCCGGGGCGCCGGAGGTAGATCAGGCCGGTGAGCAGGGCACCGGCCGCGAGCGCTCCAAACGTCATGTCGGTCGTCGTGTGCTGACCGATGATCCAGAGGTTGGGGTTGACCGCGACGAGCGCGAACGCCCAGCCGCCGACCCTTTCTCCCCGGCTCGGGCCACCCAACTCGCGCCCGGTTCGCCAGGCGATCCAAGCGAGCGCCGCCGCCGCGAGGTTCGAAACCAGCCGCGCGGCGGTGAACGGATCGCCGATCGCCAACCCCAGCCCCGCGGTGAGCAAGGGATAGAGCGGCGGCCGAAACGGATCTTGCGGTAGATCGCCCGCGAGCAGTTGTTCGGCCTGGCCGACGTAGCCGTCGCGTTCCGCCGTACCGGCCTCCTCGACCCAGTGGTAACGCGCGCCGAACTGGGCGAGCCCGATGAACAGCAGAAGCGAGGCGAGGAGGGCATGGACCGAGGCTCGGTCGAGCCGGGTGCGTGCTCGGGTGCCGCCGGTCCCGTGGGTCACTCGGGGAGTGGCGGCGCGTCGGAAGGGGGGAGCACGATCGGGGCGGGCGGCTTTTCCCGGCGGGCCGAAGGCTTTCGAGGCTCGGTCTCCTCGACCGTCACCGAAGTGCCGAGTGGAAGTAGGGGCGCCGCGTCGGCGACCGGGGTCGCGGGGGGCGCGGCTACCGGCAGCTCGATGATCACGTCCTTCGGCCGGACGAAGCCGAGTTCCTCGCGCGCCAGGCGTTCGAGTAGGCCCGGGTCGGTGCGCAGCCGGACGATGCGGTTGCGCAGGCCGTCGATTCGGTGACGGGTTTCACCGATTCGAGTTTCCAAGCTGCGCTCCCGCTCGTGGGACGAGGCCAAGTCGCGCAGGCTTTTGGCGCCGGCGAGTCCAGCGAGCAGGATCAGCAAGACGGCGACCGCGGCGCCGATCAGCGGCAGACGCCAGGCGGCCAGGCCGGTCGCTTCGGGAGGATTCAAGGGTTCCAGCGCGGGAAGGCGGCGGCGCCGGGATAGAACGCGGCCGCTTCCAGCTCCTCCTCGATGCGGAGCAGGCGGTTGTATTTGGCGACCCGGTCGCTACGGCAGGGGGCACCGGTCTTGATCTGGCCGGCGCGCGTCGCGACGGCCAGATCGGCGATCGTCGTGTCCTCGGTCTCGCCCGAGCGGTGGCTGATGACGTTGGCGTAGGAATTCGTCTTGGCCAGCTCCACCGCCGCTAGGGTCTCGGAAAGAGTGCCGATCTGGTTGACCTTCACCAGCAGCGCGTTCGCCAGCCCGTCGGCGATCCCCGCCTTGAGGATTTCCGGGTTGGTAACGAACAGATCGTCGCCCACCAACTGCACCCGGTGGCCCAGCTCGGCGGTCAGCTCGCGCCAGCCGTCGCGATCGTCTTCGGCCAGGCCGTCCTCGATCGAGATCAGCGGATAGGCATCGATCCATTCGCGGTAGAGCGCGACGAGGTCGGAGCCGGCCAGGCCGCTCTTGCCTTCGCCGGCCAGGGCGTAGCGGGTCGGCTGGGCCTTCGCGCCGCGAGCCGACTTGGTGGCTTTGGCAGGCTTGGTCTTGGGGCTGCGGTCCACCAACTCGCTCGCCGCGACGTCGAGCGCGAGCGCGATCTGGCGCCCCGGCTCGTATCCCGCTTTGGCGATCGCGATCATCAGCAGGTCGAGCGCCTCGCGGTTGCTCGCGAGGTTCGGCGCGAAGCCCCCCTCGTCGCCGACGCCGGTCGCCAGGCCCCGCTCGGAGAGGACCTTCTTGAGCGTGTGGTAGATCTCGACCCCGGCGCGGAGCGCTTCGGAGAAGCGGGAGAATCCGATCGGCACCAGCATGAACTCCTGGATATCGACCGAGTTGTCGGCATGAGCGCCGCCATTTAAGACGTTCAGCATCGGCACGGGTAAAACATTGGCCGAAGGACCGCCGAGATAAGAGTAGAGCGGCAGTTGAGCGGCCTCCGCCGCGGCTTTGGCCACCGCGAGCGAGGTGCCCAAGATTGCGTTGGCCCCCAAGCGACTCTTGGTCGCTGTGCCGTCGAGGTCGATCAGCGTCCGGTCGACCAGCGCTTGCGCCCGGGCATCCTGCCCTTTGAGCTTCGGGGCGATCTGGGCGATCACGTGGCGCACCGCATTGGTGACCCCTTTGCCCTGGTAGCGTTTGCCGCCGTCCCGCAGCTCCAACGCTTCGCGGCTGCCGGTCGAGGCCCCGGACGGAACGGCCGCCCGGCCGCCGGCTCCGCCGTCGAGAAGGCAGTCCACTTCCAGCGTCGGATTGCCTCGGGAGTCGAGGATCTCGCGCGCGATGATGTCTTCGATGACGAACATGCCTCTCCTCCGGGGATCGTTACTCTTCCAGTTTCCTTCAAAGGTTAGCCGTAAAGTGCGGTGATCTCAAGCTTTTTCCTGTGGAACGGATATCTCTTGCGGAGGCTGATCGACTCTTTCGGTCGGTGCTAGCATTCACCGATCATGATGGCGAGCCGCGGCGACGAGCCGAACGACGACGAGATCGCCGCGCGCGAGGCGGGAATCGAGGAGGATCAGCCGGGCTCTTCGGCTCTTCGCCTGACGCGGATTTTTGCCGTCTTCGCGACGACCGGGGTCATGGTGGCCGCTCTCTGCGCCTTCGGTTGGTGGCGGGCGGCGCGAAGCCGTACCGATCTGGCATCCTTGTCGCCCGCGGCACGCCAGGAGCTTTTCGATCAAGCCCTCCACGACAACCCGGGCGCCTTTGTCGGCACCTGGTTTGCTCCGCCGATCGGCTACACGCTTCGCCCTCGGCAGCGGATCACCGCGTGGGACGATACTTTCACCGCGAATGCCCTGGGGTACCGGGCCGGCCCGCCGGCCAAGCCGCCCGGCACCTTCCGGGTGGTCTTCGTCGGCGACTCGTGGACCTATGGGATGGGCATCGCCGAGCAGGAGGCGTTTCCGCGTCAGTTCGAGGCGCTCAGCCGTGAGCTGGGGGCATCGCCGGGGCGGCCGGTCGAGGCGTGGACCCTCGCCCTGCCCGGCTACAACACCTGGAACGAGATCGCCGCCCTGGAGTTCTACTACCCTCGCTTGGCACCCGACTTCGTCGTCCTCTCTCCGTGCAGCAACGACATGGACACCTCGGGAGTCGTGCTGCCGAACGGCTCGCTCGCCCGCTCCCAAGCCGACCCCGACGAATTCGGCGCCGATCACTCCCACGTCTACCGGAATCATCAGGTCGCCTCGTTCACCTTTTTGTCGCGCTGGCGCGCGGCCTTTCACGAGATTCGGCGTGAGGAGAAGCGGCTCGCCGCTCGGAGGATCCCTTTTCTGCTCTTCTTCACCGCGATCTGGGAAGAATCGTTCGTCCACCGGCTGATCGCGGAGGCCGGAGTGGAGGCGCCGTATGTCATCACGCCCCCAGGCTTCACGGTCGGCCGGTGGCGCAATCCGGAGCCCTTTCGCCACGGCACCCCGGCGGCCAACGCGCTGTATGCGCGCATGGTCTACAAGGGAGTCGCCGAGACGCTGGGCTGGCCGCCCGCGCCGGTGATCCGCAAAGGGACCGACGTGCCGGTCTACCACGGGGCGCCGCCGGGAAACTGGGTCGCCCAAAGCGACCTCCTGCTCAAAGAGCAGACCGCGAAAGTGATTCCCGAAGAATACGTGCCGGGTCCGAATCGCGACGAGCAGTGCGTCGGGCCGATGGATTGCGCGACCGGGCTGGCCGGCAAGGCGACCACCGTGCTCGTTCGGCGTCGCCCCGGGGCGACCCGATTGGTAGTGGAGTTGCGCCGTCTCGAGGAGGTCGGCCACCTCTATCCTCTGACGGTCGAATTGATCATCCCGTCGCCTTCGGGCGGGACGCGCTCGACGGTTGTCCTGCCGGCCGACGGACGCGCGGTCCGGTCCTTCCCGCTCGACCTGCCGGCCGATCTGCCGAACGGCGCGGCGCTCGACGTCTTCTTGCGCGCCGACGGGGTGGCTATCGCTCCGGCGGGATTCACCTCCCGGTCGCTGCGGATCGTTCGGATCGGTCAGGAATAGGTCAGCGGCCGAGCGCCTGATCGATCGCGATCCGGATGCGGTCTTCCAGATCGGTGGCCGTCGGCGCGGGAATCTCCGGCGCCGAGCCGGGCTCCGTCGAGCCGACCCGCTTTTGCAGTCGATCCTTCAAGCGCGGTCCTCCCGAGCCCGTCGGGGGTGGCGGAAAGAGCGCGCCGAAGAAGAGGTGGGTGGGCACCTCCAGGTAGTGCAACGCCGCGAGGAGGAGCCGAAGGGAGATCTCCCCTTGTTTCGCGAGCGAATCCGCGAGGCCGCGCAAGCGGGCGGAACGCGCCTGCAGCGACTCCGCGGTCTGGCCGGAGGATCGGATCAGGGCATCGAGCAGGGTGGTTGCCCGCGCGGCATCGTCGTCGAACATGGTGGAGATTCTAGCAGGCCGCGCCTTGCCAGCCGGGTCTCCCGTGTATAGAGTGCCGTTACGGGTTCATATATCAATAGGCGTATCCCCGCCTTGACAGCTAGGTTTTTTGTTGGTAGCTTCCAGTGAAGCTTTAACCCTTTATCCGTAACCGGCCTTGTACAAAGGGCTTTTGGGGGCAACCGCGGTGTTCTTCTCTCGCTCGAAGGGTGTCGTCGGCCTCGACATCGGCAGCTCGGCCATCAAATTGGTCGAACTCAAAGAACGGAAGGCGGGCGAATTCCACCTCCAGCGCTTGGGGGTCGAGCCTCTCTCGCCCGAAGCGATCGTCGATGGTTCGGTTATGGACTCTGCTCTGGTCGTTGACGCCATCCACCGGCTCAACGATCAGACCAAGGTCAAGAACACCAACTATGCCACCTCGCTCTCGGGGCACTCGGTCATCATCAAGAAGATTCAGCTGCCCACGATGCCGCGCGAAGAGCTGGCCGAGTCGATCCAGTGGGAAGCGGAGCAATACATCCCGTTCGACATCAACGACGTCCGGCTCGACTACGTCGTGCTCTCCGAAGGGGAGCCCGGGCGAGACCAGATGGACGTGCTGCTCGTCGCGGTCAAGCTCGACAAGATCAACGACTACGTCTCGGTCGTCCGCCAGACCGGCAAAGTGCCCTCGCTGATCGACGTCGACGCCTTTGCCGTGCAGAACTGCTACGAGGTCAACTACGACCTCGATCCGCGGAAGACCGTCGCCCTGATTAACATGGGTGCCGCGGTGACCAACATCAACATACTGGCCCACGGCACGACCGTTTTCTGGCGCGACATCTCGTTCGGCGGCAACCAGTTCAGCGAGTCGCTCCAGCGCGATTTGAACCTCTCGTTCGACCAGTCGGAAAGCCTGAAGCGCGGCCAGCCGGTCGATCGCTACTCGCCGGGCGATGCCCGCACCGTTCTCGATGCAGTGTCGGGAGAGATGGCGAGCGAGATTCGCAAGACCTTCGACTTCTTCTCCGCCACCTCCTCCGAAGGGCCGGTCGATGAGCTGATGCTCTCGGGAGGGTGCGCCCTCACTCCGAACCTGGCGCAGGTCCTGCGCGAACGGTTCAGCGTTCCGGTGGAGATCCTCAATCCGTTCCGCCGTGTCCGCTTCAACGAAAAAGACTTCGATGCGGCGTGGCTACAGTCCGTCGCGCCGATGATGGCCATCTCGGTCGGGTTGGCGATCCGCAAGCTGGGAGACTAGCCCGATGATCAAGATCAACTTGATCGCCGACGGGAAACGGCCGACTTCAGTTCGAAAGATCAAGCCGGTTCTCGAAGGCAAGGATCTCGCGCAGTGGGCGCTGGGCGCCGCGATCATCGTCTGCCTGCTCGTCTTCGGACTTTGGTGGTGGCTCCTGCATCGGCAGATCGCCGCGAAGGACGTCGAGATCGCGGAGGCGCAGCGACGGGTGGCGGAACTCGAGCCGGTGATCCGTCAAGTCGAGGAGTTCAAGGCGAAGAAGGCCGAGATCGAGCGCAAGCTCGGGGTCATCGACGGCCTGAAGCGCGCGCAGCGCGGACCGGTCCATGTCATGGACGATATTTCTCGCGCTCTGCCGGAGCTGCTCTGGATCGATCGGTTGCGCATGACGTCGAGCAACATCGAGCTCGATGGCCATGCGTTCAATACCAACGCGGTGGCGAACTTCATCGAGAACCTCGACAAGATGCAGGATTTCGAAGAGCCGACCCTGCGCTCGACCGAAGAGCAGGCGGGCGGCGTCTACCACTTCATCCTCGACTTCAACTACTCGTTTGCGCCGAAGCCGCCCGCCGCGGACGCTTCCGGCGCTTCGCCGACCCAGACCCCGCCTGCGCCCTCCGCGGCGCCCGCGAGCTGAAGGGATCACCGTGAAGACCGGACTCGAAGGAAAGCCCTGGTACTACGGCCTCAGCGTCGGCCTGCTGGTCGGCGCCGTCCTGTTGCTCGCCGGTTACTTTCTCAAGCTGCAGCCGATGAAGGAAGAGATCGAGTCGAAAGCGTCCCAGCTGGCCGAGCTGCAGCGGAAGATCCAAGAAGGTCTGACGTTCCAGGCCGACCTGCCGCGGCTGCAAGAGGACGTGCGCAACTTGGAACTCGAACTCGACAAGTCGCTACGGATCCTGCCCGCCCGGCGCAACACGCCCGATCTGCTGCGCAAGATCCGGTCGCTCGCCGAGCAGGGAGACTTCGACCTCAAGCGCTTTACCCCCGGCGCGCTCTCCGACAAAGACTTCTACAGCGAGTGGCCGATCGCGGTTGGCGTTGAGGGCGGGTATCACAGCCTGGCTCTGTTCTTCGACAAGATCAGCAACTTCTCGCGGATCATCAACGTCGAGAACTTGGAGATCAGCGCGTTCAGCGCGGCGAAGAACCCGCACACGATCAACGCGACCTTCACCGCCAAGACGTTCGTCTATAAAGAGACGCCTCCGCCCCCGCCTGCGCCTCTCGTCGCGCCGGGTGGTGGTCCGGCGGACCTTGGCGCGGCCGCCCAAGGCGGCCCCCCGGGTCTATCGACAGTGCCGAATCGGGGAGGGAGCCCGGAATGAAGCCGCGTGCGACCTTCGTTCTACCGTTGCTTTTCGCTTTGGGCCTCGCGGCCGCGGCGCAGACCGGAAACCCCGGCGGCACGTCCGATGCGCCGCAGGCCTCGACCGAGGATGTCGACGCCGCGCAGGACCAGGGCTCCGAATACAGCGGTCTCGACCAGATCCTCGAAGGAGAGGAAGAGGTCCTTTCGGGCGGCGGCTACACTTACGATCCGGGCAACCGGCGCGATCCGTTCAAGTCGCTATTGACCAAGCCGGATCGACTCGATCTGCGCGGTCCGCGGCCGGACGGAATTCCCGGGCTGCTGATCGACGAAGTCGATCTGACCGGAGTTTTCAAGACCAAGAAGGGATTCGTGGCGCAGGTCAAAGCCGCAAATCAGAACAAGAGCTACCTGCTCCGCGAAGGCGACCAACTCTATGACGGCGATGTCGTTACGATTCGCCGAAACGAGGTGGTATTCAAACAGATCGTCCAGGATCCGACCGCGCTCAAGCCGTTCCGCGAAGTCGTCAAGACGCTGGGGCCCTGAGGGCTCCGCGTTCGTGTTCGAGATCCGTGACGGAGGCGAGTGCCATGGGAGAAGTACTGATGAGAACGCTGGGCTGCGCAGGGCGACGCTTTGGCGCGCCGCTCGCGATCGGGGTCCTGGCCCTAGGCCTCGGTTGTACAACCTCGAAGCCGGCTCGGGTCGTCGAAGCCGCGCCGACCGATTCGGCGCGTTCGGCCCCCGCCGAGGTGCCGACTTCCGGGTCCGCGAGCGAAGTCCGCTCGATGGAGATCCGCGAGGGAGCGCCCGAGACCTACCTTGAGCTGGGCGCGAGCGCGCCACTGGTCTGGACCAGCTTCCGCAACGCCGATGGCCAGGTCGTGCTCGAGCTGCCGAACTCCAAGCCCGGCCCCGATCTTGCGGACCTCGCCCCGAGTTCGGGACTGGTCTCGTCGGTGCGCATCGAGCGGGACAGTCAAGGAACCCGTCCGCTGATGCGGCTCGTTCTCCAGACCCGCCAGGAAGTGGAGCATTCGGTCTCCGCCGAAGGTTCCGGACTGCGTCTGAAGCTGATGCCGGTCGAGGAGAGTCTGGCCGCGGTCGCGGGCCAGGAGCCGGCGGAGAACATGGCGTTCGAGTCGGTTACCGAGGAGCCCGAAGAGTACGCCGCCGAGGAAGCCTCGCCGATCGCCAACAATTCGCGCGGTCTCGGTACGCCGGACGCCCCGGTTTCGGCGCCCGAGCCGACCGGTACGGCGGCGACGCGGTTGGACGAGATCATCGTTGCCCCGGGTGGCGACGGCGCAACCATTCGCTTGGCGGGCGACGGAGAGTTTCCCTATACGACGTTCGTGCTCGATGCGCCGAAACGCTTCGTGCTCGACCTCCCGGGAGTCACCAACCGAACCAAGCGCCCGTCGATCGCGGGGGGCGGCCCGGTCGACCGGGTGCGCGTCGCGCAGTTCCGTGGGGCTCCCGATCCGGTGGCCCGGGTGGTGTTCGACCTGAATTCCGACCAGGCGCCGCGCATCAGCCGGCTCGGCAACACGCTCGTCATCAAGTTCGGCGGCTCGGATTCGGCCTCGGCCGGCTCCTATGCCGAGGCCCCCGTTCGGACCGCCTCTTTGGCGCCTCCGCCGCCTCCGCCGCCCGCTCCCGTCTATGCCGCGGAGCCGGAGGCGACCGAGGCCTACGAGCCACCGCCGGCTCCGGCTCCTCAGGAAGCGCGCCGTCCGGTTTCCGGTCCGAGCGACCTCGATCTCGCGGCCCGGCCGGCCGCCTCGGTCGCGCCGGCTCCCAAGCCGCTCGCCCCCCGCGCTCCGGTTGAACCGCGCAAGCCGGGCAGCGTCGAAGAGGCCGGAACGACCTCCGCGCCCGGAGCGGTCTCCGACTGTATCGGCGGCGGTTCGGACGAACGGAGATACGTTGGCGATCCGATCGACCTCAAGGTGACCAACGCCGACGTGACCGACGTGCTGCGCACGTTCGCTCAGATCAGCGGCCTCAACATCGTGGTTCAGCCGGGCGTAAAGGGGCAGGTCACCGCCGAGCTGGAGAACGTGCCGTGGGATCAGGCGCTCGCCCAGGTGCTCAAGATCAACGGCCTCGGCTGTGAGTTAGAGGGCAACGTAATGCGCATCGCGCCGACCGACGTGCTCCGCAAGGAAGCCGGCGAACGGCAGGATCTCGCGGCGGCGCGCGCCTTGGCCGTCCCCCTTCGCACCGTGCTCAAGCGGTTGAGCTACGCGACCGCCCGGGACGTCGCCGGAGTTCTCCGTTCGGGCGCTTCGGGAATCCTCTCGCAGCGCGGCACGGTGTTGGTGGACGACCGGACCAACACGCTGATCATCAAGGAGCTGCCGACCTACCTCGACACCGTGATCGCGGTGATCGAGAACCTCGACACGCCGGAGCCGCAGGTCATGATCGAGGCCCGGATCATCGAAACCACGAAGCGCTTCTCGCGCTCCCTCGGAATCGATTGGGGCTTCAACACGGTGGCCGATGCCGCCCATGGCAACACGACCGGGTTGATCTTCCCCAACAACGTGGCCGGCGGCGGCGACGTAAACCTCGCGACCGGCGGCAACAACGGGGCGATCAACCTCAGGCTCGGCAACGTGCTCAACACGTTCACGCTAGATCTTTCGCTGCAAGCCGCGGAGAGCGACGGTCTGATCAACATCCTCTCGGCGCCCAAGGTCGCGACGCTCAACAATCAGCGCGCCTCGATCCAGAGCGGCGTCCAGATCCCGATCCAGACCATCGCCAACAACACGGTCACCGTCCAGTTCGTCAACGCGACCCTGCGGCTCGACGTCGTGCCGCAGATCACCGCCGAAGGCACGATCCTTATGCAGATCGACATCTCGAAGCGCGAGCCGCAGCTCGGCTTCCTGGTGCCCGGTGCGGCGAATGCGCCGATCTCCACCAAGGACGCGAGCACCCGGGTGATCGTTCGGGACGGCGGTACGGCGGTCATCGGCGGGATCTACAAGATCTCGAACAACGACGGCAACGCGCGGGTGCCCGGATTGGCCAACATCCCGCTCCTCGGCTACCTGTTCCGAAACAAAACCGTGAGCAACGAGAACGAAGAGCTCCTCATCTTCATCACGCCGCGGATCATTAAGCTTTAGACATCGGCAGGAGCGCTCCATGACAACCAAGCTTCGACTCGCCTCGCTTATCCTTCTGGCCCTCGCCGGGATGTCGTGCAATTCGAGCACGGAACGCACCGAGGGGACCGTCCTTCTGACCGTCAGCACCTTCGATCAGGTGCCGGTCTCGGTGTCCGTCGCCAACGGGCCGACCCAGCTGGGCAGCATCACGCTGCGCAGCGTGAGCAAGGATCCCTCGGGCACCACCAGCACCCTGCAGGACATCCAAATGCGCTCGTACGAGGTCCGCTACGCTCGACGGGATACCGGAACCCGCCTGCCGCAACCGCTCGTCGAGTCGCTGTTCGGCAACGTCGGGGTCAACGCAACGACGGTCTTCAACAACTTGGTCTTTCTGCGGACGGCCCAGCTCACCTCGCCGCCGCTCTCGGACCTGGTCAACTTCGGCATGGACCAACAGACCGGTAGCACGGTGATTCCGATGCGAATCACGCTACGATTCTTCGGCCGTACACTTTCGGGGACCGACATCGTCTCGGATTCGGTTTCTTTCGACGTTGAAGTCGTCCCCTGACGTAGGAGCTCCGACAATGAACCCGCTGCGTAAGTCGTTATTCGTTCTGCTCTCGGCCACCCTCCTGGTAGTGGCCGCCTGCACTTCGAATTCACCGTCCGAGCCCAAGTCCGATCCGGTGCCGCCGGTGCCGCCGGTGGCCCAAATCACCTACAACATCACGGTCACGGCCAGCCCCGTAACCCTGGCGATCGGCAGCGGTCAGTCGAGCACGATCACCGTGCGCGCGGTACGCGCCGATACGGGCCAACCGCCGGCCAACCTCACCCCGATCACCGTGGTCACCACGCTCGGTTCGTTCGGCGCCGCGGGCGGCGCTACGCAAGTCACTCTGCAGCTGACCAACGGCTCCGCGCAGGCCGTGCTCTTTCCGGGCACGAACGCCGGGGTCGCCACGGTCCGCGCAACGCTCGGCCGGAGCGAGTCTTTCGCCAACGTCCAAATTGGCGCCGCGGCGACGTTCTTCATCGCCTTCGTGCAGCCTTCGATCATCAGCCCGCAGGGCGGTGAGACGGCCACGATCCAAGGCGGCGGCTTCGAGGGTCCGGTGCGCGTAACGATTGGCAGCGCCAACGTGCAGGTGATCTCCGTGGCACCGGACCGGATTCGAATCACCACCCCCTCGGCCGCCCAGGCCGGAGTGTCGGTGCCGACGGGTCAAGCGATTCCGGTTGCCGTGGGCGTCACGATCAACGTCAACGAACCGGAGCAGAAATCCGACACTTTGGCCGCCGGACTTACCTACGCGAGCGGCGGTGGCGGTGTTCAGCCGGTCATCACTTCGGTGACGCCCTCTTCGGGCAGCAACGACGGCGGTACGCGGGTCACGATCAACGGCAACGGATTCCAGTCGCCCGTTCAGGTGTTCTTCGAGGGCGGCAGTCCGCGTATCTCGGTCGAAGCCGCGGTCGAATCGGTCACCGCCAACCGGATCGTGGCGCTCACGCCCGCGGCGCGCGGCTTCGGTCAGGGTTTGCAAAACCAGAGCGCCGACATTCGGGTCAAGAACATCAACAGCGGCTTTGAGGGCAGCACCGGGGGCGCTTTCCGCTACGGATCGAACGTCTTGATCACGGCGGTCGGCCCGACCGAGGTGGTTTACAACCAGCCCGAGCAGGTGGTGATTCAAGGCCAGGGCTTCGATTCACCGCTCACCGTAACCCTCGCCGGTTTCGCGGCGCCGGTGCAGTCGGTAACCGGCACCCGCATCGTGGTGCAATCGCCGTCCGTTTCGATCGTCAACTGCAACGTTCCGAGCGGTCAGGTCGGTGTGGTCAACATCGAGACCGGCGACGGCGCGACCTTCCCCGGACCGTTCATGTTCCGGCCGATCGTGCCGGTCATTACCTCGATCTCACCGAACAGCGGAAACCGCCTCGGAGGTACCGCGGTGACGATCACCAGCGCGGTCAGTAAGTTCAACGGCTTCGATACCTTCGGTGGGCCACCGCCGCCGATTCGAGTGCTGATCAACAATGCGCCGGCAGCTCTGGTGAGCGCCAGCCCGGGAGCGTTGGTCGTCACGACGCCCCAGTTCACGGGCACCTTCCCGACCCGGCCTTGCACGGTCGGCGCAGACACGGGAACCGAGATGTTGCCGGCGCCGGTGCCGGTGACGGTCACCAACCTCAACACGGGTTGCTCCGATACAGTGGCGAACGGCTTCCAGTATCAGCCCGCGGTAACCGGCTGCATCATTCCGCCACCGCCGCCGCCGGCTGATCCGGTTGCGAGCTTCACGTCGGTGAAGAACGGTTTCACGGTTAATTTCGTGGATACCTCAAGCGGGACGGTTATTTCCCGGCTTTGGGAGTTCGGTGACGGTGCCACTGCCACAACCTCGAGCACGATGCATACATACGCCGCCGGGAACTACATCGTGAAGCTGACCGTCCAGCCGGGCGGTTCTTCCACTACGCAAACGATCATGGTGCCGTAAGTTCGTCAATACTCTCCGGCCCACTTCCTCGGGGCGGTCGCCTGGACGGGCGACCGCCCCGATTCGTATACTGAGGCGCTATGAAAATCCGCTCGCCCTACGTCGTGCTCGCTCTCCTTGCCCTCGGTTCCATCGCGTTCGGCCTCGCCTGCGGCAAGGGCAGTCCCACCGCGCCTAGCGGAACGTTCCTCACGATCAGCGCATCGCCGACCCGGATCGGCGTCAACGGTACCGCGACGATCTCGATCGTCGGCCGCACGGCGACGGGTACGCCGCTGCGTAGCGGAACCGAACTCCGTTTGGCTACCAGCCTGGGCTCGATCGAGCCCCTGGTCACCACGAACGGCAATGGCGAGGCGATCGCCACGCTCCGGGGCGACGGCCGGCCGGGAACCGCGACGGTCGAAGTCACGACCGGCGTTTCATCCATCCCCCCGATGACCAGCAACCTGGCGGTGGGAAACGCCTCGGGCACCGGGAGCGCCACGGTGTCGGTCGAGGTCGGCGAATCGTCTTCGACGCAACCGACTCTCTTGGTAAGCGTCAACCCGAACAACATCCCGGTCTCGGCGGCCGGCAGCTCGTCTACCGCCACCGTGACGATCATCGCGCGCAACGTGGACAACACTCCGGTGGCGGCGGGGCAGACCGTGCTCCTGTTCTCCACCCTCGGCACGCTCTCCAACTCGCGGCCGCAGACCGATTCGAGCGGCATCGCCACGACCCGAATCAGCGCCGGCAGCCAGGCGGGCGAGGCGACCATTACGGCGATCCTTGGTTCCAGCGAAGCGGCTACGGCCACGCTGACCATCCGCGACTCCGCGACCGCGATCAGCCTGACCGCGCAGCCGCGCCAGATTCCTCGGGCGGACGGCTCGATCGATCTGGTGGCGAACGTGATCAACTCGCAGGGCCAGCCGGTCACCGGCGTTCAGGTGGTTTTCATCCCGAGCCGCGGGGTCGGATCGTTTGATCCGGCGGATCGCGAGTTCACCGACTTTACGGGTGCCGCGAGCACCACGCTGAACGTCCAGCAGGGCCAACTGCCCCCTTCGGGCGGTACCTTCACGATTACCGCGCAGGTCGCCGCCGGCAACGGTCAGTTCCTGACCTCGGCTCCGGTGGTGATCACGGTTCAGTAAACCTCGACCGCCGGCCGGGCAAGCGAACGCCCGGTCGGCGGCCTCCCCACTGGCGCCGTCCGTCCGCGCCTACCCGCCGTAGGCGTCAAACCTGCTATGATTGTGGTGTTTAGATCCCAATAGCAGGCTTGGCGACCCACCCGCTCGACGGATGATTACTACAACGCGACTCCTATCGCACACGCCCACTCGATGACCGACCAGCCGTTTCCCGACCGTGTCACCCAGCTGCGCCGACGATGGGAGGCAGACCGGACTTCGCGACTCTTTTTGCAGCTGGCCGAGGAGTACCGCCAGCTCGGTCGTCTGCGCGAGGCGGTCGAGGTGCTCGACGCCGGCCTGGTCGAGCATCCGGGGTACCTGTCGGCACTGGTCGCCAAGGGGCGATGCCACGTTGAGCTAGACGAACCGCAAGCGGCCCGCGAGGCGCTGGAACGGGTGGTTCGTCAGGACGCGACCCAAGCGGTGGCGAGTAAATTGCTGGTCCGCGCCTACATCGAGCTGGGGGAGCTAACCCGAGCGCGCGAGCGGCTGTCGCTCTACGCTCTACTGCACGAAACCGATCCGGACATCGCCGAACTCCGGCGGCGTCTCGAAGCGCCCGACCTCGCCCCGCCCGTAATGGCGGCGGAGCGTCAAGGCACTGAGGATCCGGCCCCCGTCGCCGTCGCCGAAGAGATCGGCGAGGTGCCTCTTTCCCCCGTCCGGAGCGACGCGATGAACGAAGAGATCTTCGACCTGGGAATCCCGACCCGGCAACCGGCACCGGCGGTGCCGAGCGACGACCTGTTCAAGCTCTACGAGGTGCCTCGCAAGGAGCCGTCGGTCGCTTCGGCCGCACCGTCGGAAGCCGAGATCTTCGCCGGTCTTGGCGGTGGCGAAAGCCGACGCCGCTGGAGTGAGGGACTGGCCGAAGGCGGCGTTTTCGATCTTCAGATCCTGGAACTCGTCGCGACAACGCCGGTATCCTTACCGCTCGCCGCACCGGTCGCCGCAACCGTTGAACCGGCGCCGGTCTTCGCGACTCCCGAGCCCCCAGCGCTCGGGTTCGAAGCTCCGGTCGTCGCCCCGGCGCGATTCGAAGCGCCGGTTGAGCCGGCATCCGAAACCGAAACGGTAACCCTCGCCGAGCTTTATCTGCGCCAGGGGCACCGGGAGGAAGCGCGGCGCATCCTCGATCAGGTGCTGGAGCGCGATCCGAACAACGCCGCGGCGCGGAAGTTGTTCGCCCAGATGGGCAGCGTCGCGGAAACCGCGGAACGCGCCGTCGAGGAGCAGGAGTTCGCGACCCGGCTCGCTCCGCTACCGCCGCTGCCCGCCGCTGCCGAGAGTTCAACGCCTCCGCCGGTCTTTTCGAGCCCTGATCCCGGGATGACCCGCGAGCCGACGCCCGAGCCCTCCAGGGTGCAGCGCAAGGTCCAGATTCTCACCGCGTACCTAGAGCGGCTCCGCCGCAGGAGCGCGCCCGGTGTTTCTTGAAGTCCTTTCCCGCATCGCCAACCGAATCGAGGGTGCGGTTGCCCTGTCGCTGGTCGCCGCCGATGGAATCGCCGTAGAGTCGGTTTCGAACGACCCGGAACTCGACTTGGAGGTTCTGTCGGCCGAGCTGGTCGCCCAGGCGCGGTCGATCGCCGAAAATCACCGCGAGATCGCGATGGGCGAGGTACAGCACGTGGCGGTCACCACGGAGCATGGGACCGTCATGGTAAGCTCGGTGGCCAAGGACTATTACCTGCTGCTTGTCCTGGGACCGGAAGGCAGCTACGGCCGCGCGCGATTCGAGTTGCGCCGGGCGCGCCTGCTCTTGGAGAGCGAACTCTCCTAGGAGTCGCCCCGCCGGAACGGGTGGCGGCGGCCCGAAAATTCTCCGAAGGAAACGCGAACCTTGTTGACATTCGAGCAGATCAAAGAGCTGGTCGAGCTGATCGCCGCCCGTGGCCTCCATGGCCTGGAGGTCGAGCGTTCCGGCTTTCGCCTGAAGATCGACGGTCAGGCGCCGGTCGCCCCGTTGCGGGAAAACAGCGCGGCCCCCTCCGGGTCGGCGAGCCCCGGCAACCCTCCTCACGCAGCGCCACCCGTCCCCCCGAGTGCCCCCGCCGCCGCGTCGGCGTCCGAGTCCTCCGCGGCCGCTCCGGCTTCCCAAGGCCCTGCCGATCACGTCCTCACCTCGCCGATCGTCGGCACGTTCTATAGCGCCTCGTCACCCGAATCTCCGACCTTCGTCGAGGTCGGCGCCCGGGTCAAGAAGGGCCAGGTTCTGTGCATCATCGAAGCGATGAAGCTGATGAACGAGATCGAGTCGGACGTCAACGGCGTGATCAGCGAGATCTTCCCGCAGAACGCGCAGGCGGTCGAGTTCGGTCAGCCGCTGTTCGCGATCCGTCTCTCCTGAGCCTTCAGACGCGATGTTCAAGAAGATCCTGATCGCCAACCGGGGCGAGATCGCTCTGCGGATCATCCAAGCCTGCCGCGAACTCGGCATCAAGACCGTGGCGGTCTATTCGACCGCCGACCGCGACAGCCTGCACGTCACCTACGCCGATCAGGAAATCTGCATCGGGCCGCCCCCTTCGAACCAGAGCTACCTGAACATTTCGAGCATCCTCTCGGCCGCCGAGATCACCGGCGCCGACGCGGTGCATCCCGGGTACGGCTTTCTGGCCGAGAACGCCCATTTCGCCGAGGTGCTGGCGGAGTGCAACATCGGCTGGATCGGACCCCGGCCGGACGTGATCCGGATGATGGGCGACAAGGCCAACGCCCGCCAGAAGGCGAAGGAAGCCGGCGTACCGGTCCTTCCGGGCAGCGAAGAACCGCTCGCCGACGCGGCCGAGGCGCGCGCCTTGGCGGCCGAGGTCGGGTACCCGGTGATCCTCAAGGCATCGGCCGGCGGTGGCGGGCGCGGCATGCGGATCGTCCACGAGGAATCCGAGATCGCGAATCAGTTCGCGACCGCCCATGCCGAAGCGCAGAAGGCGTTCGGCGATGGCTCCATCTATCTCGAAAAGTACCTGGTCGAGCCGCGCCACATCGAGTTCCAGGTGTTCGGCGACCACCACGGCACGGCGATCCACCTGGGCGAGCGCGAATGCTCGATCCAGCGCCGGCACCAGAAGTTGATCGAGGAGGCGCCCTCTCCCGCCCTGACGCCGGAGCAGCGCGCCAAAATGGGCGACGCCGCGGTCCGCCTCTGCCAGGCGGTCTCCTATGAAAACGCCGGCACGATCGAGTTCCTGCTCGACTCGGACGGCAGCTTCTACTTCATGGAGATGAACACCCGCATTCAAGTCGAGCATCCGGTTACCGAAATGGTCACCGGCCTGGACCTCGTGAAGCTCCAAATGCGCATCGCCTCCGGCGACCGGCTCGACATTCCGAGCGGGGTTCCGCCGCGCGGCCACGCGATCGAGTGCCGGGTGAACGCCGAAAATCCCGATACCTTCGCCCCGTCGCCCGGCCGGCTCAAGACGTTCCATCCGCCGGGCGGCCCCGGCACCCGGGTGGACACCCACGGGTACGAGGACTATACGATCCCGCCGTTTTACGACTCGCTAGTGGCCAAGCTGATCGTCCACGACCAAACCCGGCCCGAGGCGATCGCACGGATGTCGCGGGCGCTCGACTTCTTCGTTGTCGAAGGGATTCACACCTCGATTCCGCTCCACCGTCGGATCATGCGCGATCCTGAATTCCAAGCCGGGCGTTTCTCCACTCGGTTCATGGAGCGCTTCCTACGCCGCGAGCCGAGCACGGAACCGAGCACGAAATGAGCCGGGAGCGGCTCGCGCCGCCCCGGATCTACGCCATAGCGGACGCTCGTGCCCTCGCTCCGCTCTCCCTCGCCGACGGGGTGGCCGCGATGGCCGAAGCCGGCATCCGATGGATTCAGCTGCGCGCCAAGCCGGCCGGCCTTCTCTCCGATCGGGATCTCTACCGAGAGGTCGAATCCGCCTGTCGCCGGATCGAAGGTACGCCGGCCCGCCTGTGGATCGACGACCGGGCCGACCTCGCCGCCCTGTTTCCCGTCTTCGGCCTCCATCTCGGCCAGGCCGATCTGCCCCCCGCCGCGGCCCGCCGCACGGTGGGCGCAGAACTCGCGATCGGTCTCTCCACCCACGATCCGGAGCAATTGACTCAGGCGGACGCCGACGACGAGGTCGATCTGATCGCGGTCGGTCCGGTTTTCCCCACGACGAGCAAAGACGCCCCCGATCCGGTGGTCGGACTCTCCTGGATCTCCCAAGCGGGCCGCCTGACCGCCAAACCTTGGGTCGCGATCGGCGGAATTACGACAGAAAATGTCAGTCTCGTGCTCGCTGCGGGCGCAGAATCGGCGGTCGTCCTCAGCGCCATCTGCTCCGGCGGAAGCGCGGGAGCGATCCGTCGCAACGCAGAGCGGCTGCTCGCCGCCGAGGGGGCCGCTTGAACGTCTTCCTGGTCGGCTTCATGGGGGCGGGAAAGACCACCGTCGGCCGCCTGCTCGCCGAACGCCTCGCCGTCCCCTTCCTAGACCTCGATCTCGCGATTGAAGCGGCGGCGGGCCAATCGGTGCGGACGATCTTCTTGGAACGGGGAGAGGCGGTTTTTCGCCAATGGGAAAGGGAGGCGCTGGAACGCGCCGCCTTGGGAGACGCCGCGGTGATCGCGACCGGGGGCGGCACCTTCGCCTCTTCGAGCAACGCCGAGCTGATGAAACGGCACGGCCTCACGGTCTGGCTGCATCCCAGCTTCGCCACCCTCGCCGCGCGGATCGGCTTTGAAGGCAAGGAGGACCGCCCCTTGTTTCGGGATGAAACGGAAGGGCTCGCCCTGTACCGCGAGCGTTTGCCGGCCTACCGTACCGCCGACGTGACGATCGAAGTGGCGGCCGAGGAGACTCCGGAAGAGATCGCGGCGCGCATCTTGCTGCGTTTACCCCGCTGATCCCGCTATGATCTACCGAACCCGCTAAATATTACCCTCCGGCGCAGTACCCCATCAACGCGCGCCGACATCGAATCGAAGACTTGGAACGTGACTTCGCAGCAAGAAAAGAGTCCTAGTGCGCTACTTGATTTTGTCCGACATGCACGGCAACTGGGAGGCCTTCGAAGCGGTCTTGCGACGCGCGCGCCGCAAACGGGCCGACGCCATCCTGGTCTTGGGTGATTTGGTAGGGTACGGCGCCGCGCCGAATCAGGTCGTCGAAGCGGTGCGCGACCTGGGCCGCAGCATCCGTATCGTCCGCGGCAACCACGACAAGGTGGTCGCCGGGATCGACTCGGGCGGCCAGTTCAACGCCAACGCGCTCCAGGCGGCTCAGTGGACCAACCGGCGACTGACCCCGGCGAATCTGCGCTACATTCGCGACCTCCCCCAGGGGCCGATCGAAGTCGCCGAGGGAGTCTCGATCTGCCACGGCTCGCCGCTCGACGAGGACACCTACGTCTTCTCGGACCTCGACGCCTGGGAGATCTTCACCAGCTTCTCCTCGCCGATCACCTTCTTCGGCCACACCCACATCCCTTCGCTGTTCAGCTACGACCGCGGAGGGATAGGAGTCCGGGCGCTCAAAGGCACCGGCCGCCTGGTGCTCGAACCGAACACCCGCTACCTGATCAACCCCGGCTCGATCGGCCAGCCGCGCGACCGCGATCCCCGCGCCGCCTTCATGACCTACGACACCGAGCGCCGCGTCCTGCGCTGGCACCGCGTAACCTACCCGATCGCCCGCGCCCAAGAGCGAATCCGCGAAGCGGGCCTGCCCAACAGCCTTGCCGAGCGCCTGGCGTTCGGGGCCTGACGGGGACCGCCCTACGCCACCGCCGTCCGTTCCGCCACCCGTTCGAGCACCCGGGCGTCGCGGAAGCGGAGGATCATCGCGAGGCCGCCGCCGATCAGCATGAGGTAGAGCCCGAACCAGACCATTTGGATCAGCGGCTTGGTGGTTACGTCGACCGCGAGCTTGGCCGGATTGGCGATGCCGCCGACCTCCAACTGGACGTTGCCGGCCGAGGCGTTGATCGCGACCACCCGGATCGCGCCGCCGCCGGGCAGATCGACGCTCGGCGTCTCCACCTGGCCGTTGGCCGGATTCAGACGATAGATCGGCCCCAGCTTCTCCGTCTTGCCGTCGCGGGTCACTTCGAGCACCGTGCCGATCGTGATCACCTGACCGCTCGCCATCTGGGCCATGGCGTTGCCGTTCGATTGGAGGTCGAACCCTTCGAACTTGACGCGGACGGCGCCCACCTCGCCCTCTTGGCCCTTGGCGAGTTCCAGCATCGACCGGCCCGGATCGTACTCGAGCGGCGAAATGTAGAGATCCGAGCGCAGGGTCTTCTTGATGTCCGGGTTGACCATCAGCTGCTGGGTGCGCTGGTTCAAGAACATCCGCGGATAGAGCGAATAGTGCTTGCCGTTCGCCTCGGTGACCGCGATCTCCATCCGGTCCCGACGCTCCTCGGGTGTCGGCGGTAGGTAGCGGACGAAGGTGAAGGTCCGGCCGTTGCTCTGGACCGGCTTGCCCTGGACCAGGGTCAGCTTGGTGCTCTCGTCGTAGGCCGACGAGGCGAGAATCCCGAGCAGCATCATCCCGACACCGGCGTGGGCGAGATACCCGCCCGCGGCACGAAGTCCGCCGGCGCGGAATTTGGCGATCGTCTTGTGCAGGTTCGTCGCCAGAGCGAGCGAAGCGAACAGGACGAGCACGATGTCGAGCGCGTCGTGCACCTTCCAGGCGACGAAACAGACGGCGAGCAGCGTACCGAGGATCAGCGGCACCACCATCTTCTTGAGCAAGGCGCCGAACCGGTCGCCCTTCCAGGAAAGGTAGGGGAGAAAGGTGAGCAGGACCGCGATCATGATCGCCAGCGGTTTGTTCACCAGGTTGTACCACTCTGGCCCGACCTGCCCCGGGTTCGCCTGAAGGCGGGTGAGCAGCGGCGCCGAGGTGCCGAACGTGATCGCGAGAGCCGAGACTGAGATCGCGATCGTCGCGAGCACCAGGAAGGTGCCGCGCGAGAGGACCGGATCCTCGTTCGTTTCGGTCGGGACTTGGCGCAGGCGGGTGGCGAGCAGCCAGATCGAAAGGCCGACGAACGTCCCCATCAGCGCGATCAGCCAGCCCGAAATGCCGAGATCGACGAAGCTATGAACCGAGAAATCGGCGAGCACGCCGGAGCGGGTGAGGAACGTGCCATAGAGCACGGACAGGTAGACCATCGCGGCGATCACGTAGTTCGCCCGGCGGTAGCGTTTCTTGGTCCGTTCCAGGTGCAGGCCATGCACCAACACGGTGAGCAGCAGCCAGGGGATCAACGACGCGTTTTCCACCGGATCCCAGCCCCAGAATCCCCCCCAGCCGAGCGTCTTGTAGGCCCAATAACCACCCATCAAAATCGCGCAGCCGAGCACCAGAAAGCCGAACAGCGCCCAGGGAAACGCCCGCGCCGCCCAGCCGTCGTAATCGCGGCGCCAGAGCGACGCCATGGCGAAGGCGAACGGAACGGCCGTCGCGGCGTAGCCGATGAACATGATCGGCGGGTGGATCACCATCCAGTCGTCCTGGAGAAGCGGGTTCAACCCCTGGCCGTCGAGCGGCGACTGGGTAAGCATGACGAACGGATTTTCCCGCACCAGGATGAAGATCAGCCCCAGCAGCGTCGCCAGATAGACCACCATCACCGGCGCCTCGGCCTTGCCCGCCGTGCGCTGGACGAACAGGCCCAGCACGGTGCCCCAGAACAACCAGATCAGGAAGCTCCCCTTCTGCCCCGCCCAGAACGACGCGAACTGGTAGTGCCCCGGCAGGTCGAGCCCCGAGTACTGGAAGACGTACTCGATGCGGAAATCCCGCATCAATAGCACCAGGATCAGCATCAAAGCGGTGAGCCCGATCGCCGCGGCGAAGCAGGAGTACGCCCGGCGGCCGAAGGCGAGCGCCGACGCGTCGCCCCGCATTGCCTGGACATAGCCCCAGACGCCCGCAAGCGCGAAAATCAACGCGCTCCAGATCGCGACCGCGCCGGGTAGGTAGAGATGGGTCAGTGCATCCACGATCGGGTACCTCCTAGCTGTACGTCTTCACTTCGGCGCCCTGATACTTGCTCGGGCACTTGACCAGCAGCTTGCTCGCTTCGAATCGCTCGGCGGATTCGTCGTAGCGGCCGATCGCGACGATGCTGATCGCGTCGTCGAAGTTGCCCGGCCGGACGCCGTGATAGCGAACGCGCAGCGGCTTGCTCGATTTCGGCTCCAGGATCGTGAAGGACAACGACTTTTCATCGACCGAATACGCGGCGCTTCCCTTCTGCAGCCCGCCCATCACCTGCACGATCCGCGGCGAGGAGGTCGCCTGCTCGAAACTGACGTACGGCGTCAGGTTCTTCTGGAACGACATCATCGAGAAGCCCGCGAACGCGAGCAGCATCAAGCCGCCCGCGACGTACTAGAGATTTCTTTTCATCATCGACTCCTTTACCGACTCTTCCCCGCTTCGAGCCCGGCGATACGCCGGTCGAGGCGCAGTAAGAAGAGGAACAACCCTGTCCAGATGATCAGGTTGACCGCGAAGATCCAACCGAGTCCGCCGAGCTCCATGGTGTCCCCTTTACCGTTCGAACCCGCCGCCTAGGGCAGTTCGTCTTCTTGCGCGTCGGCCAGCGCTTGCGCCCGCGACCGCAGGTTGTGAATCCAGAAGAACAGCGCCATGTAGGCGAGCGACGAGCCGATCAGGACATAAAACATGCGCGGATCAACGTCCAGCTTGCGCTCGGCATTGATCACCGGCTCGGGATGGAGCGACTCGGTGATCCGCGGCACGATGAAGTAGAAGAACGGCGTCACCACCAGGGCGATCAGAGCGTAGACCGACGAGATGCGCGCGCGCACCTCCCGGTCGGCCATGGCGCTCCGCAGAGCGAGGTACGCGCCGTAAAACAGCAGGACGACGACGATCGAAGTCTGGCGCGGATCCCAATTCCAAAACGCGCCCCATTCGATTCGTGCCCAGAGCGACCCGGTGATCGTCGCCAGTACGCCGAACAGGACGCCGCACTCGACCGCCGCCGCCGCCGCCCGATCGTGCCGCGCCTGGCGCCCGCCCCACAGATAGCCCGCGCTCCACACCGCCGCCGCGAAGTAGGCGACGAAGGAGGTCCAGGCCATCGGCACGTGGAAGAACAGAATACGGCTCGACTGGCCGATGAAGGCCGGGTCGGACCAGGCGTAGAAGAACGCCCCCCAAATGCAGGCCGACATCCAGAGCCAGAGCGCGCCGCGGAGTCCGAGAGAGATTGTGCGTGTCATGGGTTCCATACCGCCGGAAACAGCATAAGTCCCGCGATGGTCACGGTGCCATCATATAGAAGGAGCTGCGGCAGCGCCGGTCCGGCCGGATCGCCCGCGACGGAGTTGCGGGTCAGCTCGATCGCGAGCAGCAGAAGCGGCATCAGGACCGGAAAGGCGAGCACGGAAAAGAGGGTGCTCCGCCCCCGCGCCTGGCTCGCGAGCGCCGCGATCAGGACGCTGCCGGTCGCGAGGCCATAACCGCCCGCCACCAGCGCCCCCACGAACAGCCCGGGGGAGGCCAGGTTCAAGTTCATCACCGCCAGGTAGAGCGGAGCGACCAGCGCCTCGATCGCGAGCAGCAGGCTCAGCCCGAAGGCGACCTTACCGGCAAAAAGAGCCGACGGCGTCGCGGCCAGCCGCAACGCATTGGCCGTCCGGCTCTCTTCCTCATGGACGAAGACGCGCGGCAGGCCGGCCGCCGCGGCGAACAGCAAGATCAACCAGAGGATCGCCGGCAACACGTTGATCGCCATCGCCTGGTTCGAACCCGAAGGCCCCAAGGCGGCGCTGGTCACCACCAGGGTGGTGACGGCGAACAGGCCGATGGCGTTCAAGGCATAGCGGCTGCGCAGCTCGCAGCGCCAGTCCTTGGCGAAGACCGCCCGCGCGCTAGCGACCCAGTGTGAGGTGGGAGACGGCACCCGCGACCTCCAGAGGAATGGGCGAGGCGACGATCGCCAGACCGCCGGATTCCAAGTGCTCGCCCAGCAGGCCGCGGACGGAATCCTCCCCCTCCCGGTCGAGGTTCTGAAAGGGCTCATCCAATAATAGTGCGCGCGGCCGGGCCAATAGCGCCCAGGCCCAGCGCAGCCGCTGCCGCATGCCGGAGGACAAAGCCCCCGCCGCCCGGTCGACCGGTAGCCCCACGCGCTCCAGCAGTTCGCCCGCCCGGGCGGCGGGCAACCCGCGCAGCCGAGCGAAGAACTCCAGGTTTTCCCCCGCCGACAGCTCGTCGTAAAACGCCAGGTCCGGCGCCACGAAGCCAATCCGCGCCCGCCGTTCGGGCGGAGTCAAAGCGGCCCCCTCTTCCACGTGCTCGACCGTTCCGCCGTCCGGCGCCAGCAGTCCGGCTAGGCAGCGCAGCAGAGTGCTCTTGCCCGCCCCGTTCGCCCCGGTGACCACAAGCGCCTCACCCGCCGCCACCCGGCCCGAAGCCGGTTCCAGGGCACGAACCCGCCCAAACCGGCGCCGTACGCCATCGAACACCAAGGAGACAGAAGTCATTGCCCGAGCAGTATATGAGCCCGGCCCGGCAAACTGCCCCGCCCGCGCGGGCGGGCCGCAAGAGTAAACCATGCCGCGCTAGCCTCCTTGGAGTCCCCCACCTGGCACGAAGAGGTCCTCCGCGAGCGAGATCGGCAGATCGAATCGGGAGAGGCCAGCTTCATGGATTGGGAGCAGGCCAAAGCGCTCATCCGCGCCCGCGTCACATGAAGATCGAGATCCTGCTGGATTGCCGGCGAAGCCCCTCCTGGCCGCGACGCTGATTCGGTATTGAGGCCAAATCGAGGAGCGTTTAGGAGGTTCCGAAGGCCGCTTGGGAGAGAACGAACGCCGTTTGGGCGCCAGCAGAATCCGTTTGGAGTCCAGCAGAATCCGTTTGGAGTCCATCAGAACCGACCTGGGCTCCAGCGAAACGAATTTGGGCTCCAGCGACGGCCACTTGGGGTCCATCCACGGCCGCTTGGACTCCATCAAAATCAAATAGGGAGCCAGCAGAATCGATTTGGCTCCCAATTGAAGTTTTTCCTCTCCCAAACGGGCCCTGCGGCGAGTCAACGGCCGTCCGATTTCCTCGCAGCGCCGTCCGATCCGCCCCGCCGGCTTTCTTGATCTCCTCGACGGGCGGCGGATCGCTCCCCAGCACGTTCCGGTGCGTCCCATCGGAGGCGTTGCTGGAGGATCTGGGCGGAAAGCCTACTCCGGTTGCCCCGCCCTTCTCTTTTGACTTGACGGAAAACTCTTCCTTGGCCCGTTCGACGTCCCTTGCAGAAATTTCCGATGCCGGGGACGAGGCTCCCTAGAGCGGGGTGGGCGCTCCCTGGGAGGGGCCGGGTGCTTCATAGGGAGCGGCGCTCTGGGGTGTAAAACCTGGCACTGGCCTTGCTCTCTTCGTCGACCACGCATCCTGAAGGTCGGCGATCACAACCCGAGCTAAAGGTTGCCACTACGGATGCGGAAAATAGTCCAAACCGGACCAACGTCGGGTTTGTGGAGCGATAGAAGGGGGAGACCTTCCGCGCTTCCCTTTCCCAAGGAAGGGTAGGGGAGGGAGCGGAGAGAAGAGAATCTCCGCTCCCGAAGCTTCCTCCAAAGCAGTGGTAGCAGCACCGGCTGAACGGACGTACTTACGGGGAGATGCCCATGCCGAACGAACGAGAGGATCGCGATCAGATTCCCGAGCAGCCCATCAAAGAGGAACGCAATCCGGAAGAGCGGCGGGATCAAGCCCCTGGTAGCCAGAATCCCGAAGACAAGACCGGCACCGAGGATCGGCAGGGAGACCCTCGCGGGGTTCGCGAGCGGGAGAGCTTGCAGGTCCGTCCGGGAGTCGACCTGACGAAATACGTTCTGTGAGTTCCTTCCGAGGATCGAGGGAACCTAGAGAACGTTAAAGGCCAGCGAAAGTCAGCCCAGCCTTAGGAGCCCTGATCTCCCTTCTCCCAGCCTCCCTCCAAGAGCACGGCCCGCCTCTCCCGGGGACCGTGCTCCCCACCTTTTCCGCCGTTCGGACGTAAACTCGGGCGTGAGACCGCGCATTATGCGCCCGAGCCGGCGCCTTTCGGCCGACTCGATCCCATTCGAGGGGAGTCTTCGCCCGAAGGGAAAGACCCGCATGGAATTCCGCTCCACCCGTAGAAAGCCGCGCCACGCCCGGTCGGTCGGTCTCCTCCTCGCGCTCGGCTGGGGAGTCGCTCTTCTCTCGGCCTGTTCCGGAGCGCCGCGGACGCGGCGGGTCGATGTGATCCCCGATCTCGACATCCGCTCGATGCTTCTCCTGCTGGTCGACCGGCAGATCTACGACCCGACCACCGTGCAGATCGCGGCCTCCGGCGGACCGGGGCTGCGCGAGGCGCTGGCGATCGCCCTCGGCCGGATTCCTTCGGCGGAGGGGCGGCCGGTGCTGCTCGGTATGCTGGAGGCCGCCGAACCTGCGGTGCGGCGCGCGGCGGCGTTCTCGCTCGGCGAGATGGAAGATGCCGAGGCGAAATCCGCCACCACCGGGTTGCTCCATGCGGCGGTCGATTCCGACCCCGAGACCGGGCGGCTGGCGGTCGAGGCGCTGGGCAAGATCGGCGCCGACGTCGTTGCGGTGGGGCTTGGATTAGAGCCTCTGCCCGAGGCCGAACGCTGGGCGCGGCTCGCGCCGGCCCTGTTTCGCTTCAAGCAAGAAGAGCGGGTGCCGCTGGCGGTCGCCGCCCTCGCGGCGTCCGGGCGCGAGGCCGGGGCGCGGGACGGCAAGCGGGCCAAGGGCGCCGCGCGACCCGATCCCGACCTGCGGTTTTTCGCCGCCTACGCCCTGGCGCGCGATCCGTTCCCTGCGGCGGCCGAGCCGCTGCGCGGTCTGTTGGACGACCCGGATCCGCGCATTCGCGCCTGGGCCGCCCGGGCGCTCGGGCAGATCGGCGACGGCGGCGATCTGATCCGCATTCTTCCTCTTCTGGCGGCGCCTGAGCTGCCGCCGGTGATCCAAGCCCTGCGCGCCGGGCAGCGCCTGGTGGTCGAAGGAAAAGTCACCGCGCCGGACGCGCGAGACGCCTGGCGCGGCCCGCTGCTCGCCCGGCTCTCCGATTCCCGGCCGGGGGTTCGTGCGACCGCGATCGAAGCCGCCGCGGCCTGGCTGCCGGATGCGGATCTGTCCGCGGCGCTCGCCGCACGGGTCGAGACGGGAACCGGCCGCGAGCGCGGCCTCGCCCTGGTGGCGCTCGCGACGGGCAACGACCCGCGGACGGCGAAGGGAATCGCCCAGGCGATGGCGCCCTCCGCCGTAACGGCCGCGAACCCGGAAGGGCTGGAGAGCTACGAGACCGCCGACCTGCGCGCCCACGCGGCGGAGGCGGCCGGGAAGATCGGCGACCTTACGGCGCTCGATTCTCTCTGGAAAGACCCGAGCCCGGCGGTGCGCGGCGCGGTCGCCGCGGCGCGGCTCGCCCGGTTGCCGGAGGGGGATGCGGCGGCGGGGGAGACGCTCGTCACCGAGATCCTCGCCGATCCGGACGAGGGGGTGCGCTTGGCGGCCCTCGATTGGCTCGGGGAGCATCCCGTGCTGCCGATCGCGGCGCTCGGCCCGGCGGTCGCCAAATCGCTCGTGGACAAGTCGGAAGAGCCGGGGCTCGCCGGCCTGCGGGCGCTCGGCGCGCGGGCCAAGGCCGTCACCGCCGATCGGCCCGCGGCGCTGGAGATGGCGGGCTATGTCGTCGAGAGCGAGGGATACGTCCTGCGCCGCGCGGCGATCGCCCTGTTCGTCCAGTTGGAGGCGCCGGCCCCCGAGCTGCTGCCGCCGAACGACTCGCGCCGGACCGAGGACTACCGCGAGATCCTGGTACGGACCTGGGGGCGGCACCAGGTTTCGATCGAGACGGAAAAAGGAACGCTTCGGGTCGAACTCACCTGCCGCGATACGCCGCTCACCTGCCTTTCGTTCCTCCAGCTGGTGGCGCAGGGCTTTTACGACGGCTTGACGTTTCACCGCGTGGTCCCCGATTTCGTCATCCAGGGGGGCGATCCGCGCGGCGACGGCATCGGCGGCCCGGGCTATTCGATCCGCGACGAGATCAGCCGTCTGCGCTACGACCGGGGAGTGATCGGCATGGCGCTCGCCGGGCCGGACACGGGGGGCAGCCAGTTCTTCCTCACCCTCTCGCCCCAGCCCCACCTCGACGGCGGCTTCGCCGCGTTCGGCCGCGTCGTGTCGGGCGACGCGGTTCTCGACCTGATCCAAGGGGGCGATCGGATCGTGCGGATCGCCGAGGTGTCGGCGGGTACACCGTAGAACCGCGCCGTGAAGAGGGCGGCCACCGATAGGGCCGCAGGGCCGCAAAGAGAGGGCGGCCACGGGGGGCCGCCCCTACGGTAGACTGCGGCGCCATGCGGCCCCGATCGAATCCGCCGCCCCCCTGCCGAATCCCCCCTGCAACCTTGACCGCGCACTCCCGTATTCAGCCATGACCCGAGGGACGGACCGGACCGACGAGGAATTGGTCGCGGCGGCCCTAAAGGGCGAGCCCGACCGCTTTGGCGATCTGGTGGAGCGCTACCAAGGGCGGCTGGTCAATTATTTGTTCCGGCTGCTCCGCAACACCGACGACGCGCACGAGTTGGCGCAGGAGGTCTTTCTCAAGGTCTACCAGGTCCTGGACCGGTTCGATCCGCAGTACAAGTTCTCCACCTGGCTCTTCCGGGTGGCCCAGAACGCGGCGATCGACCAAATTCGGCGCAGGCGTCTCAAGCTGTTCTCCTTGCAGCAGGAAGACGCGGGCGGCGAACTCCGGGAGTGGGACATCCCCTCGGGGGAGCGCGGCCCGTACGGCGAGATGCGCAACCGAGAACGCGGGGGGGCGATCCAAGGGGCGATCGACGCCCTGCCCTGGGAGTACCGAGAGCTGATCCTGCTCCGCCACTTCGGCGAACTCGCTTACGAGGAGATCGCGAAGCTCAAGGACATGCCGCTCGGGACGGTGAAGAACAAGCTGTTCCGCGGGCGCCAGATGCTCAAAGAGAAGCTGGCGGATTTTCTGACCGATTGAGCCGGGCTGGCCAAGCGGGATCGACGGATGGCAACGAGTTTGGATGAATCGAATCATGATGAACCTTGACGATAGCGAGACCCACGGGCAGCGGATCGAGGCGGGTCTCGGGCTGGAACCTGGCCTGGAGATAGACCCGCCCGACCTTTCCGCCACCGAACGGGCGGCCCTCGCTCGGGTCTCGGGCCTGCTCGCCGAGAGCCGGATCGCCGTGCGCCCGGACTTCCGCACCGCGGTGATGGCCTCGCTGCCGCCCGCCGGGTGGGAATCCCGCCATCCACGCACCTGGAGCTTTCCGCTCGCGGCCTGCTTCCTGCTCGCGACCCTGGGCGCTTCGGCCGTCGTCTTCTTCCTGGGCGGCTCGGGCGGCGTAGGCGCCGGTTCGGCACTGCTCGGCGCGGCGGTGGCGATCGGCAACCTGCTCCAAGCGGCGGTCCTCGCGGGCGCCGGCCTGCTCACCGCCACCTGGAAAGGCTTCGGCCTGGCGATCGGCGAAGCGCTCTCCTCGCCCGTGCGCATGATCCTGTTCGGCGGCGTGGTGGTCGGCCTGAACCTCCTGCTGATCTCGCTCGTCCGGCGGCGGAAAGACGTCCCCTCGGTCCTCCGCGCGAAGCGGTAGGGGGCGGCCCCCAAGCCGGCTTGGCCGGATCGCGCCGGATCAGGTCAACGGCCGTCCGCAACCTCGAACGGCCCGCCAAGCGATACACTTGCCCGCCGTGTCGATCCGCGCTCTCGTCCTCTCCCTGCTCGCCCTCGCCCTGCCGTCTTGGCCGGCCGGGGCGGCGCCGTCTCCGACGGTTTTTTCTTCCGGCGCCCAAGTCGCGCTCCGGCTGGAAAAAGGGAGCACCGCGCGGCATCAGCTGGTGGCGATCGGCCGCGATCTGATTCTCGACGGCGAGGCGCAGGCCGACGTGGCGGCGATCGAGGGAACGGTTGCGATCTCGGGCAGCGTCGCGGGTGACGTGGTGGTTTTGGGCGGCGACGCGCGGCTGGCGCCGACCGCCCGGGTGGCGGGGGACGTTTTCGTCTTGGGCGGCACCATCTCCGCCGCCCCCGGCGCGCGGATCGAGGGGCGCTCGGTCTCGTACCCCAACGCGTCGGTCGCCTGGATGACTCTGCTCGAAGGCCCGACCCTCGGCCTGGAAAGCCGCTCGACGGTGGTGGTCGGCGCGAAACTCGCGCTGCTCGCGGCCTGGTCGGCGCTCTTGATGCTCCTGTTCGCCGCCTGCGGCCGGCAGCTCATCTCGACCGCGACCGAGATCAAGGGCGAGCCGTTCCGCGGCTTTTTCACCGGCCTGGTCGGCGTCCTCGCCCTGGTGCTCACCGCTCTGTTTTTCAGCGCCTTTGCCGGCGCGTTGATCGGCGTACCGCTGCTGGTCCTGGTGGTGCTCGCGGCGCTCGCGCTCAAGCTATGGGGAATGGTCGCCGTGTTCTATGCCTTGGGCGACTTCATCTTGACCCGCGTCTTTCGGCGCCGGATGCGCCCGGCGAGCGCCGCCACCCTCGGCCTGCTGTTGCTCGGATTGGTCAAGTTCATCCCCTACCTCGGCGTCTGGACCTGGACGGTCGCGACCCTGATCGGAGTCGGCGCCACCCTGGCGACGAAATTCGGCAGCCGCGAGCCCTGGTTTCAAGGGGCCTAAGACCGCGACCTTCTCCTGGGCTCGCCAGGCT
>JBBRUC010000009.1:0-56227 GCA_038248205.1 Thermoanaerobaculia bacterium
AGCGCGGCCACAGCCTGGTGGCTGACGATCGGGTGACGGTCAAGCGCTTCCCCAACGGAGACCTTACGGGATTTTCAAGCGGGCCGGTTCGCCACCACATGGAGCTGCGCGGGCTTGGCATCATCAACGTGCAGGACTTGTTCGGTCTCGCCTCGGTGCGCGAACGGGCAAACATCGACTTGGTGATCGAGCTGGAACCTTGGGTAGACGGCCGAACCTATGACCGGTTGGGCCTGGACGAATCGGTCTATCACATCCTCGATACCCCCTGCCCTTATATTCGGATGCCCGTGGCGCTTGGCCGTAACGTCAGCGTCCTGGTCGAGATCGCAGCGCGCAACCATGTCCTAAAGCTTCAGGGCCATCACTCGGCCCGCGAGTTCGTGCGCAAGCTGGAAGCGGAGATCGAGCGAAACCGTGGCCGACGCTGATCCCCTCGCTGAAACCCCGCCGCCGCCCGAGCGGGTGCGACTGGTCCTGATCACTGGGCTGTCCGGCTCAGGTAAGAGCGTGGTCGCCCGGGGATTTGAGGATCTCGACTACTATACGGTCGACAACCTGCCGCTACCGCTCCTTCAGCAGTTCCTCGCTCGGCCGGCTGAACTCGTTCCCGGTCACGACCGCATCGCGGTGGTCACCGATGTCCGTGCTCCAGGTTTCGCCGAGGAACTACCTCGGCTGATTCGGGAAATCGACCGAGCCCAGATCGAGTCGACGCTCTTGTTTTTGGAAGCGTCCGACGAAGTTCTCGTGCGCCGCTTTTCCGAGACCCGTCGGCCGCATCCGCTCGCAGGCGCCGGCTCGGCGATCGAAGGCATCCGGCGCGAACGCGATCTGCTCGCAGAGCTCCGCGCCCGCGCCGACCGCGTGCTCGATTCGAGCGAGCTGACGATTCATGAGATTCGCGGTCAGATCTTTCGCGAATTCTCTCTCGGCATCGAGCCGGGCATGGTCGTCAATCTGATCAGCTTCGGCTTCAAGCGGGGTATTCCCTACGGCTCCGACCTGATGTTCGACGTGCGCTTTCTGCCCAACCCTCATTTCGTACCCGGCCTGCGCGAAAAGACCGGCCAGGACGAGGAGATCGTGCAATACCTGAACAGCCAAGTCGGTTACTCCGAGCTAATTGACCGCCTCACTTCGCTCCTCGCTTTTCTCTTGCCGAAATATCGGAGCGAAAATCGGAGTTACCTTTCGGTTGCCGTCGGTTGCACCGGCGGAAGGCACCGCTCGGTCGCCGTCTGTGAGAAGCTTCGCCTCGACCTTGAGGGGCTCGGCTTTCTCGCCCGAGTGAACCACCGCGATATCGCGAAGTGATTCGACCGGGCGGGTAAGTCCCGCCGATCCGTAGCATCACAGCGGCACATCAGGCATAGGCAGACTTCCATGGTAGGAAGATTGATCGTCACGCAAGGGGATTGGGGGCGGCAGCTTCTCGCGGCTGCAGAGAAGATTCTCGGCCGGCCCGCGGGAGTGGACGACATCGCTCTCGATTGGGACGAAGATCCGACGCGCTCCACCGAACGACTGCGATCTGCAATCGCGAATAGCGATCAGGGTGAAGGGGTGTTGATCCTGACCGACCTTTTCGGTGGAACACCCGCCAGGATCGCCATGTCCCTACTGACACCGGATCGCATAGAAGTTCTCGCCGGACTGAACTTGCCGATGATCGTTCGTCTCGGCTGCCCGGGTACCGAAGCCATGGGCCTGGTCGACCTCGCACGTTGGCTACAAGCCAAGGTCGTAGATAGCGTCAGAATCGGCAGCGACTGTGCCAAGCAACCGGCAGGCTGCGAAAGTGCTGATACGAGTCGCATTGCGAGGGAGCTTAAGGACGAGTGCGCGGATGATTGAGCGAGATCTGGAGATCATCAATCGCCTCGGTCTCCACGCCCGGGCCGCGGCGAAACTGGTCCAGACGACGGGCGGTTTCAAGAGTCGGGTGACCCTGATTCGGGAGGGTGAGGATATCGACGGCAAGAGCATCCTCGGTATCCTTCTTCTCGCCGCCGCCCAGGGATCGCGGTTGACCGTTCGAACCGAGGGAGTCGATGAAGTCGAAGCCCTGGATGCCGTCGCAAAGTTGATCGCGGATCGATTTGGTGAGGAGTCGTAGTTGAGAGAAGTCGCCAACGAGATGAAGATGCTGCAGGTCCGAGGAATGGGGGTCTCGGCGGGGATCGCGATCGGGAAAGCGGTCTCGATCTCGACACGTGTCGGAGAGGTCTTTCGCATTCCGATCGCCGACGAGGAGATCGCGGCCGAGGTGGAGCGCTTTCACGAGGCCGTCCGGCAGGCGCAGGCGGAATTAGGAAAGACTCGTGTGCGGGCGAGCGAGAAGGTCGGCGACGAGCTTGCGGCAATCTTCGACGCCCATGTCCTGTTGCTCAACGACCCGGCATTTCTCGGCAGGGTGGTCGACCAGATCGAGGATCGTCACGTCAATGCCGAGTGGGCGGTTTCGAAGGTCGCTGAAGAGATTGACGAGCAGTTCGCGCACATCGACGACACCTATCTGCGAGAGCGGAGCGAGGACGTCTCCGACGTCAGCCGCCATGTGCTGCGCGCACTCCAAGGAATCTCCCATCACGAGCTGTCCGAGATCGAGGACGATCTGATCATCGTCGCCGACGACCTCACCCCTTCCGACGCGGTTCGCCTGGGAAGGAAGCGCGTGGTCGGCTTTGCGATCGAGTCCGGCGGCCGTACCTCGCATACGACGATCATCGCCCGCTCGCTGCACTTGCCAGCCGTGGTTGGGCTCGAAGGCCTGGGGGAATGGATCACCGATGACGCGCGCGTCATTCTCGACGGCGACGAAGGGATCCTGATCGTCTATCCGACCGCTGAAGTGCTCGCCGACTATCGACAGCGCAAAGGGGAGATCGAAAAGCGAGAGGAGTCTCTCCTCAGCACCCGGGAGCTGACCACTGTCACCCGGGACGGAGTGAAGGTACACCTCATGGCGAACATCGACCTGCCGGAAGAGGTCGACGAGGCGATCCGCTTCGGCGCCGAAGGAGTCGGGCTCTACCGGAGCGAATTCCTCTACATCGAGAAGAGTCCGGACCAACCGACCGAGGAAGAGCACTATGAGCTCTATCGGCGAATCGCAGAAACCGCCGCGCCGTACCCGGCGATCATTCGAACCTATGATCTCGGTGGCAGAAAGCTCGCTCGCGAGATGATGGACACCCGGGAAGAGAACCCGGTGCTCGGCTTGCGCGGTATCCGCCTCACGCTGGCGCGGCGCGAGGTGTTTCGTCCCCAGCTTCGAGGCCTGTTTCGTGCCGCCTTGCATGGCGAACTCTGGATAATGCTGCCGATGGTCTCAACCTTAGAAGAGATTCGCGCGTTCCGCTCGTACGCCGCCGAAGTGATGGCGGGGCTGGAGCAGGACGGGGTGCCGTTCCGGCGCGACATCAAGCTCGGCTCGATGATCGAGGTTCCCGCCGCCGCGATGATCGCCGATGCGCTCGCCACCGAGGTCGATTTCTTCTCGATCGGTACCAATGATCTGATTCAGTACTCGCTCGCCGTCGACCGCAACAACGAGCACGTGGCGCACCTCTACCAGCCTCTTCATCCGGCGATCTTACGCATGCTACGCTTCATCGTCGCGAGCGCGGGCCAAGCCGGCATCGAGGTCAGCCTCTGCGGCGAGATGGCCGCGGACGTTCGGTTCGCTTCGGTCCTGGTGGGACTTGGGCTCCGTCGATTGTCGGTAAGCCCGCGACTGATTCCGAAGGTCAAGACCTGGATTCGGGAGCTGGATTCCCGCCATCTCACCGAGGTCGCATCGCGCTGCCTCGATCTACGCACCGCGGGGGAAGTCGACGAACTCGTCGATCTCTCGCTCGCGGAAACCACCGCCGCTGTTTTGCGAAATGCCCACTGATCTCATCGAACGGGATACCCTGGTCGGAGCCCCAATCTATGCAAGAGTCCATCCGCCGCGTCGACAAGCCCTGGGGCTATGAGTTGATCTTCGCCCATACCGACCGTTACGTCGGAAAGATCCTGCATGTTGATGCAGGGCACGCTCTCTCCCTGCAGTATCACGAGACGAAGGACGAGACCCTATTTCTTCGCGAAGGGGAAGTGGAGCTTCAGGTAGAAGAGAAAGGCGAGATGGTCTCGATCACTCTCCGCGCAGGAGATTCCTATCGAATCTCTCCGCCCACCCGGCACCGCATGGTCGCGGGCGCGGCGGGATGCGACATCATCGAGGTCTCGACGCCGGAGCTTGATGACGTGATCCGTCTCGAAGACCGCTATGGCCGGACCTGATCGCCGTCCCGACCGCCGAATCGCCCACGGCTTCCCGCTCGCCGCCCTGGTGCTCGCCGGCAGCACAGCCTGCACCCCGGCTCTTCCTCCGCCGCAGACCCCGTCGCACTCCCCGCCACAAAGTTCCGAGTCGGTCGCTTCCACCCCCGAGGTCCCCGCCGCTGCGGACGCTCCGGCGGTGTCCGCTTCGACGCGCGACGCAACCCTGATCATCATCGATCCGGGAGAGTCCGATTCCGCGTCTCGCCCTTCCCTGGTAGAGGCCTCGCGGCGTGAGAAAGAGCGGAAGGCCAAGGCGGGAAAATCGGTCGCGGTGATTACCGACGCGACGCTTCCGAAACTCGCCAAGCAGGGGCAGTTGACCTTCGCCGACCTGTCCAAGGCAAAGGAAGCAAAAGAGGAAGGGGCCACGGCCGAGGCCGCCTCGGTCGAGCAGGAGCGATACTGGAGCCAGCGGGCGCGGGCGATCCGCCAACGCTGGCGCGAAGCGATCGACGAGGGAGCTGAACTAGAGAGGCAGGCCGCGGATCTTCGTCGCCGCTTCTATGCGGAATCCGATCCTTTCCGTCGAGACGGTGAGATCAAGCCCAATTGGGACCGAACCTTGGATCGACTCCGCCTCTCCCAGGAACGAGCGGCGGCGGCGAAGAAGGAGCTGGCGGACTTTTTGGAAGAAGGGCGCCGGGCAGGTGCGCTACCTGGTTGGCTGCGCGAAGGGGCAGAACTCGAACCCGAGCCTCCCGCTCCATTGAAGAACCCTACGGACGCCATCGAACCGCCAGAATTTAAACCAAAGGATAAAATGTAATGAGTGAAGAATTGCCTCGCCGAGTCTACGTTGAGACCTGGGGTTGCCAGATGAACGAGCTGGACAGCCAACGCATGGTCGGGCAGATGATGCAGCAGGGAGTCCTGCCTACCCATCGACCCGAGGAAGCGGACGTCATTCTTCTGAATTCCTGCAGCGTCCGCGAGAAGGCGGAGCAGAAAGTCTATTCTCGACTCGGCGAATACCGCCTGCTCAAGAAGGATCGTCCGGGCCTCGTAATTGGTCTGTGCGGCTGTGTCGCTCAGCAGGAGGGGGAACGGGCGCTCAAACGCGTCGCGGACCTCGATTTCGTCATGGGACCGGCCCGAGTGGCCGAGCTGTCGAATCTCGTGACCGCCTCCCGCTTGGGTCGACGAACGGTCGCCACCGGCTTTCCTGCTGACCGTCCCTATGAATTCGACGCGATCTCCCGGCAGGGCGAATACAAAGGCATGGTGACGATCATTGAAGGCTGCAACAAGAGCTGCACCTTCTGCATTGTGCCGAAGACTCGCGGACCGGAACGGAGCCGGACCCTGGTGGAGATCCTCGCCGAGGTTCGTCACTTGATCGGCTACGGCTTCCGCGAGATCGAGTTGCTCGGTCAGACCGTCAATCATTGGCGGGATCCCGAGACCGGCCAAGACTTCGCCGATCTGCTCGACGCCGTGGCCCGAGAGGAAGGGGTCGAGCGGCTCCGCTTCGTCACGTCCTATCCACGCGATTTCACTCCGGCGATGGTGGAGCAAGTCGGTCGGCACACCAACATCTGCCCCTACATTCACCTGCCGGTTCAGTCGGGGAGTGATCGTCTGCTCCGACGCATGGGCCGAGGTTACAACAGGGCCGACTACCTCGACCTCGTTCGCCATCTACGCGTCGCCCGGACCGGCCTCGCGCTATCGACCGACATCATCGTCGGATTCCCCGGCGAGACCGAGGAAGATTTCGTCGAGACTCTAGACCTTCTAGAGGAGGTTCGCTTCGCGGTCGTGTTCGCCTTTTGCTACTCGGAACGGCCTGGCACGGCGGCACCACGTCTCGACGGCAAAGTAGATTCTGCCCTCGCGAGCGAACGACTCCAGCGCCTGTTCGCCGTGCAGGATCGAATCCAAAAGGAGCTGAACCAACAGCTCGTCGGCCGTCGTTTCGAGATTTTGGTGACCGGCTGGGGGAAGACCCCCGGTACCCAGAGCGGGAGGACTACTTGCCACAGGATCGTTCATTTTCCCACCGCCGAGAACCCGGTATCGTTAGGGAAGACGACCTGGGTTGAGATCGAAACCGCACACCCTCACAGCTTGACCGCACGACGCGTCGCTCGCGCGGCCGCGTAGCTGTTCTCCTGCTTCCTCCCGACCAATCTGTCGATCTATCGCCTGCGGCCTCTTATGAGATCGCAGGCCTTAGCTTGACCTGCCCCGAGGGGGCGCCCACAATAGCTTCCATGAGTGAGCAGGAAGAACCCACGTCTCCCGAACTCGTCGCCATGGTAGTCACAGGGCTGATGCTCGATCCGTCGTCAAATGTTCCGATCGTGATTTTGCGCGATGAAGAGCGAACACTCTTTCTTCCGATTTGGATCGGTGCTGCGGAAGCGCAGGCGATCGCGCTGCGCATGGAAGGCATTGCCACCCAGCGGCCGATGACCCACGATCTCTTCACCCAGATGTGCGAACGCCTTGGCGGCATGATCTCGAGGGTTGTGATTAGCGACCTACGCGAGGGAACCTTCTTCGCCGACATCTACCTCGATCCATCGGATCCACAGAAAGTACTCGATGCTCGCCCGAGCGATGCGATCGCACTGGCACTTCGGGCACAAGCACCGATCTTCGCACGCCGCGCGGTCCTGGAACAGGCGCAGATCGTCCCGGCGGCACTCGACCCTAGCGATGACGAGGAGAGAATCCGTCGTGTCCTAGAGGATATGAACCCCGACGATCCCGGCCGCTACAAAATGTGAACTTCTCAGCTAACCCACTGGTTTTCAAACGTTTAGAGGAATTGTCGGCGCGCCGACATTCACCGTGCAGCGGGGGAGTGGAGCTTGACCCTCCGCAAGGCCTCCCATACACTGCGCCGTGATGATCCTTGCTATCACCAACCAGAAGGGTGGCGTCGGAAAGACGACCACCGCCATCAATCTCGCCGCGGCCCTGGCCTCTAAGGGACTGCGCACCCTGCTGGTCGATCTTGACCCTCAGGCCAACAGCTCCATGTCCTTTCTCGATGTCCACGGACTCGAAGGGACCATCTACGACGTGCTCACCGACGAAAATCGCGAGATGAAGGACATCTTGCGCCCCGCGGATCGTCTACCGAATTTGTCGATCGCTCCTTCGGCGATCTCTCTCGCCAAGATCGAAGCCAAGTTGATCGGGGAGATCGATGGACATTATCGGTTGAAGGACAAACTTCAAAAGGTCCGGGACGAGTTCGAATTCGTGATCATCGATACGCCTCCAACCCTTGGGATCATCACAGTGAACGCCCTAGTGGCTGCGACGCACGTTCTGGTTCCTATTCAAGCCAGCTACTTTGCACTGGAGGGAACAGACGATTTGTTGGAGACGATCGACAAGATCAAGCAACGAGCCAATCCGGAGCTGCAGATCCTCGGCGCCCTGATTACGCTCTACGACAAGCGAACGCTGCTAGCCAAGGACATTCACGAGCAGATTCAAAGGGTGTTCGGTCTCAAGGTATTCGAGACCGTAATCACCAAAAGCGTGAGGCTGGAGGAGAGCCCGGCCTATCGCGAATCGATCTTCACCTTCGCTCCAAAATCTACGGGCGCCTACGAGTACTACCGACTTTCTGAGGAGGTTCTGAGCCGTGTCTGAGCCAGTGACCGACCGCAAGCGCGGTCTGCCCCTGCGGGTCAAGATGCGCCACGACACCCACTTCGTCGAAGAACTGGCGGTTCGCCACGAGATTCCGGTGGGGAAGATGGCTCCGCTGTCAGCCATCGAAACCGACCCTCGGCAACCCCGCACGGTAATGGGCGATCTCGACGACTTGGCCGCCTCCATTCGCGACAAAGGAATTCTCGAACCGATTTTGGTTCGGCCCAAGAAGGACGCGCCGCTAGATCCCGGCAACGGACCGATCTACCGGATCATCTCCGGAGAGCGTCGATATCGGGCGGCTCAACAGGCGGGACTCTACGAAGTACCGATCATCGAGATGGATGTCTCGGAGGACGAGGCCCTAGAGATCGCCCTGATCGAGAATCTTCAGCGAAAAGATCTAACGCCGTTCGAAGAAGCTGAAGGCTATAAGGCGCTCGCGGAACGACATGACTACACTCACGAAGAGATTTCGGAAGCCGTCGGAAAATCACGAACGGTTGTGACCGAGAGTCTGTCGTTGCTGCAAATGCCGGCGAGCGTCCGCGACACCGTACAGGCGCTGGGAATCCAATCGAAGTCGCTGTTGCTCGAAGTGCTCAAAGCGGGCGGCGAAGGCGAGATGATCCAGATGCTAGAACAGGTCTCGCGCCAGGGTCTCAGCCGGGACGACTTGCGGCGGCGACTCCGCAAAGAACAGGGCCGGCCGTCCCGCCGGAAACCCTACATCTTCAAGTTCCGCGCTCCCGATAAAACCTTCAGCCTGGCACTGACGTTCCGCCAGTCAGAAGTCGATCGCGGCGATCTGATCCGTGCCTTGGAACAGATCCTAGTCGATCTTCGTACCTCCCAAGCAAAAGCGTAGGTTTCTTGCGGCGAAACGGTGCGCCTCCGATGGACCGGAGGCGTACCGTTTGTTGCCTCCATGAAATGCCGTTAGACCGACGGGAGCGAGGGAAGGACCAGGAGAGAGTTCTGGGCCGAGTTTGGTTTTCGGGCCGATAAGATTGATTATGTGAACTCGCGTCGACAAGAATCCCTCTCTACGGCTGCCCTTCTTCGCTCAGGGCTCGGTTTACGGCACCCACTCGGCCGCGAGATCTTCGTCCTCTTCCAGACGAAGCTTCGCGAGCGTCACGCCGACGGGAAACCGAGACTCCAGTCGTCGGACAATCCAGCGCAGCAGGTTCTCGCTCGACGGGATCTCTT
The DNA here is from genome assembly GCA_038248205.1 of Thermoanaerobaculia bacterium. Lineage (GTDB taxonomy): Bacteria > Acidobacteriota > Thermoanaerobaculia > Multivoradales > UBA5704 > DASYKS01. Next base: position 9,163 of record JBBRUC010000009.1, read on the forward strand.
CCCCTTCGGCGAATTCCGATAGGGCAGAATTCAGATGCTGATGGTCGACCTGGTCAAGAACTTGAGTCTGCACGGTTCGATCGAGCTCGCCGAGGTCGATCAAAAATCCGGTCTCCGGATCGATATCCCCCGTCACCGTGACGAAGAGCCGGTAGTTATGGCCGTGGCCCGGTAGGTTGGCGCATTTGCCGAAGCGTCTCCGGTTCTCGTCTTCGGACCAGTTCGTGCGGCGGTACAGATGGCTGGCGCTGAATCGAAACCGGCGTTCAAGGTGAATAGGCATGGCGGGAGGCTCCTAGTCGGCCGATCGTAACTTGGTTTTTGAGGTTGATCGATCCCAAGGCGAATAGGGACCGTGCGCTGCCCATATAATGCCGCGCGTGCGCAGACTTGACCGCTACATCCTCAAAGAGATCCTTGGCCCGCTCGCGCTAGGATTTCTAGTCTACACATTCATCCTCTTGCTCCGGTTCCTCTTCCAGTCGGCGGAGATGATCATTCGGCGCGGCCTTCCGTGGGCCACCGTCGGCGAGCTGCTGCTCGTCACGTTGCCGAACATCGTGGTGCTGACAATCCCTATGTCTCTCCTTTTCGGCATCCTCATCGCGGTGGGGCGGCTGGCGTCCGATAGCGAGCTGATCGCGATTCGGGCGAGCGGCGTAGGCCTCGCGCGCCTCTACCGGCCGATCCTGTTGCTGGCCGCTACGCTCACGACCATCAACGTGGTGCTGATGATCTATGCCCTCCCTTGGGGCAACCACTCCTTACAGCAACTACGCCTGGAGATCTTCACTCGTAGCGTCTCCCAGCAAGTTCAGCCGCGGGTGTTCTCGGAGGACTGGGAGGGCAAGGTTCTCTACGTCTTCGAGTCCCCGCCGAACGAAAGCCGCTGGAAGGGCGTCTTCTTGGCCGAGGCGAGTTCCGCGGGCGAAGAGAATCAAATCACCACGGCCGAATGGGGCGAGGTCCGCGTCGACCAACAGGGCGAACGAGTGGTGCTGGAGCTGACCGATGCCACCCGACAGAAGGTCAACCTTGCTTCCCCTGCCCGCTACGAGATCAGTCGCAACAAGCGTCTGGAGATGATCCTGGAGGATCAGTTCCTGACCAACCAACGGGCTAAATGGGCCAGCTCCAAAGGGGTTCGAGAGCTGACAATCCGCGAACTCGAGCGGCTTGGGCGCGATCGCAGCGCCACGGATGAACAGCGTAATCTGGCGCGAGTAGAGATCCACAAGAAGTTCTCGATTCCAGCCGCCTGCCTCGCATTCGCATTCATCGCGCTGCCTCTGGGGATCAACAATAGGCGCGGGGGCAAGGGCTCTGGCTTCGCCATGTCGATCGCCGTGCTGGGCCTCTATTACGTCCTGCTCTTCAATGGAGAGGAAGCGGCACGCTACGGCAAAATCCCAGGCTGGGCCGCGATGTGGAGCCCTAATATCATCCTGACGATTGTCGGTCTTTTTCTGTTGGTGCGTCGAAACCGCGACAAGGGACTTCTATTTTCTCGCATCGACCGCTGGATTCGCCGCGACGTCTGGGGGAGCATCCTGCGCCTTCGCGCCCTGCGCCATCGACCGGCCGCCGCCCACTCCCCCGCTCCTGAGATTCCCTCGGCCACTGCGGCCGTGAGCCGGAGCGGCGACGAGCGCGGCGTGGTCTTGCGCATACCCAGGGTCCGGCTTCTTTTCCCCAACCTGTTAGACCGCTATGTCGTGCGACTGTTCCTCGTCGTGCTGACCATCGTCAGCGCGTCAGGGCTGTCTCTCTACGTGATCGCAGACCTGTCCGAGAGATTCGACGAGATCCTCAAGAATAAGATCGCCAACGACCTGGTGATCTCGTACTACAAGTACATGTCGCTCCAAATCTTCTACGACATCGCGCCGGTCATCATCCTGGTCACTACGCTGATGACCTTCAGCTTGTTGTCGCGGACCAATGAGGTCACGGCGGCGAAGGCTCTCGGTGTGAGTTTGTATCGGTTGGCCCTCCCCGTGATCGTCAGCGCCCTAATCGTCTCGTCATTTTGCGCCTATCTCGAAACCCAGGTTCTTCCCGCCTCCAACGAGCGCGTGGCGCAGATTCGCGATCGGATCAATGGGAAGGATACGGTTCGAACGTACCGCCGAGCCGATCGCCAATGGCTGTTTGGTCATGGTCGATTCATCTATAACTATTCGTACTACGACCCGAAGAGCCAAACGCTTCAAAGGTTGCACGTCTTCGACTTCGACCCCGCCCATGAGTTGGTACGGCGTCTCTATGCTGAAAATGCCACATACCGAGGAAACGGCAATTGGGAGTTCGAGAACGGATGGTCCCGCACCTTTGACCGCTCCACGGTGACCAACTTCACCCGCTTTCGCGGCCGACGGACCGTTGCCTTCCCCGAGACCCCGGAATACTTCGATGCGGAGATTCGCCCGCCCGAACAGATGGCCTATGGTGAGCTGCGCGACTACGTGGCGGAACTACAGGCCAGCGGCCAAGCCGTGCCCGAGCTGAAGGTACAGCTATACAACAAGCTTGCGTTCCCGGTGATCTCGCTGATCATGGCGGTCGTCGCACTGCCCTTCGCCTTCCGCATCGGTCGTCAGGGAACGCTCTACGCCATCGGCCTGTCGATTATGCTAGGCATCATCTTCTTAGCCGTCTTCGCGTTCTTCAAGACGCTTGGAGAGGCTGGAGCCATCCCCGCCGCGGCCGCGGTCTGGAGTCCGAGCGCCATCTTCGCGCTCTTGTCGAGCTACCTGTTCCTAGGGGTTCGGACGTAAAAAGAGCGCCGGCCTCTCTTTGAGGGGCCGGCGCTCTACCGTTGCTCGGACGATCAATCCGATCGACTCAGCTCGCCACGGGAGGCGGAACCTCTCCCCCGCTCGCGACGAACTCGAAGACCAAATCGGGATTGGATTGCGAGCGCCGCAGGAAGGAAGAGACCTGTCGGACCAAATCGGCCTCTGCCCGCTTCTGATCCGCTGCCTGCTTGAGCAAGGCGATCGCTGCGATCACTTCGCGGCGGAACGAGCGCGCAACGAAGATGGCGAGCACCTCTTCAGCAATTCGCTGCACCTCGGTCGAACGACCTTGGCGGGCGAGCAGCACGGCTAGATCGAGCGAGACCAGCGCATGGTCGAAATCGAGGGAGAGTTCGCCGAATGCTCGCCGAACTTCCAGGAACGCGTCCTCGGCCTGCTCGACTCGGCCGAGGCCGGCTCCGACATGGCCTTCCAGCCAGCGCATTCTGAGTAGGTTCATCCGATCCCCTGTCTGGAGGTAGAAGGGACGGGTATGGAAAAGTAATGCGTACGCCTCGCGGTAGCGCTCGCTCTCGCAAAGCGCCCAGATCAGGTTGTGGCGTGCTGCAAGGAACATCCGCGGCTCGTCCTTCGGGTCGAGCAGCTCCAGCGCCCGTCGCAAAAGCGAGATGGACGATGCGAAATCTCCCACCTCCGAGATGACCGTTGCCTTCTGAGCGTAGGCGCGGCCGAGAAGGTGCCGCTGCCCCAGGCTTTGATAGATGCTGATCACCCGGTCGTGCAGCTCCAACGATTCGGTCCATCGACGCTGGTCGCGGCGGAGGGTCGCCTTCTGACCGTAGAGACGTGCCTCGTCGAAAACCCCTATCCCGTTCGACTCGGCCAGAAGCTCCTCCGCCGCCGTGAAACACTGCTCCGCTCGATCGAGGTTGCCGAGGATTCTGTGGGCATTGGCTGCCTGAGCCCAGGCGCGGCTTTCCAGCTGGCGTTTCGGGTCGGCGCCGTGAGTTTCTTCGGGGAGCGACTGCGACATCTCGACAGCCAAGTCGGCCAGCTCTAGCGCACGCGAAGGGTCTTTAAAGCCTCGTTCGCGGCTGGTATCGATCAACTGCTCGCATAGAGTGCGGTTGCGAAATTTGGCGCTGTTGCGCAGCATGAGTCGCTGGCGCTGGATGGGATGGGGCTCGAGAAGGGCTAAAAGCTCGCGGGCCTGCGACCTTTCACGGGCGATCACCTGTTCGACGCGCTCGACCCGCTGGAAGACTCGGTCCAGAACCTCGTCATAACGGGCGTCCATTTCTGGGTCGATCGGTAGAGTCGCCGATCCTGGCTGTGTGTTCTTCCAGGCAGCGCCGGCGTTCTTCCTACAATCCAGGCAGCCGGTCAGTAGGTGTCTGAGAACCCGCCGGCTCTCAGATTCCGGCAGCTGGGCCAATAGGAACCGCTCCAAAACCTGGCGGCTCGGATGCTCGACATTGGTTGTCATATTTTTTTCCGACCCAAACCTGCGACAAGAAGTTGACGGGTGAGCATCGCGAGGCATCGCGTAGTGATCTTGCTCATGCTCGATGCGCTGTATCCCAGGCGTACTGCGATCTCCGGCGGGTCGTACCCAAGCCCGTATCGCAGGCTTAGGAGGTCACGGCAACGTCTGGGGAGGGTCTCGATCACAGCTTGCAAATCTCGCCGGACGTCGTCGTCCTCTTGCTCGGGAGACGAAGGGCGGGCCATCCACTCGAGGACTGTCCCATCCACAGAGTCATAGAGTCTCCGCCGTTGATCACGCCAATAGAGTAGACACTTGTTCTTGACGGTCCCGATCAGCCAAGCCTGAGGGTCCCGAATGGAACCCAGGCGATAGAGCAGGGCGAGCAGCGCCTGCTGAACGATATCTTCTGTGTCGTCCGGCGGAATCCTATAGCGACTGAAAATTACTTTGAGCCGAGGACGAACGTCTTCGAGAAACGTCTCCAAAGGCGTTTCGGTTACAGGTTCGTCGAGGGCGATCATCGACAGTGCTCACCAAATCTCTGACTCTAGGCAAAGGTACACCTTTCCCCTTCCAAAGTCCAGGCAAAAGCCCCGATTTTGGTAGCGGACCCGTTTCGAAGAGACGGAACGCTCCGTCGCTCTTTTAGAAGCCTGTTCAGTGCGCCGGGGCTTGCCTGCCGTCCCCGTCGATTTGGATTCCGAATTCCGACTCATGGCCATTGGACTCGATGTTCGGAGATGCAAACCCGTCGCCATCGATTTGGATACCGAACTCGGAGAAGAGACCGAATGGGTTGATCAACTGGTTCCACAGCCCGGAGAACCAATTGGAGCTGACGACGGTCGGCCGGACCCCCGGTTCGGTCAAGGCTAGGGAAGTCGCAGGAGCGAGAATTGCCGTAGAAAGGGCGGCAGCGGCGACAAAGGCGGCGAGGCGTCGAGACATGAGCTTCTCCTTGGTTTTAGCGGGCACGGAAGCGGCCCGCGGAATCTCTAAGACTTAAGTTCCCGTTCGAGGCACGAAAAGGGACACAATGCCACGATGGATCTCGGATTTCTTCCGAGGGGCGGTGCGGGGGTCAGGGCTTGAAGGGAGGTTCCGGTCGCTCTCCCGCTGGCTGGGCCAACAACTGACTGGTGAGCGCAGCGATGCATCTGCGGGTGATCTTCCGCACGCTTGACGGACTGTAGCCGGTCCGTTCGGCCGTCTCGGTCGTACTGCATCCGAGTTGGTAGCGCAAGCGGAGGAGGGATCGGCATCGGTCCGGTAGGTTCGCGAGTAGGTTCTCTAGATCTACGCGAAGATCGACGCCATTTTGTGCGTGGGGCGCCTCCTCGGCGAGCATTTCAAGCACGGCTCCATCCACCAGATCCCAGAGGCGACTTCGGCTCTTCCGCCAGTAGATGATGCACCGGTTTGCAAGAGTTGCAAGGATCCAGGCATCCGGGTTCTCGACCGTCTCCCACTTTGCGACCAGAATGAGGAACGTCTCCTGTAGGAGATCCTCGCCATCTTGCGGGGGAATACGGTAGCGAGACACGATTCTTCGCAGGCGCGGATAGACCCTTTCGATCAGATTCTCGAAAGCGGACTCGGACCCGGAATCGTGTTCGGATACGGCCATTTGCTAGCGCTGTAACAGCGTGTAAACCAAAGTTACATTATCAGTCGCCAGACACTTTGTCCAGATCGCGCCCGGGGCGCGTCACGCAGACAGGGAGACTACTTCAAGGTGGGGGGCCGATCAGACGGAATCCCGCAATCGAACACCGGGATTCGTACGGCATTGCCGGAGGTAATCGCTCAGTTCATGGACGAGCCCGAGAGTCACCCGGTCCATTTTCGCCGCTTTCTGAAAGACGATCAGTGCGGCGAGCGCTTCGCGATGCACCTCGTGCGATTGGAAGCAGGGCAACATCTGCGCCGCCAGCGTACGCATCTCCTCGGTTCGCCCCTGGCGCGCGTAGACTCCGGCGAGATCCAAGGCGAGTAAGGCGGTATCGTAGCCGAGGCCCAGATCCGCAAGCGAGTCGCCAACCGATCGAAACAGCGCCTCGGCCTCGGAGAGGCGACCGCAGTTCTGGGCGATCTTGCCTTCCAGCCACTTGAGCCGGATCAGGTTCATCCGATCGCCCAACTCTTCGTAGAGGGGTCGCGTCGCCGCAAGGAGCGCCACGGCCTCCGGCAACTGCCCTACCTCGATCAGGTAGACGATCAAGTTGTGTCGGGCCGCGACCGCCAAGCGTGGATCGCTCTTGGCGTCGATTCCTTGCAGGCCCTCTCGCAGGCATTCGATCGCCTCCTCGGTTCGTCCCGAGGTGCCGAACACGATCCCCTGCTTGACCAGTGCCGTCGCGACCAGAGACTCGTCTCCGACGCGGTGGGCTAGCCGGAGCACACGATCGAGCAGCTTGGTCGCCTCGGCGAAGCGGCGTTGGTCTCCGTGGAGAGAAGCTTCCTGCAGCAGAATCCTTGCCTTCTCCAGGAAATCTCCCGTCCCTTTGCGCAGCAGCCGCTCGGCGCGTCGGAAGCTTTGATCCGCAGCACGAAAATCCGAAGCGATGCGCTGGGCGTTGGCGAGAGCCGCCCAAGCGCGAGCCCGCAGATCGGCTACCCGCGCATCACCGTACGCATCGACCGATAGCTGCTCGGACAGGCGAACACCGAGGCGCGCCATGTCGAGCGCACGGCGGGGATCGCGAAAACCGAGTTCGTGAGACCGTTGGATCAGCAGGCTGCAAAGCGGCCAGGTCCAGAACTTCTTGCTGTTGTTGAGCAGCAGGATCTGACGTTCGAAGGGCTGTTCTCCGAGAACTTCCAGGAGAGCCGGCGCCTGTCGCTGTTCCACCAAATGCTCCTGCCGCGACGAGAGAAACTTCTGGCGTGCCTTCGCGAACGCGCCGTCGTAATCGCGCGGCGAGATGGCCGGGCGCTCCGGACCGAAGCCGGGAGGAGCTTCGGCGGCAAGTACGGCCGAGCACCGCTCGCAACCCGTCAAAAGGTGACGCACCACGTGAAAATTCTGGTGTCGGGACAATTTGGCGCGGCCAAAGTTCCGGAGCCGATCTGCCGTCGGATGACGGTCAATCATTCTGCTCATTCTCCGGCTCCCGATAAAAACCGACGGCCACGAGCTGTCGGGTAAGTGCAGCTAGGCATCGATTCGTCACTTTGCGAATGCTCGACAGCCGATATCCCATCTGCTCTGCCACTTCGCTCGGTCCGTATCCCAGGCCATAGCGAAGCTTGAGCAACGATCGGCAGCGGGCGGACAGGTTGCCGAGAACCCGATTGAGGTCGAAGCTCAGCTCGGCTTTTTCCTGATCGGGCGCGACCGGGGTCGCCACCAGATCAAGGATTGCCGTGTCGACGGCGTCGCACAGGCTCGATCGGCGCTTGCGCCAATACATGATGCACTTCTTCTTGAGCGTCCCGATCAGCCAGCTTTCGGGACTGCGGATCTGCTCCCACTTGTAGAGCAGGGTCAGTTGTGCATCTTGCAAAATGTCCTCGGCATCTTCCGGCGGAATCTCGAAATGCCGCAGCACTCTCTCCAACCGCGGTCGCGATGCGATCAGCAGTTGGTTCAAGCTGTCTTGTAACTCTGGTTGGTGCAGGAAATTCATACAGCTGTGGCCCTCAAGATGACCCGGACGAAGGGTAACATCCCGATGCGGCGCTGTCTAGGACGAAACACGCCCTCCGGCGCGAATCAAGTAGATCGCGAAGGGTGCCGGGACGGCGTGGCGGGGCGCTTCATGTCGAGTACTCGCAGCTTCTTGCTCAGGCCGACGCGACTGATCTTCAAGTCGCGGGCGGCGGCGGAGACATTCCAGCCGTTGTGTTTCAACACCCGTTCGAGCAAGCCTTTCTCGATCTCTCTGGCGCGTTGGCGCAAGCTCGATGTCCAGCGTCCTGCCTGGCCATTCCGCCGTAGGTCGGGAGAGAGAGCGCCGACTCCGATCTCCTCCCCGGCGGGCGTCAGCAGGAGCGCTCGGGCGAGTTCGTGGCGGAGTTCGCGGAGGTTGCCGCCCCAGGAGTGATCGAGCAGCAGGTCCAGGGCGTCGGTAGAGACCCCCCGAACCGACTTGCGATATCGAGTGGTCGCCTCGACCAGGAGCCGTTCGACCAGGGTCGGAAGATCCTCTCGCCGCTCGCGCAGCGCGGGAACCATCACCTCGAAGCTGGCCAACCGGTCGAGCAGGGCACGCAGGAATGTGCCGCGCAGGACTTCGAGGTTCAAATCCCGACTTGTGGTTGCGATGACCCGCGGACCTTCGCGCGAAGAGAGCAGGCGCAGCAGGCGGCGCTGCGCGGTTCCCGAGAGGTCGCCGACCTCTTCGATCGCCAGCAGGGCGGGCGAGGCGGCCCGCCGCTCGTGGATCAGCCGAACACAGAGACGTTCGTCGAAGGCGTCGGCGGCGATCACGGTCCAGCCGGACTCCACGCCACACAGCTCGTAGAGCATCTTCGAGGCCAGACTCTTTCCCGCGCCGGTCTCTCCTTGAATCAGGACCGGATCTAAGCCGCGGCTCGCGAGGTCGAGGTGGTCGATCAACCGGCGAACCGCGCTGCTCGATCCGGAGAATTCGATCGGCACCGCCGCATCGCGCAGCGACAGACGGGGAAATCGAGAGGGCGCACGTGGAGACTCGATCGAAGCAAGCGTCATAGCAGACCCGCAAGTCACTCTTGCCGATGACACTTCCCGCCAGGGAACGGAACGGCTCCGAACCGCCAGAGAGACGGGGCATCGCACAAAGGTTCACTAATCTTGGTGCGCCAGCCCCAGCGAACGTGACAGCCGATTCAGGGTGCTACATGCTCATGGGCGTGGTAGCTGCTGCGGACGAGCGGACCCGATTCGCAGTGGCGAAACCCCAGCGCGAGCGCAAACTCTCGATGTTCGGCAAACTCCTGAGGGGTGACCCAACGATCGACGGCCAAATGTTTCGGGGTCGGTTGAAGGTACTGCCCGAGGGTCAGGATCTCGACGCCGGCCGAGCGGATGTCTTCGAGGGTGCTCTCGATCTCTTCGCGCGTCTCCCCCAAGCCGAGCATGATGCCGGTCTTGATCGTGCCGCGGTATCTTCCCGCCGCCTTCTGCTCCGCCGCCGCGGCGAGCAATCCCAACGATCGATCGTAGCGGCTGCCAGGCCGCGCTTGCCGGTAGAGGCGAGGAACGGTCTCCATATTGTGGGAGAACACCTCCGGCCGCGCCGCGAGGACGATGTCCAGCGCGTCAGGAACGCCGCGGAAGTCAGGGGTCAGCACCTCGACGGCGATACTCGGGCCGCGGTCGTGGATCGCTTCGATCACCGAAGCGAAGTGCCGGGCGCCGCCGTCGGCCAAGTCGTCACGATCGACCGAGGTGATCACCGCGTGGCGCAGACCCATGGTGGTCACCGCCTCGGCGACATGGTCCGGCTCCTGCGCATCGACCCCCGCGGCGGGCCGGCCGGAGGTGACCGCGCAGAATCCGCAGCGCCGGGTACAGACATCCCCTAGAATCATGAACGTGGCGGTTCCATGCTCGCCCCAGCACTCATAGATATTGGGGCAGTGTGCCTCCTGGCATACCGTATGCAAATTCAGGCGGTCTACCAGCTCGCGGACCTTGTGGTACTGCTTGGGCGTCGCCAAACGGATGCGCAGCCACTCGGGCCGACCTTCTCGCCGCAAGGGACGCTCCTGCTGGGCGCTTCGCCCCGTTCCGCCGATTTGCACTAAAGTTTCGCTCATAGGATCTCTACTCTACCTGGACTGACGCCGCGATTTCCCCTGACAAGCACGACGATGAGCACGATCCGCATCAGCCTCTTCTCGATCTGCCTGGGTGCGGCATGTCTTGCCGGTGTACACCCCGGCTGGGCGGGAGCGCTCACCGGTAATTGCCGACTGGGCGACCAGCCGGCGGCGACGCTCTTGTTCCCCTACTTTCGGGTCGATCTGAATGACCCGGACGGACCGACGACGCTCTTGTCGGTGGGCAACTCGTTCTCGGTTCCGGCCCAAGCGCGGATGGTGCTCTGGACCGATTGGGGTATTCCTACCCTGGCGTTCGACATCTACCTTACCGGCTTCGACGTCCAAACCGTCAACTTGCGCGATCTGTTCCACGGTCATCTACCACGAACCGGGGCGGACGTAAGCCCCGTCGGCCCCTTTTCCCGCGACAAGCCGACGCCGGACGGCTGCGGCGACCCCGCCGCGCCGGCCCTCACCGATCTCGACCGCAAGCTCCTCCGCGCCGCCCACGCCGGTCTACCGCTTCCTTTGACCCGTCCGCCCCTTTGCGCATCTAGCAGCCACGGCGGGATGGCGGTGGGCTACGTCACGGTCGACGTGGTGAACCGCTGTACCCCGCCGAGCGTCGGAACCCTGCGTAACACTCCTGCCGATCCACTCTATTTCTCGGCCGGCGGTCGGGGGCTCGCGAGCGATGCCAACGTCTTGTGGGGCGACTCGATCGAGATCGATTCGAGCAGCACGTTTGCCGCCAGCGAGAGCGCGGTTCATATCGTCGCCGATCCGAACTTTTTCCAACTCGGCGACTACACTTTCTATGGCCGCTATGTCGGCTTCGACACGCGCGACGATCGAGTGCCCCTTTCGAGCCTCTATCAAGCGCGAATCCTGGCCGGTGGCACGTTCGGCGCCAATTCGGAGCTGGTCGTTTGGCGCGATACCCGAGAGGCGAACCCCGCCCCGGTCCCCTGCGGCACGACGCCCCGCTGGTCACCGCTCGGTGAAGCGCAACTCGCGTTCTTCGACGAAGAGGAAAATCCCCTCTCGATCGGCCCCTCGAACGCGTTTCCTCGCGCCGTTCAGACGGTGACGGTCGGAGGAGCGGAGCTACCGACCGACGCGTCGTTCGGCTGGGCGATGCTCGACCTTTGGCATGGGAATTTGACCCACGCCCAAGCGTGGGTGGGGGTCCGGATGAACGCCGGTGGAAGATTCTGGATCGGCCACCGCGCCGTCCGCGCCGACGATTTGTGCGAATTCGGTCCGTAGGTTTGCGGTCAGAAGCCAAGCCCTGCGAGCGACGCGCAAAACTCACCCTTCGGGCTCAAACAGTTGCGCGCCGTCCTCGAACTTGGATTCCGACCGCTCCAACCAACAGTTACCTGAATCTAGGTTCGGATTGAGGAGAAGGCACCCTACATCCGCACATCCAACGCCACATCCAAATTCGGCGCGCTGTGGGTGATCCAGCCGATCGACAGGAGATCGACACCGGTCGCCGCCACGTCCGCCGCGGTGTCCGGGGTGATGCCGCCCGAGGCTTCGGTAATCGCGCGCCCCTTCGCCCGCGCGACCGCTTCGCGTAGTAGGAGGAGAGGCATGTTGTCGAGCAAAACCGCTTCCACCCCGCAGGCGAGCGCGTCGTCGAGCTGATCGAGGGTTTCGACCTCGACCTCGATCTTTACCAGATGGCCGATCGCCCGCCGGGCGCGTTCGACCGCCGGACGGACCCCGCCGGCCAACGCCCGGTGGTTGTCTTTGATCAGGATCGCGTCGTCGAGCCCGAAGCGGTGATTGCTGCCGCCGCCCATCCGCACGGCGAACTTTTCGAGCGCCCGCAGCCCCGGCGTGGTCTTGCGGGTGCAGGCGACTCGTGCGCCATAGGGCGCCACCAAGGCGACCACATTGCGGGTAACGGTCGCTATCCCTGAGAGGTGGCCAAGATAGTTGAGCATCGTCCGCTCGGCCGCGAGCACCGTGCGCCCATGTCCTCGAACGATCGCCAGGGTCTCCCCCGCCGCCGCGTCCCGGCCGTCTCCGCCAAGAATTTCGATCTCGATCGACGGATCGAGTAGACGAAACGCCGAGAGCCCCACTTCGAGCCCGGCGATCCGGCCTTCCTTACGCGCCACCGCGATCGCTTCGGCCGGCAGGCCGGACGGCAGAATCGCGTCGCTGGTCAGATCGCCGGCCCGGCCCAGGTCTTCGGCGAGCGCCGCCCGGACGTGATCTTCATACAAGATCGGCAACAGCGGCGGCGGTGTTTCGTTGGGGTCTCCCCCACTCATCGAACGCCGCCTGCGGTGGCCGCAGTAGGCGCCTGGACCGGGGGAAGACTCGCCGGAACCTTCGGCACTTCGATCTCAAACTGGACGCGGTGATCCGCGTCGAGCGTTGCGAGCAGGTGGACCTGCCAGTCGGGGTCAGGCTCGGGAAAATCCGACCGATAATGGCCGCCGCGACTCTCTTTCCGTTCGAGCGCGGCCGCGGTCACCAGGCGACCGGCGCAGAGGAGGTTCCGCGCCTCCCCTCCCAACTCGGAAGCGTTGGCCAGGATCTCGTCGAGCCGACCGAGGGCGGAACTCAAGCCTTGCTCATCGCGCACCAGGCCCACTCTTTGCCAGGTGAGCTGGCGGATCTCGGAGACGATCTCCGCCTCGCGCTCGGCTCCCAGGCCGGCGGGAATCTCCACGGCCGAGGCCACGGCTTCTACCCTTGGATGACGACGCGGCCGGGCGAGGCGTGGTCGGCGAAGATCGTCGGCCACGCGGGCGCCGAAAACCAACGCTTCGAGCAGCGAATTGCTCGCCAGCCGGTTGGCGCCGTGCGCCCCCGTTGCGGAGACCTCCCCGCAGGCCCAGAGGCCGGAAAGCGACGCCCGCCCGGTCGGGTCCACGTCGATGCCGCCCATATGGTAGTGGGCGGCGGGCGAAACCGAGATCGGCTGGCGCCGTGGATCGAGCCCCTGCTTTTGGCAGAGCGCAAAGACGGTCGGAAAGCGTTCCGGAAACGCCTCGCCCACGGCGGCGCGGGCGTCGAGATAGACCTTGCTGCCGGCTTCGAGCTTGCGCCAGATCGCCCGCGCCACCACGTCGCGCGGGGCGAGTTCGGCGTCGGGATGCTCGGCGAGCATGAAGCGCTCGCCTTGGTCGTCGATCAGGATGGCTCCCTCGCCGCGTAGAGCCTCGGTGAGCAGCGGCATCGGGTCGGCGCCCGCGTCGAGCGCCGTCGGGTGGAATTGGACGAATTCGAGGTCGACCAGCCGCGCTCCCGCCCGGGCGGCCATCGCCAGGCCGTCGGCGGTCGATTCGACCGGGTTCGTGGTTCGGGCATAGAGCCGGCCGAGCCCACCGGTCGCGAGCACCACGGCGGGAGCCGCATGGAGGACCAGCCGACCGTCGGAGTGCTCGGAAATGACGCCCGCCACCTGGCCCTCGATCACCGCGAGGTCGATCGCGAACGTCCGCTCGAACACCTCGACCTCCGGCGCCTGGTGGACCGCTTGCGACAGCGTCCGCACCATCTCGGCGCCCGTCGCGTCGCCGTGCGCATGAAGAATTCGGCGTCGGCTGTGCGCCGCCTCGCGCCCGAGGGAGAGCTTCCCGCCGGAGTCGCGATCGAACTTCGCGCCGAGCGCGAGTAGCGCTTCGACCCGCCTCGGACCTTCCGAAGTGAGGATCGCCACCACATCGGGATCGTTCAACCCCGCCCCGGCGGCCATCGTGTCCGCCGCGTGAAGAGCCGGCGCGTCGTCCGAACCGAACGCGACCGCGACACCCCCTTGCGCCCAGGCGCTCGAACCGCCCGCGCCAAAACCCGACTTGGTGATCAGGTCGACCTTGAGCGGCCAACAGCCAAGCGCCGCGGTCAAACCCGCGATCCCGGTGCCGACGACGATCACATCGGTCTCGCGGATTTCGATCGCCCGACCGTTCTTGGTCGTCAACGAACCGGCCGCGCTCATCGGGACTCCCGGCGGCCAACCGCAAGCATCCGTTCGACCGCGAGCTTTGCGCGAGCGCCGATCTCCGGATCGACCTCTACCGCCGTCGTCATCGTCTCCAGCGAATGCAGGATCTTCGGCAGGGTGATCCTCTTCATGTGCGGGCAGAGGTTGCACGGCCGGACGAACTCGACATCCGGGTGCTCGACCGAGACGTTGTCGGCCATCGAGCACTCGGTCACCAAAACGACCCGCTTCGGCTTCTCCTGACCGACGAAGTTGATCATGCCGGCGGTCGAGCCGACGAAGTCGGACTCGGCGAGCACATCCTGCGGGCATTCGGGGTGCGCGAGGATCTGGAGATCCGCTCCGTAGCGGCTCCGGAGATCCTTGAGCTGCGCGCCGGTGAACCGTTCGTGGACCATGCAGTGGCCGCGCCAGAGGATCACTTCAACATCCGTCTGGTTCGCCACGTGCTGGCCCAGGTACTCATCCGGCAGGAAGATCACGCGCGGCACACCGAGCGATTCGACCACCGCGACCGCGTTGGCCGACGTGCAGCAGATGTCGGTCTCGGCTTTCACCGCCGCCGAGGTGTTGACGTAGGTGACGACCGGCACACCCGGGTACTTCTGGCGCAATAGCCGAACGTCCTCGGCGGTGATCGACTCGGCGAGCGAGCAACCGGCGCGCATGTCGGGGATCAGCACGGTCTTTTCGGGCGACAGGATCTTCGCCGTCTCGGCCATGAAGTGAACGCCCGCGAGGACGATCACGTCAGCATCGGTCTTCGCCCCTTCCTGGGCGAGCGACAGCGAATCGCCGCAGAAGTCGGCGACGCCGAAGTAGATCTCGGGGCTTTGATAGTTGTGGGCGAGGATCACGGCGTTCCGCCGCTTCTTCCACTCTTCAATCGCCGCGATGTACGGCGCATGGACCGGCCATTCCATCTCGGGGATGACGGAACGAGCCCGTCCAAGGATCTCGGCGGTCGCCGCGGCGACTTCCGGTGTGTACGACAGACTCTGTGCAGAACTCGAAACGGTCGAACCTGAGTTCATCGAATCTCCATTATGCTCGTTATGAGCATATCAACGACCCGAAAAAAGCCGGCGGCGCCGGCCCAGCGATATCCTAATCATGAGTATAAGTCGGCGTCAAGCGGAGGTTGCTTGTTTGTCGCGCGCGCGCCGCACTCCGAGAGTGCATCGCACGCTACTGCAACGGCGGATCGGCCACCGAGGGAACACTGAGGTCTGCCGCAACAGCGCCGAGGTGCCCATCGAACGTCCACAGCCCACATCCAGCCACCAGCGCCGCTGCCAACAAGTGAACGTCCACCCAGCCGATTCCCCGCCCGCTGACCTCGCGCGTGAGGATCAGGTCCAACACTTCTTCATCGGGCACCAGGGGCACGGCGGGAAGCCGCTTCAGGTCCGCAATCACGGATTTACGCCGCGGGCCGAGCCCCCCCAGGACGAGTTCGCCGAGAACCCAGGGGTGGAGCAAGACCAGGTTGGCTTTGATGTGATCGGCGAGATCCGCGGCACGTTCTGCGCCACGAAAGAAGTCCACCCAGACAGAGGTGTCGACCAGGATCACCGAGCGCCGTCTTGGATCGGAAGCCGCCGCCGCGAGGCAATTTCCAGCTCAGGCATCGTCCCACGCAACGCCGCCAACCGTCGGCGGGCCGCCTCGTCCACCAGCGCCTTCAGACCCAGCCGAACGGCCACCGATTTCGTGGGCGCACCGCTTACCCGCACCGCTTCTTCGAGCAGATCACTGTCGATTTCGAGCGTCGTTCTCATCCATAGAGCGTCGCACGAATCCTATGTAGGGTCAACGAGCCAAGCAGGGAGGGGTACGGGCCCCTGCAGGCCCGCCCGCAGGGGATCGTTGACATTCCTCTACAGGCTATGCGTTGATCTTGTCTCGATCGATCCAACAGCCCCGGCTCCCCCGCCGGCCTTAGGAAGGCAGCCGATGACACCGCGCGAACTTTGGATTGCGGAGTCTGCGAAGCTCCAAAGGAAGTCCAGGGAAACAGGATGCACTTCCGGCTGCATACTTTCCGTCTTCTGTATAACAGGGGGCCTCTTCTTTGCCTCCCTCTTTGTCGGCCTGTTGATGCTGGCCGCCGGCGTCCAGACCGTCGAGGTTCCTTTAGATCTAGACCTAGATCTAAACAGTCTGCCCGATCCTCTCCGTTTCCTGTTTTACGGAATTGTCACTCTCTTGTGCCTGGCCGCGGCGGTCTCTTGGATGCCGTGGAAGCGCATCGCGCCGAGGCTCAATCCCCTCCGAGCCAAATCGTTCCGAGAATCCCCGAACAGCGGGCCGCTCATGTCCCCACCGGAGGACAGGGATGAGATCGTCGCGGAGGTCGCTGCACTCTCGGAGCTGTTGGGCATCCCGAGCCCTGTCGTTCAGCTGGCGAAATCTACGTCCGGCCAGGACTTTCCTTATGCCGTCCTCTCCAGATCTAGCCCGGTCCTCCTCATCCCTGCCGCGTTTCTGAGCTGGAGGAGCGCCAAACCGGAAGCCGCCAAGGCCCTCCTTGCCAGGGAACTCGCTCGTTTGGCCCAAGAGAACCCTCGCGGCACACAGTGGAGCCGGTTCGCGGCCCAGATTGGAATCTTCGGTGTGCTCTACACCCTCATTCAAGTCGCCCAGACCGTCACGGACCTCTATTCGAGCTTCTCCGAAATGAGAGTCTCGCTAGACCTTTCGGCTCTCACCTCGATCCTATTTCTCGTCATCTATTTTCGCTTAGTGCGCTACCGCCATGCCTCCGAGTATCTCGCCGACCTGGGCGCCGCTTCCGCGGTCGGGTTCGAACCGATCATGGAGGCCGTGCGGTTCGCCCCCGAGAAGCCCTGGTTCCAAAGAATTCTTCGCCCGCTCACCCACCCTTCGCGTGGGAAAAGAATGAAGTGGCTCGCTGGAGCCTTGGCCCGAACCGGAGGCTCGGCGGATTAGTCTCGGGCGGTGCGAGCGTCCGGCTGCATCTCCAGGAGAAGCTCGCGCGGCGCCCGCCAGGTGGGAGCCGCCGCGACCGCCAGGCGCAGGAGTTCTGCCCCCTCCTCGCAAGCCCCGCTGGCGACCTTCGTGCGGGCGAGACCGTAGAGGCAACCGGGGTGATCGGGCTCGGCGGAGAGACCTTGGCGAAATTCCTGCTCGGCGGCCCCAAGGTCGCCTTCCGCCAATCGACAGCAGCCCCGCTTGTAGGCACGTTTTCCCGGCAGCAGGCAAAGGTCTCCCGGCACGGCAGGCGGTCCCGCCGTCGGGTCGAGGCTCTCCCGCACCCGGCCGTAGGCCTCGTAGGCGGCGGCGTAGTGACCGTCGGCGTAGAGAGTTTCGGCGAGCACGTACAGTGGCAGCGAGGCCCCGGGCACGAACGCGAGGCTCTCTTCGATACAGGCGACCGCGGCAACTCGGTCTCCGCCTTCGGAAAGAAGCGTCGCCAGCATCGCGAGCGCCGAGGCGCGGAGGGGGCGAGAACAATTTTCGGCGCCGGCAAGTCCGCGGAATATCGTCTTCGCCTCGTCGCGGCGGTCCAGAAACCAGACCGTCTTGCCGCGGTAATAGCGCGACCACCCGTCGTTCGGATCGCGAGCGAGAGCAAGGTCCAGCAGGCGCAGATAACGACGCTGCTTTGCGATCAGCCGCTCGTGCGGAAGATCGCTCACGAGATGAATCAAGTGAACCGGCGCCAAGGCGCCGACCGAAAAACCAGCTCGGGCCACCGCGTCGTTCGGGCGCTCGTGGACGATTCCCTCATAGCGGATTTCAGGGTGGTTGCGGAACAGCCGCAGCATGCCAATCGGATAGACGTCGGGCTCTCCGTCCTCGGGGCGGATCACGCGGTCGTGACGTTCGAGAAAATAGCCGCCGATTTCGGCCGGCGCAGAAAGGAGCGCTGCGCGCAGGCCCTCCAGATAGACCAGGCGCTCGTCGGCGTCCAGGCAAAGGAGGAAGCGCCCTCGGGCCGCGGCGATGCCGACGTTCCGCGCGGCGGCAAAGTCGTCGCGCCAGGGTTCCCGAAGGACGCGGCAACCCTGCTCCCGAGCGATCTCGACGGTGCGGTCGGTCGATCCGGTGTCGACCAAAACGATTTCATCCGCCACCTCGCGCACCGAGGCGAGCGCGCCGGCCAGAAACCGCTCCTCGTTCTTGGCGATCAGGCAAACGGAAAGCAGCATGACAGAAGAACCGATGGCCCCCGAGGGCGGCTGGCCCCCGGGAGCCGGAATCACGTCACAAAATCAGGAGTGGTAGTGCGCGGCCAGCGGCCCCTGTGGGATTACGATCCCGGCGCCCTCTTCCGGCCTCCCGCCCACTACGACACCGAGCAGGCGGGCAATGGTGGACGGATCGATCGTTGGCACCCTCGCTGCGCGATCGGCTTTGGTCTTGGTTTCCATGGGGTCTCCTTAAGAACGCTGCGAGGCTACCACGAGCGGTTCGCCGCTTCGCCCGTCCTCGGGAATCGGGCGATTGCGGCGAAGCCCGAAGCCAGCTGATCCAGCTCGGGCGTGTGACGGTCCCCCTCGGAGGTATGACGGCCCAGCTCGGGGGTGAGCTGACGCATCTCCACGGTGAGCCGGCCCAGCTCGGGCGCGGGCTGGCGCAACTCCGTGGTGGGCTGGCGCAGCTCCGAGGTCTGCTGGCCCCGATCGGAGGTGAGCCGGTTCAGCTTCGTGGCGTGCTGGCCCAACTCGGGGGTGAGCTGACGCATCTCCGCGGTGAACCGGCCCATCTCGAGGGTGTGCCGGTGGAACTCACGGTCGAGCTGGCGCTGCCAAGCGCGACTGGCGATCGCTGTTCGCGCGCCTGGCTCGGGAGGCGAAGCTCGCCGGATGGCGGTGGCCGTTGATCCTCGATGTGCTTCCCTACCTCGTGCTCGCTTCGCCAGAGCTTCCAAGCGTCCTTCAGCGATGGATCGACCCTGAGGCGCGCGACGCCCGGCTGGCCGTCGCCGTCTCCTGCTGCCGCGGGCCGCTGAGGAATGCTCCCTCGGTGCTCTCGGGCCCTGGGGTCCAGCGTCGCGCTGGTGGCAGCGAGACGCCCCGGAGTGGGACGTGATCAGCGAGTCGATCGACGGCGAGCGCCTGCTTCTGGGCGAGGTCAAATGGAGCGCGAAGCCGTTTGATCGCAGGGCGCTTGCGCAGGCGATCGGAGAACTCGCGGGGAGACCGGCTCCGCCGCTACCTCCTCGCTATGAGAAGTTGAACGTAGTTCGGGCGTTATTCGTGCCCGGGCCAGCGAGTCGCGCGCAACCTGATTCCCCAGAAGACCTGCTCATCGTAACCCTCACCGACCTTTTTGAGCCCGATCGATTCCTACGGATTGATGGACTCTGAACTCTCGAGGCGCTGCTGCGTATCCTTCGGCAAGGCACAGCAGGCTTCTCTCGGGAAGCCTGCGATCTCGACCACAGGGGAACCCCATGACGACGACACATCCAGTCCAGAGCATTTCACCCCGCGGCGCGATCCGGTCGGTTCCGGGATTCGCGGCAGCCCTATTCCTGTCGGCCTTCCTGTTTTCCGGTGCTTCCGCATTGGTCGCAGCCCAACCGGCGGAGCCATCTCCAGCCCCCGCCCAGGGCTCTCCCCCGCCGGCCGAGCGCCTGGCCGCCGATACCCCGAAGACCACCGTGCTCGGCAACACCTTCACTGCACCGCTGGGCTGGAGTCTCTCGGTCCGCGGACCGGCGACGATTATGGAGGCTCCCGAGGGGGATTCGTGGATCGCCCTCGTCGACGTTAAGGAGAACGACGGCGAAGCGGCACTCGCAGCGGGATGGGCGGCGTACAAGGAGGCCCGGTGGCCGCTGATGGTCGCTAACGATGTCCCGGATCGGGACGGTTGGTCGAAGCGTCGCTTCTACAACTATCGAACCTCTCCGAATGAGAAGCGCGACGTGGTCGCGAGCGTTCGGTTCGCGGGCGGCGTTTGGACCGTCGTGATCTACGACATGACCCAAGCCGTCGGCGAGAAACGCGGCGCGCAGGTGGGATTGATCCTTGGCAAATTGCTGCCCAAGGGCTACTCGCGAGAGACGTTCGCCGGCAAGAAGGCGAACCGGCTCGATGCGGCGCGGATCGCGGCATTGACCCAGTTCGTCGAGTACGGCCAGAAGGAGACCGGTGTGCCCGGCGTTTCGGTCGGTTTGATAGAGGACGGCAAAGTCGTGTTCGCGGGCGGCTTCGGTTTGCGCGAGCTGGGCAGCGACACGAAGGTCGATGCCGACACTCTGTACATGATCGCGTCGAACACCAAGGGGCTCACCACGCTCTTGCTCGCGAAGCTGGTCGAGGAAGGCAAGCTCACCTGGAAGACGCCGGTCACCCAGCTACTGCCCTCCTTCAAGCTCGGCGACGCCGCCACGACGCGCCAGGTGCTGGTCGAGCATCTGATCTGCGCTTGCACCGGGCTCCCCCGGCAGGACATGGAGTGGCTGTTCCAATACCAAGGGATGACGCCGGAAGGCGCGATGGCGACGCTCGCGACGGTGCAACCGACGAGCCGATTCGGCGAGATGTTTCAGTACTCGAACCTGCTCGCCGGTGCCGCCGGCTTCGTCGGGGGCCACGTCGCCTATCCGGAGCTGGAGATCGGTGCGGCGTACGACAAGGCGATGCAGACGAGGGTGTTCGATCCGCTGGGGATGAAATCGACCACGTTTGACTACGCTCGCGCGCTCGCAGGCAACCACGCCTCGGCCCATGCGCCCAACATCGACGGCAAGACCGATCACGCGCTGTTCGACGTCGACTACTCGGTCCTGCCGCTCCGCCCGGCGGGCGCCGGCTGGAGCAACGTCAACGACATGTTGAAGTACGTCGCGATGGAGCTGGCGAACGGAACCCTTCCCGACAGCACGCGCTACATCGGCAAAGAGCCACTGCTCGCGCGGCGGGACAAGAAGGTGCCGATCGGCGATGACGCGGTCTACGGCATGGGGCTGATGGTCGACTCGACCTACGGCGTTCCGGTCGTTCACCACGGCGGCGACATGATCGGCTTCCACAGCGACATGATCTGGCTGCCGGACCAAAACGTCGGCGCGGTCGTCCTGACCAATGGCGACCTCGGCTGGCTCATCCGCGACGGCTTCCAGCGAAAGCTGCTCGAAGTCCTGTTCGACGGCAAGCCCGAAGCGGATGCCTCCCTCGCCGCCGCGAGCAAAGCCTCTTTCGATCAGATCGCCGCCGAGCGCAAACTGCTCGTCGTGCCCGCCGATCCAGCCGACGCGGTCAAACTGGCGGCGCACTACCAAAACGAGGCCCTCGGCGAGATCGCGGTCTCTCACGCCGGAGCGATCACCCGATTCGATTTCGGTGAATGGAAGAGCGAAGTCGCCTCGCGCCACAACCCGGACGGCTCGGTCTCCTTCCTCACCACCGCCCCCGGCGTCTCCGGATTCGAATTCGTCGTCGGCACGGGCGCGAAAAAGACCCTCACCCTGCGTGACGCGCAGCATGAGTACGTGTTCGAGGAGAGGTAGGATCCTACCGGCGTCGAGGGGCTAATCAGGCGCTTCGAGGGCAGCATTCACCATTTCGCTCGTTATGGGAGCTGCACTCGAGGAAACGGAAAACACCGGAAACCCATTGCGCTCACTAATCCGCAGTTCGGGTGGGAGCGCCTTTCGGACCAGACGGGAGATCACCTCGCCGAAACTCGTCCGCTCTCCCTCGGCCAGGCTTTTGTCGGCGCGATAGATGTCTTCGTCGAGTTGGTGGGGCGTGCGCATATTACCGACGGTAGATGTCCTGATTTGGTGATGTCAAGATTGACGCAGCAAAATGGGTCATATTGGGCGTAATATTGGTTCCATGATTCGCGTCGACACCGTTCGGATCACTCCAGAGATCCTCGGGTTGATCGCCAAGATCGACGAATTCAAGGGCGCGTGGCGCGCTTTGGGCTCGCTTGCGCCGGATCGGCTATCGGCCCTGCGCCGAGTGGCGACGATCGAGAGCATCGGCTCCTCCACCCGAATCGAAGGGAGCAAACTCTCCGATCGGGAGGTCGAGCGCCTGCTGTCGAACCTGGAGATCAAATCCTTCAACTCCCGCGACGAGCAGGAAGTGGCGGGATATGCCGAGGTCATGGACCTGGTGTTTTCGTCCTGGCGGGACATCTCGCTCACCGAGAACCACATCCGCCAGTTGCACCGCGATTTGCTTGTCTACAGCGAAAAGGATGCCTGGCATCGCGGCAACTACAAGACCTCTCCCAACCACGTCACCGCCTTCGACAGGGACGGGGCACAGATCGGCGTCGTGTTCGAGACCGCAACGCCCTTCGACACTCCCGGCAAAATGAACGAGCTGGTGGCCTGGATGCGGGAGGAGCGGGAGCTTGGGCGCCTACACCCGCTGCTCTTGATCGGCCTCTGGGTGGTCGTTTTCCTGGAGATCCACCCTTTTCAGGATGGCAATGGAAGGCTGAGCCGTATCCTGACCACGCTGTTACTGCTGCAGGCCGGCTACGCCTATGTGCCCTACAGTTCGCTCGAAAGCGTGATTGAACAGAACAAAGAAGCCTACTATCTCGCGCTTCGGCAAACCCAAGGGACGATCCGTACCGACGCGCCCGACTGGCAATCGTGGCTCGTGTTCTTTCTGCGCTCTCTAGCCGAGCAGATGCGGCGCCTGAACCAGAAGGTCGAGCGCGAAAAACTGGTGCTGGCACCTCTGCCCGAAGCCTCCCTACAGATCGTTGAATTCGCCCGCGAGCACGGCCGGGTCACCATGGCTGAAGCCATCCGGCTAACCGGGGCGAGTCGCAACACCCTGAAACATCACTTCCGCGCACTTGCCGAGCACGGCCACCTTCGCCAGCACGGAAAAGGCCGCGGCGTTTGGTACGAGATGGCGTGAGGTGGCCAGGAATGGGCCGAATTGGGCGTAGTTCTGGTTTCACCGCCAGCCGCCCCTGTCTCTCCTCTACCGCCGAACCCCCGGCAACCCCACCCCCGGTGCCGGCCGTTCCCTTAGCACCTCTCTTCGAAAAACGAACAGCTCGGCCGGCCGGCCGCCGGTCTTTTCGGTCTGCCGCCCGGTGCCTTCGACGAGGCCTCCGGACTCGACCAAGCGGCGGAAGTTCTGCTTGTGGAGGCGGACGCCGGCGAGTGCTTCGACGACGCGTTGGAGCTGGAAGAGGGTGAAGCGAGGCGGCAGGAGCTCGAAGACGACGGGGCGGTATTTGAGCTTTCCGCGCAGGCGGCCGAGGGCGCTCGCGAGGATTCGGCGGTGGTCAAGCGCCGCGATCTGGCCGGACCAGGCGGTCTCTCCGCCGCTCCGATCCTCCGGCTCGTGGCCGTCCCGGCGCGCCTCTTCGATCAGGTGGGCTTCGTAGAGCAGCTCGTAGCGTTCGAGCACCCTTTCGCCGTCCCAGGCAACGCCGGAAAATCCGAAGGCGATATCGGCCCGCTCGCGCCGTTCGTTGCGCACCGCGCCGTCTGCGGCGTTTTCGATCCAGCGCTCGATGCCCGGCACGATCGTCCGGTCGATGATTTCGGGGCGTCCCTCGCGCCAGTCTTCCCAGGGGAGGAAGGCGTAGACATCTCCCCAGCGCGCCTCGCCGCTCCCCCGCCCTGGGCGCTCGCGGACCAGGGCGAGATAGGCGACCGAGACCGAGCGGCCGCCGGTTTCGGCCTCGCTCGGGTCGCGGAGACGATCGCCGAAGGTGTAGAGCTGCTCGACGTAGCCCAGCTCCAGACCGGTCTGCTCGCGGACCCAGCGGCGCAGGCCCCGTTCCAGCGTCGGGTCGGTCTCCGGATCGAGCGGGCCGAACGGTAGCGCGTCTTCGATCGCGAGCACATCGTTCCCCGGCCGACGACGCGGGCGGCGGACGACGAGGATGCGCGGCACCTCGTCGGTGACCGCGACGATCACCGCGTTCAGGCCGAGGTCGATGGGCTGGGGCATGGCGTTTCGATCTCGGACGCTGCCGTCGTCGGTCGCTCGAAAAGCAGTTCGCGCTCGAACACCTCGGCGAAGACCCCGGCGTAGAGTCGGGCGACCTCTTCGACTTCGGGTTTCGTGCCGGTCAGGCGCTCGATCGAGGTCATCCCGACGCCGTGCAGGCCGCAAGGGACGATGCCGCCGAACATCGAGAGGTCGGTCGTTACGTTCAGCGCGAAACCGTGGGTGGTGATCCAGCGCGATAGGTGTACGCCGATCGAGGCGATCTTCTCCTCCCCCACCCAGACGCCGACGAGCGCCTGCCCCTCGCGGGGTTCCGCGACGAGGCCGAACAGGGCGAGGGTGCGGATCAGCGTCTCTTGCAGATCCCGGACGTACCGGCGGATGTCGCGCCGATCCGGGGAGAGGTTCAAGATCGGATAGCCGACCAACTGCCCGGGGCCGTGGTACGTCATCTGGCCGCCGCGGTCGCACTCGACCACTTCGACCTCGTTCGCGGCGAGCCAGCCCGGACCGACCAGTAGATCGGCGATCGAGGCGTTGCGGCCGAGCGTGTAGACGTGCGGATGCTCCAGCAGGAACAGCCGCTCGCGCTCCTCCCTTCGCTTGATCCCCTCGCGCGCGTCCTCCTGGAGCGCCACCGCCTGAGCGTACGGCACGCGGCCGAGAAAGCGGCACTCCATCTGCCGGAGCGGATTCGGTTGGCCCTCGGCGGCCTGGACCCCATCCCTCATGACCGTATCCCTCATGACCCCGTTCCCCATGACCCTATTCTAAACGGAGGCTGCGCTAGGATACGGTGGGGGTCGGAAGAACGATCGAGAGAGGGAGGCACTTTTGGAAGAAAAAATCGTCACAGCCATCCTGGGCGGCGGCCAGGGCACTCGCCTTTCGCCGCTCACGCGCGATCGAGCGAAGCCGGCCGTCCCCGTCGGCGGCAAGTTCCGGCTGATCGACATCCCAATCAGCAACAGTCTGCATGCGGGGATCGACCGAATCTACGTCCTCACCCAGTTCAACAGCGCGAGCCTGCATCGCCACATCAATCAGACCTATCGGTTCTCCTCCTTCAGCCAGGGCTTCGTCAACATCCTCGCCGCCGAGCAGACGCTCGACCGGCGCGAGTGGTTCCAAGGGACCGCCGACGCGATCCGTCAGACGCTCGGGCACCTGCTCGCGGGCGACCCTTCGGAGATCCTGATTCTCTCGGGCGACCAGCTCTACTTGATGAACATCGGCGAATTCGTCGCGACCCACCGCGCGCGCGGCGCCGACATCACGATCGCGGTCAAGCCCGTCACCCGCGCCGAGGCGCCCGGTTTCGGCATCCTGCAGCTCGACGACGACGCGAGCGTCCGCGATTTCCACGAGAAGCCGAAAGAGGAGAGCCAGCTGGACGAGGTGGCGCTCGACGCCAAGACCCGAGCGGCGCTCGGCTTCCCCGTGCCGGAGGGGTCGTACCTCGCCAACATGGGGATCTACATCTTCCGTCGCGAGGTGCTCAAGGAACTCCTGGTCGGCACCAACATGATCGACTTCGGCCGCGAGGTGCTGCCGCAGGCGCTCGGCGGCTACAAGGTGTGCGCCTATCCCTACCAGGGATACTGGACCGACATCGGGACGATCCCGAGCTTTCACCAAGCGAACCTCGACCTCACGCTGCCGCTGCCGCCGCTCAACCTGTACGACCCGAAGCTCAGGATCTATACCCACCCGCGCTACCTGCCGGGCACCAAGATCAACCAGTGCTTCGTCCAGTGCTCGGTGCTGTGCGAGGGGAGCATCCTTGAAGGGAGCCAGGTGATCGACTCGATCATCGGCATCCGTTCGGTCGTCCGCTCGGGATCGGTGATCGAGCGATCGGTGATCATGGGCGCGAACCGCTGGGAGCCCGAAGTCGTCGACAACCCGAAGGGGATCGGCGTCGGCCGTGACTGCCAGATCAAGAACGCGATCGTCGATTTCAATGCCCGAATCGGCGACGGCAGCAAGCTGATCAACGCCGCGGGCGTCCAAGAGGCCGACGCGGAGAACTACTCGATTCGCGAAGGCATCATCGTCATCCCGAAGAACGCGGTGATCCCGCCTGGCACGGTGATCTGAGTGAAGATCTGCCAGATCGCGGCGGAGCTGTCGCCGTTCGCCAAGACCGGAGGACTGGGCGATGTCGTCTCCGGTCTGTCGAGCTTCCTTGCCCGCAAGGGCGGGGACGTGCGGATTTTCGTTCCCTACTACGCGAGCCTCGCGCGGACGCCGGAGAAGTTCCCGCCGGTCGATTTCATTCAAAACGTCGGCGTTCAGCTCGGGAGGCGGCACTTCACTTACGGCTTGCGCACCGCGAAGCTGCCCGGGAGCGAGGGCCGAGTCGACGTCTACTTCGTCGATTGCCCGGAGCTGTTCGGCGCGGAGGGGATCTATCAGGGCGACTGGGCGGACGCCCGCCGCTTCGCGCTGCTGACGCTCGCGGCGTTCGAAGCGTGCCAGCGAATGGGCTGGGGGCCGGACATCGTCCACGTCCACGATTGGCACACTTCGCTCGCGCCGATCTTGTTACAGAGCCACTTCGCCTGGGACCGGCTGTTCGAGCGGACCAAGACCGTTCTGACGATCCACAACGCCGGCTACCAGGGAGTGGTCGACCGCGCCCTGGTGGACGATCTGGGCCTGGGAAAATGGGCGTACCTATTCCATCAGGACGACCTCCGCTCCGGCCACGTCAACCACCTGAAGAACGGCATCCTCCACGCCGACGTGGTGACCGCCGTCTCCCCCACCTACGCGCGGGAGATCCAAGGCGACCTCGGCTACGGCCTGGAGCCGCTGCTCCGGGCGCGCGGCGTAATCGGCCTGATCAACGGCGTCGATTACGGCGAATGGAGTCCGGAGTCCGACCCACACCTGCCGACGAACTATTCGATCGACGACCGGGAGGGTAAGGCGGAGAACAAACGGGCGCTTCTCGTTGACGCCGGCTTCGATCGGGAGGGGCAAGAGCGGCTCGACATTCCGCTGCTCGGCATCGTCTCGCGCCTGACGCCGCAGAAAGGCTTCGACCTGCTGTTCTCCACTCTGCCGATGATCCTGGCTCATCGCGAGGTTCGTCTGGTCGCTTTGGGCAGCGGCGAGCCGCTCTACGAAAACTTCTTCGCTTCGCTCCAGCAGCTGTTTCCCGGCAAGGTCTGGTTCTACAAGGGCTTCAACAACCCTCTCGCCCACCGTATCGAGGCGGCCGCCGACCTTTTCTTGATGCCGTCCAAATTCGAGCCGTGCGGCTTGAACCAGATGTACAGCCTGCGCTACGGCACGCCGCCGATCGTCCACAAGACCGGCGGCCTCGCCGACACCGTTTCGCTGTTCGACGCGGCTTCAGGAAACGGCACCGGGTTCGTCTTCGACCACTTCACCCCCGAAGGGTTCGCCTGGGCGCTTGGCCAGGCGCTCGATCACTTTCCGAACCGTCCTCTCTGGAACCGCCTGATGAAGAACGGCATGTCCCAGAATTTCTCCTGGGACGAGGTGGGTGCGAGCTACGTCGGGCTGTACAACCACCTGGTTTCGGGCAGGTAGGAAGGACGAGTTCATCGGTTCATCGAACCGGCGCAGGGCATGGGCACGGCCGTCCCCCCGAACCGCCCAAAACGTCGCTACAATGCTGTTCGTCCATGGAGATCCTTGGCAGTCACGGCTCGACCATCGGCTTGGCCGGCGTCCGTCGGGAAGCTTCCGCGCGGCCGACCCGGCCGGTGCCCGCTTTGACCGTTTTGCATCACCCGGATCTCGTTCGGGTGGGCGAGGTCGCCCTCTTGGGCGAGATCGTCCAGGGCGGTTCGGCATGGCTTAGCCGCTTGATGCCCGAGCTGAGCGCTCCCGGAAGTGCAACCGGCGCGCCGCTCGCCGACCGGCACCTCTCGCGCGAGCCGATCGAACTCGCCGCCGCACCCGATGGCGCGATCCGGCTGCGCATCGGTTCCAGTCGGACGAGCGTCGAGGCCGACGGCGTTGCGATCGAGACCGAGGCGCGGTTTTCCCGCGAGCGGTTGACTCGCGGAGTCGTGCTCGAATTGGCCGGCCGGATCGTGGTGCTGCTTCATTGGCGCACCTCGGCACCGTCCTACGAGCGCGAAACGTTCGGTCTGGTCGGCGCGAGCGAAGGGATTGCGCGCGTCCGGTTCGACATTCGCCAGGTGGCCGACCTCGATGTGCCGGTGCTGATCCGGGGCGATACCGGCACCGGTAAGGAGCTGGTGGCGCAAGCGGTTCACACCGCGAGCCGGCGGCGGTCCGGCCCGTTCCTCGGCGTCAATTTGGGCTCGATCCCTCCTTCGCTCGCCGCCTCCGAGCTGTTCGGCGCCGTCCGCGGCGCGTTTACCGGTTCGGTCGAGCCGCGCGCCGGCTTCTTTCGGCGCGCCCACGGCGGCACCCTGTTTTTGGATGAGATCGGCGAGGTGAGCGGCGAGGTGCAGGCGATGCTCTTGCGCGTCCTTGAAACCGGCGAACTCTATGCCGTCGGCAGCCAGACGGCGCAGAAGGTGGACGTGCGGGTGCTCGCCGCGACCGACTCGAATCTGGAGGCGCGTACGCGGGCGGGCGATTTCCGCGCCCCCCTGCTCCACCGCCTCGGCAGCTACGTCATCTGGCTGCCGACGTTGGCGGAGCGGCGGGAGGATTTCGGCCGGCTGTTTCAGCATTTCCTGGGCGAGGAACTGGCGCGTATCACCGATGGCGAAGGAGCAGAGACCGCCGAGCGGATCTCCGCGTCGTTGGTCGCCCGCCTGGCGCGCCACGACTGGCCGGGCAACGTCCGGCAGTTGCGGAACGTCGCGCGTCAGCTGGCGATCGCAAATCGCGGCCGCGGCCAGATCGAGATCACGCCGGCGATCGAACGTTTGCTCACCGAATCGCCGGCCGCCCTTTCCGGCGGAGTGCGTTTGGCAGGCACCCCCGCCCCCGCCGCGCGGAAGCGGCGCGGCGCGGATATTTCGGACGCCGAGATCGAGAACGCCATGCGCTCGCAGCGCTTCAACCTCCAGGCGGCGGCGACGGAGCTTGGAATCTCGCGCCCCTCGCTCTACGAGCGGATCGCGGCGCACCCGACGCTGCGCACCGCGGTGGACTTGGCGCCCGAAGAGATCGAGGCGGCGTTCGCGGCCGAGGAGGGCGACCTCGACCGAATGGTCGATCGGCTCGAGGTCTCGCCCCGGGCGCTCGGCCGCCGCCTGCGCGAAATGGGTCTGGTGCCGCGCGGCGAACGAGAGGGGGGCGGGTGACACCCGACGCGCCGGACGGCCCGCCGACCGCGCGCACGGGGGAGCACGACTCCACGGATCTCCGTAAGGTCGGCCCCTACCGAATCTTGTCCCGTCTCGGCAGCGGCGGCATGGGCGAGGTGTTCTTGGCGCTCGACGAACGGCTCGATCGGCGGGTGGCGCTCAAGCGTATCCGCGCAGGCGGCGGCGGGATGGAGGACGAGAGCGCCCGGCACGAGCGGTTCCGTCGCGAGGCGCGGCTGGCGGCGCGGCTGAACCATCCGGCGATCGTGCAGATCTACGACGTGCTGGCCGACGGCGCCGACCCGGTGCTGGTCTTTGAGTACGTCGAAGGGACAACTCTCCGGGCGTTGATCGAACAGCGGCCGCTGGCGGCCGGGCGGGTCGGGGCGCTCGGCCGCGACGTGGCGGAAGGGCTCGCCGAAGCGCACCGTCACGGCATCGTCCACCGGGATCTAAAGACCGAAAACATCCTGGTGACACCGATCGGCCGCGCGAAGATCGCCGATTTCGGTGTGGCGAAAGGCGCGCACGACGGGCTCCGGGCCGGAAACGTCGATCTCACGGCGAGCGGCCTAGCGGTCGGCACCGCCCGGGCGATGTCGCCCGAGCAGGCGCGAGGCGAGGAAGCCGATTTTCGCTCGGACCTGTTCTCTCTCGGCGTGATGCTCTACGAGATGCTTTCCGGGGCGACGCCGTTTCCGGGCGAAAATCCGCTCGCGACGCTCCAGCGCGTACTCCACGCCGCGCCGGCTCCGCTCCGCCGGATCGCGCCCGAGACGCCGCGCGAGTTGGCGGATCTCGTCCACCAGCTCCTGGAGAAAGAACCCCACTTGCGGCCTCGGAGCGCGGACGAGGTGGCGAAGATCCTCTCCTCGTGGTCGGTGCCCTCGACCTCCGCCGCCGAGTTGCCGACGCTGATCGAGCCGCTGCCGCAAACGATGGTCGATCTGCCGCCCAAGCCGCCGCTGCCGTCCCGGCCGTCGCAAGCGTCCCCCGCGATCACCACAACCGATGGCTCGACGGGAGGCGCAGCAACCGGAGAGGCCCCTCCCCGACCTCGGCGCCGGGTCCGGATCGCCCTCGCGGCGCTTGGGCTTCTCCTCGCGGTGGGGGCGATCACGGCGTATCGGTTCGCGCGCTCGCAACCGCCGCTCGAAGTCGCGGTGCTCGCCCCGGAGATCGGCAAGGCGGGCGCCGGCCGGCCGGAGGTCGAGCTGCTCGGCGCGGCGGTGCGCGATGCCGCCCTGCGTCGGCTTGGCAGGCTCGCGGGGATCGATCCCAAGTCGCCAGAAGAGGTGGACGCGATCCCCGGACCGCCAACCACCGTGGCCAAGGCGGTCGGGGCGAGCGATCTCGTCTCCTCCCGCCTCGATTGCCGTGCCACGAGCTGCCGGCTGACCCTCCGGCGAATCCGTGGCGCGGACGGCGCGTTGCTGACGAGTGAGAGCCTGGACCTGCCGATCGACGACTTGGCGCTCGCCAGCCACGCCGTCGAAAGTCAGGTGGCGCGGGCGTTTCCCGAGCGCAAGCCTCGCGCGGGCAGCCCGGAGCTTTCCGCGACGAGCGCCGACCTCGCCGAGCTGCTGCGATTGCGCAGCTTACTCGACCGGCCGACGGGATCCGAGATCGCCGACCTGCTCGCCCGAGGGGCTGCGTTGCGCGCCCGCGCGCCGCGATTCGTCGACGTTTATCTGCTCGAAGCCAACGCCGAGCGCCTCGCGTTCGTCCGCTCCCGGGACCGCCGCCACCTGGCCGCCGCCTATTCCCGGCTCGCCGAAGCCAAAGCGCTCGACCCGGAAAGCACGGAGCCCTTCCGCGTCGAGATCCTGGTCGCCCTGGCCGGAGGCGACCCGGTGCGTGCCGCGCAGGCACTCGATGGATTCTCGCGCCGCAACCGGGGAGATCCGCGCGTCCTCGAATTGGGTGCCCTGGTCGCCAACGCGGAAGGGCACCCGCGCGAGGCGCTGGAAAAGCTGCGCGCGGCCGTGCGCGACTACCCTTCCCGTGTGCGGCTGAGGAACCTTGCGACGCTCGAAGCCCAACAGGGGGAGATCGGAGCGGCGCGCGAACACCTCGGTCGGCTCCTGCGCGAAGCGCCCGAAGACCCGCTGGCTCTCTCCACGCTCGCGGGCCTGGAACTCGGAAGCGGCGATCCGGCCCGCGCCGAGGCGCTCTACGAACGCATTGTCCGCTCCTCACCCGCCGCCCTGGTGCCGCTCACGAATCTCGGGCTCGCCCAGATGCTTCTCGGGCGCAACGGCCAAGCGGCGACCAGTTTTCAAAAGGCGGCGGCGCTCACGCCGGACGATCCGCTGGTCGCCCTGAACCTCGCCGACGCTTGGGAGCTGGTCGGACGGAAGGACGACGCGGCGCGGAAATACGCGGAGGTCGTGGCCGCGATCTCGGGCGACGCCGCAGCGACCGACCCGCAATACCGCTCGACGTTCGCCCAGGCGCTCGCCCACCTCGGTCGCGGACCGGAAGCGGTCGAAGCGATCCAGCAGGCGCTTGCGCTCGCGCCGAAAAACGCCCAGGTCGCCTACGAGGCCGCGCTCGTCTACTCGCTGTTGGGAGAAGAGTCCTCAGCGCTTACCAACGCCCGGCGCGCTCTTGCGCTCGGCTGCCAGCCGCGCTGGTTCGGCTTCCCCTGGTTCGCCTCGCTGCGCGCCCGGCCCGACTTTCGCGCGTTACTCGAAAGCCGAACCGGCGCCTGACCGCTCCTGTCATCCCTTCCCTCCGGGAGGTTCGACCAGGATCGTCGGATCGTTGTTGATCCCCGGGGCGAGGCCGTTCACGTTGAGACGGAGCGGTACCTGCTCGTGGGGTTGGCCAAAGGCCACCGTCAACGTGAGGATCGCCAGATGACCGGTCTGCTTGAGTTCGATGTAGGGCGGCTTACCGTTCGGAAACTCGATCGCGGGAACGCCCAGCTCGAAGTCGGTCCCATAGACCAGGTAATAGACCCCCTCGGAGGAGACCCGCCCGGAGCGCATCGCGGCGATCCATTCGAGAAACGGCGTGTCGCGCACCTGCTCTCGGTAGACGAGTTGCTTGTCTTCGTCGAGCGAGACGCTGACCAGCAGCGTTCCAGTCTTCCCCCCGATCTCCTCATCGAAGTCGCCGCCCGGCGGCTCGACGAGAATAGTGGGATCAATGGTCTCGGTCCTATCAGGGCCGGTCTTTAGAACCAGCGCGAACTCCGCCTTCTCGTCGGCGTAATCCGAGGTGACTGCGATCGTCGCCATGTCGCCGGTTTGCCCTCGGAAGGTGATTCCCTTAGCCGGCGTGGTGATGACGATCGCCGGAGTGGCGAAGACGAGGCCGGGACCGGCGACCACGGTCAGGAAGTAGTTGCCCTTCTCCATTACGTTGAACCGGCGGTGAGGAACGTTCCAGGAGAGACCCGGTGGCGCCGGCAGCCGGGGCGTGAAGGTCCGGCGGCCGTCGGTGTCTACCGCCAGGTCGACGAACAGAGTGTCTTGGCCATTCGGAGTAAGCGGAGCCGCGCTCATCTTCTATCCCTCCTCACCGGCAGTCGAGCGCGAAGCGCCGTCGAACGTGATTTCGCGGGATTCGTACTGCGTCGTATAGATGAAACGACCCTGAGCGTCGGTGTCGATTTGTACGTCGAGAATTCCGGTCACAGTTTCTACCATCAGAGGCATGGCCATTCTGTTCTCCTTGGGCGCGGCGCCGATCGGCGTCCGGTTTCTAGCCAGCCGCCGCAACGAAATCGTAGCGGCTCACTACTGTTGAGGAATCGGATACGACCTCAGGACAGGGCAAACCGTATGCCAACCATTTCGCCCGGGGTGAAAGGCCCGAACCTCGGTACGACACGTCGCCGACACGTCGGCCGACACGTCGGTTCCGACGCGAGGACAACCCCTATGCCCAAGCCGTGGGGCGATGCGATCCGCCCTCCGGCCCGGGAAAGGGAAGGCCGGAGGCGATCGTGTCGGCGATCGGGGAGAGAACGAGGCGCGTCAGCGTCGAGCTAGAACTTCGGCACCGACCCCAACAGATACTTCAAGTTGTCGTCGCGCCACTTGACGCCCGCACCGAGGAACAGGGATTGATTTTCGAGCGGGTCGTCGAGACCGCCGACCAGGTAGAGGTTCGGGTGCAGCTGCCAGCGCCCGGTCAAACGGAGATGGGGGTTCTCGTCGTTCTCGCGGTTGAAGTCGAAGGCGTCGAACGAGACGAGGAACTTGTCCTTGCTGAACGGCAGCTCGACCGAGGCGCCGCCGGTGTTTTCGATCAAGCCGGCCCAAATGCGCAGTTTATTCGGCGCCTTGTAGCCGAATAGGGCGGAGGCGACGCGGGTGTCCTCCCGCGTGAGGGTCTCGACCGTCTTGACCTCGGTCGTGCCGTCGGGGAAAGTCGTCGTAAACGTCTGCGTCTTGGTGCGCAGCTTGCCGCTGGGGGTGTTCGAGAGGGCGGCCCGGTAGATCTTGTTGCCCTCCCCCGGTTCGATGTCGAGCCGGAACGTCGACTGCGATTCCTTCGGGTCCGACAGGTAATAGCTCTGGAGATCGAGGTCGAGCTTGAACTTCTGGAGCGCGCCGAGCGAGCTGCTGAGCGACTTCACCCCCCCTTCGATCGAATCGAGCGTCGAGACCAGCTTGTCGTGCGCCGTCTCGTCGTTGACCAGCTTGCCGATCGTCCCCTGGCCCGAAGCGATCTTGTCGGTGATCTTGTTCAGGTTGTCGACCGAGACCTGAATGTCCGCGCTCACCTTGCGGGCGTTCTCCATCGTGCCCGAGAGATTGCCGCGGTTCTCGGCCAGGATCGCCGAGATCTGCTGCGCGGTCTCTTGGAGCTGCGCCGACAGGCGCGGCAGATCGGCGGCGAGAGTCGCCCCCACCTGCTCGAAGTTACCGATCGTCCGTCCAAGCTGCGCCCGATTCTCGGCCACCAGCAGGCGAATCTCGTCGCTGGTCTGTGCCAGGCTGGTCATCAACTGGCCGAGACTCACGCCTCCGGTTTCCCCGGCGAGCGCTCCCGAGAGGCTGCCGGTGATTCCTTGGATCGAGTCGCCAATCGCCTGGATCTTCGCCATCGCCTGGTCGAAGCTGATCGGCGTCGTGCCGGGCAGAATGGCGTTTTCCGGCAGCGGCGGCGCGCCGGCCGGGCCGGGGATCAGCTCGACGTACTTCTCGCCCAAGAGACCTAGGTTCGCGATCGTCGCGGTCGTCCCTTCGGTGAGCGCAAGCGGACGTTCGAGCACCATCCGCACCTTCGCCTGGCGCCCTTCGAGGCCGATGCCGTCGACCCGGCCGACGCGAACGCCGGCCACGCGCACGGCCGCCTTGTCGTCCAGGCCGGCGACCGAATCGAAGACCGCGGAGACCTCTTTGCCTTTGACGCCCCACGGGGACCAGTCCTCGATCTTCCAGACCAACAGCCCGAGAATCGCGAGACAGGTCGCGGTGAACAGACCGACGCGGATGACATTGCCCATCGTGTCAACTCCTACTCTTCGAGAAAGCCGCGCTCTCGGTCGTCAGCGGGCCATCGGCAATTCCATGGATGAACTGTTGCACCCGCGGGTCGGCGTGCTGCCGGAACTCCTCGGGTGCCGCTTCGGCGACGATCTTGCCCTGATGAATCATCGCGATCCGATCGCCGATCCGGAACGCGCTCTCCATGTCGTGGGTGATGGTGATCGTCGTCGTATGCAGACGGTTGTTCAAATCGATGATGACTTCGTCGATCAACGCGGTCGTCACCGGATCGAGTCCGGTGGTCGGCTCGTCGAACAACAGGATCTCGGGCTCGACCGCGATCGCGCGGGCGAATCCCACCCGGCGCCGCATACCGCCGGAAAGCTGCGAAGGGAGCTTGTCGGCCACCCCTTCGAGGCGCACCAGCGCCAGGCATTCGTCCACCCGCTCGCGCCGTTCGGCGGGGCTTAGGGGGGTCTGGCGGGTGAGCGGAAAGCCGACGTTTTCACCCACCGTCATCGAGTCGAACAGCGCCCCTTCTTGGAAACTCATGCCGAAGCGGCGGCGAAACTCGGTCAGCTCGCGGTTGGAGAGGGTTTCGATCGCGACGCCGTCAATCTCGACCGTGCCGCTATCGGGTTTGAGCAGACCGATGATGTGCTTGAGCAGCACGCTCTTGCCGGTTCCCGAACCGCCGATAATGACCAGCGATTCGGCCTGGCGAATGTCCAAATCGACGCCGTCGAGCACCTTCTTCGGTCCGAACGACTTTTGCAGGTCGCGGATGCGGATCTTCACGCCGTCGGCGGCCGGGGCTGGAGCGGATCGCGTCTCTTCGTTCACGGCCATGGCTAGAACAGAATCCGGGTGAGGAAGAAATCCGAGATCAGGATTGCGATGCTCGCGAGCACCACCGCCTTGGTGGTCGAGCGGCCGACCCCTTCGGCGCCGCCGGTCGTGTAGAACCCCTGCTGGCAGCCGACGACGGCGATCAGGAAGCCGAACACGGCGGCTTTGATCAGGCCCGAGAACAGGTCTTTCAAATCCATGAACTGGAAGCTCGCGTGAAGGTAGCTCACCGGGTTGGCACCCATCAGCGGCACCGAGACGACATAGCCGCCCAAGACCCCCATCGCGTCGGCGAGCACCACCAGCAGCGGCAGGGTGAGCACCGTCGCCCAAACCCGCGGCACCACCAGGTAATGAACCGGATCGGTCGCCATCACTTCGAGCGCATCGATCTGCTCGGTGACCCGCATGGTGCCCAGCTCGGCGCCCATCGCCGAGCCCGAGCGGCCGGCGACGATCAGGCTCGACAAGACGGCCGCCAGCTCGCGGACCATCGACAGACCGACCAGGGTGCCGACGTACGATTCGGCGTTGAAGCGCCGCAGCACGGTAAAGGTCTGTAGCGCCATCACGCCGCCGGTGAAAAAGGCGGTCAACAAGACGACCGGGATCGAGCCGAGCCCCACCCGCACCATCTGGCGGAACAGCTCGCGCACGTCGTAGGGCGGCCGTGGCGTCCAGGCGAACAGACGGCCCACCAGTTGGGTGAATCGGCCGAGTTCGAGTAAGAAATTCTCGACCGGCTGCGGTACCACCAAGTTCGCCAACGCTAGTCCTCTCTCGAAAATCGCGACACGATGTGATCGAGCCGCCCGCCACGCCAGTAGCGCCGCGGCAAACGCAGACCGAGATGGCAGAGGATCTCCCACGAGATCGTCCCCGCCTGGCGCGCGAGATCGGCGGCGGTGATCTCCTCGCTCCCTTGCCGGCCGAGCAGAACCGCCTCGTCTCCCAGCACCGCGTCGGTGTCGGTAATGTCGAGAAGCGTCATGTCCATGGTCACCGAACCGGCGACCGGTACCCGCCTCCCGCCGACCAGCGCCTCGGCTTTGCCCGTCAAGCGCCAAGCGTAGCCGTCCGCGTAGCCTACCGGAACGACGGCGATTCGGCTCGGCCGACTCGTCACCATACGGCCGCCATAGGAAAGTTGCGCGCCCTCCGGCACCTCACGGACCTGGACGATCCGGGCGACCAGCGACATCACGGGGGCGAGACCGGTCCGATGTTGCCCCGGCACCGGATCGATGCCATAGAGACCGATCCCCATCCGCACCAGGGTTTTTCGCGACGAGGGCCGATGAAGCGCCGCGGCCGAGTTCGCCATGTGGATCTCGATCGACTCCCGTTCGTGGGCGGAAAGCTGGGCCAGCACCTCTTCGAACCGCGCCTCCTGCCGGTCGTTCTTCGCATTGGCCAAGTCGTCGGCGTTGGCGAAGTGCGACAGCAACCCGGCGAGCCGAAGCTGCGGCGAGGTACGCAGGATTTCGAGCGCCCGCGGCACGTCGGCCAACGGCACGCCGAGGCGCCCCATACCGGTATCGACTTTCAAATGCAGCTCCTGCGGCGCACCGGTGGCACTGCCGCCGCTCCACTCGCGCCAGAGCGCCAGCTCGGCGAGGCTCGACACAGTGGGCGTCAGCTCATAGCGGGCGTAGAGCGCCAGCCACTCCGGCCGCGCGGTGCCGAGCACGAGGATCGGCAGGTCGATCCCGCCGCGGCGGATCTCCGCCCCCTCTTCGAGCAGCGCCACCCCGAGCCAATCGACGCCCGCCGCTTCGAGCGCCCGCGACACCCCCGTCGCCCCATGGCCGTACGCGTCCGCCTTGACCACCGCGAGCAGCCGGGCCGAGCCCATGCGGGCGCGCAGAACGGCGAGGTTTCTCTCCAGAGTGTCGAGATCGACGTCCACCCAGGCCGGCCGGAGCGCCGAAGCGAGCAGCTCCGCCTTGCTCGGCCGCCCCTCCGTGGGCCGCTCCACGGGCCGCTCCCCGGGGGCCGGCTCAGAACGGGGCAGAGTGATCGAGGCCATGGCGATCGAGGTTGCGGAAGCTGGTGGTCTCGCCGAGGAAGACCAAATCGACCGTACCGGTCTCGCCGTTTCGGTGCTTGGCGATGATCAGCTCGGCCAACCCCTTCTTGTCCGGGTCGTCCTGGTTGTAGACCTCATCGCGATAGACGAAGGCGACCATGTCGGCGTCTTGCTCAATGCTTCCCGATTCCCTTAAGTCCGAAAGTTGCGGCCGGTGGTCGCTTCCCCGTCGTTCGGGCTGGCGGGAGAGCTGCGAGAGCGCGATCACCGGCAGCTCCAGCTCCTTGGCGAGCTGCTTCAATCCCCGGCTGATCGCGGCGATCTCCAGGTTGCGGTTCTCGTACTTGCCGCCCGCCTGCATCAACTGGAGGTAGTCGAGAATCACCAGGGCAAGGCCCTTTTCGGCCTTCAGGCGGCGCGCTTTGGAGGCGATTTCGAGCAGGGTGGGATTCGGCGAGTCGTCAATGTAGAGCTGGACGTCGGAGGTCGCGCGGACGACCGAATGGACCCGCGTCCACTGCTGGTGCGAGAGCGTCCCGGAGCGCAGGCGGGAAAACGACACGTCGGCCTCAGAGCAGAGGATGCGCAAGGCCAGCTCCTGCTGGCTCATCTCCAGCGAGAAGACCCCCACCGTCTTCTTCTCGCGGATCGCCACGTGCTGGGCCATGTTGAGCGCGATGCTGGTTTTGCCCATGCCCGGGCGGCCGGCGATGATGATCAGGTTGCCCTTGTTGAGGCCGTGGGTGATCCGGTCGAGGTCGGTGAAGCCCGTGGGGATGCCGATCAGGGTGGAGCCAGGGCGCTCCTCCAGCTCCTCCAGGGTCGTGTGGAAGACGTGGGAAAGGGCGACGAAGCCGCGCTGGACCGCCTCTTCTCCCAATCCCAGAATCGCCTGCTCGGCACGGCCGAGCGCCGCGGCGGCTTCGACCCCGCCGTCCAGGCAGTCGCGGATGATCTTGCTGGAGGCATCGATCAGCCGTCGGCGGACCGACCGCTCCTTGACGATCTCGACGTAGGCGTCGAGCCGTCCGAGGTCGGGCAGATCCAGATCGAGGTTCGCGAGGTAGGCGATCCCCCCCGACTTCTCGAAGATCGCCTGCTGTTCGAGCTTCGCCTGCACCGTCCGCAGATCGATGCCGACCTGCGCCTCCTGCAGCTCCAGCATCGCCTGGTAGAGGATCTGATGCCGCTCGCTATAGAAATCCTCCGGCCGCAGCCGCCCGGAGATCGTCGGCAAGAGTGCCGGATCGAGCATCACCCCGGCGAGCACCGCCCGCTCGGACTCCTCGCTATGCGGGAGCGCTTTTTGAGGACTGAGAGTTTCGAGCATTGAGGGGGTAGGTCAGATCAAGAGAAGCGCGGCGGCCCATTCTCCCGCAACGGCAGGCCAAGCGGCAAGCGGGGCAGACGCCGCCTCTGTCGGAGGGAACCGCCGTCAAACGGCTGGGTGCTCACCCGAAATGGCAGCGGAACGGTCGCCCGGCGTAGACGCCCACTTCCCGGATGGCGCCGAAATCAAGGGTGGAATAGACGCAAGCTCAGTGGGAAAGGGACGGTTTGACCTCCCAGGAGGCCGGCGAGGTTTGGGATTCGATCGCCTCGGCGATTCCTTCCGCCAAAGCCGCATCCGGCGAGATCGCAAGTACGCTACAAGGCGCTTTGCGGACCACGCTTGAGAATACGCTTCCGGGCACCAAGCGGTCGAACCCGCTGCAACCATGGGTGCCCATGACCAGGAGGTCTGCCGGATGCTCCCCGAGTTCCCGCAGGATCTCGGATCGCGCCTCTCCGGCGAGCACCTCGGTCTCCACCTCGAAGGGCCGCTCCGGTCGATTTTCAAGCACGAAGCGGCGTAGCTCGTCGGCGGCGGAGCGTCGCGCCTGCTCAATCGTGCATCCCTCTCCGGTCCGCTGGCGGAGAGCGAGAGCATCGAAGAAGCTCTGGGCATAGACAACGCGAACCTCGACCGCTTGGCTACCGCATAGATGTGCGAGCAGGTGCAGGCCGCTGTAGAGAGCCTCTGCCGAAAGCTTCGAGAGATCGACCGGCGCCAACACGTGCTGCGGCGGGATCGGCAAGGGGGCACGAGCAATGAGGACCGGGCAGGTTGCCTTGCGCAGAACCCGGTCCGCAGTCGACCCGAGAAGCTCCGCGGCGAAAGGGCCGGCCCCGGTGGCACCCACCACGATCAGATCGCCCTGAGCCTCCTTCGCCGCCTCGATCAGAACCCGATGGGGGACGCCCACGATCACGCGCGAGCTTGCGAGTTCCGGCTCGCCCAAACCGAGCCGCTCGACCTGCCGGCGAAGCTGCTCGCGACAACCGTCTACCCGCTCCTGCATGACGCCCGCCTCGAAGCCGAGGGTGTGAGGCTCGGATTGGACGGCATGCACCAAATGGATGCGCGCGGACGCCCTTTGAGCGACCGCAAGCCCGATACGTACGACTTCGTCGCTCTCTTCTCCCAGCGACGTTCCGATCACGACGGACTCGAGAGGACGAATCGCATGACCGAACGGCGGGAGACCTGTTTTCGTGCTCATGACTCTCCTCCAACAGTACGATGCATCATGGTCGGGATCGATTTGCCTTCGACCCACAACTTGTCTCACGATTTCGGCATAGGAAGAACACCCGAAGAGATCAACGCGACGACATGCTGGGGTAGCGCGACGCGGCTGGAAGGCCGCCCGAGTGGGTAGGAAGCCATGCCACCCGAGCAGGGGTCGATCCGAAGGAACGCGTCCCGGTATCGTCTACTCCTATGGATCCCGCGATCGTCAAGTCGGCACGAGCCTGTCTGGCCCTCCTGCTCGTTGCGGCGTGGCCCTCATCCCTCGCTCGCGAGGCTGCTGCCGCGGCTTCGGAATCCTCGGTTTCGGAACAAGCCCGCCTCTTCCTGCGCTTCCAGCTTTCCAACGCGGGGACAGCGCCGCAACTCGAGATCGAAGGTCGGAGCTTTCGCGGTTCTCCGGATCTTTCCTGCTTCTACGATCATCGGGGCTTCGCGCCAGCCTGGATCGAGGACTCGACGCTCAGTCCAGAGGTAGAAGAGCTTCTGAGGGCTCTCGCCGCCGCGGAGAATGACGGGCTGCGCCCCTCGGACTACCACGTCGAGGCTCTCGAGCGTCGTGTCGCCGCCGTGCGGAGCCTTCCGAGAATGGTAGACCTGGCCTACCTCGACCTTCTGCTGAGCGACGCTTTCCTCACCTTCGCCGCTCACCTTCGGAACGGCAAGGTGAATCCCGAGGTGATCTATCATGATTGCGCGGTGAGCCGGCTCCCGGGCGATCTCGCCGCCGCTCTCGAAGAGGCGGTGACCGAAACGGGTGTGCGCGCGGCGTTCGCCGGACTCGCACCACCCCAGAAGGGATACGAGATACTTCGACGAGCGCTCGACCGGTACCGCCGGATCGCCATAGGGGATGCGCCCGGTCGCGTCTCTCCGGGCCCCGGGCTCCGGCTCGGGGACCGAGGCGAGCGCGTCGCCTGCCTTCGAGCACATCTCCGCGTGACCGCTACGGCGGATGCCGCCGAGGCTCTGCCCTCATCGGAGAACGAGGATCTCTTCGACGCTTCGTTGGAGGATGCGGCGCGCTCGTTCCAGCGACGCCACGGTCTCTCGCCCGACGGGGTCGCAGGTACGGCCACTCTCGCCGAGGTCAACCGAGAGCCCGAGTCCGCTATCCGTCGGATCGAAATCAACCTCGAGCGTTGGCGCTGGCTTCCGCGTGATCTCGGTCGCCGCTTCGTACTGGTCAACATCGCGGCTTTCCGTCTCGCGGCGCTCGAAAACGACCAGACGAAACTCGATATGCGGATCGTCGTCGGCAAGCCCTTTACGCGTACGCCGATGTTCAGTAGCAGGATCGAAGCCGTGGTACTCAACCCGTCCTGGTACGTGCCGGAGAGCATCGCGACCCAAGAGATCTTGCCCAAAGCGAGCCATGATCCCGGATTCCTGAGCCGCGGCGGCTACGAGGTGACCGGCTCCCGCATCCGGCAAAAACCGGGCCCCCAAAACGCCCTCGGTCAAATCAAGTTCGTCTTCCCCAGTCCCTTCGGCGTCTACCTTCACGATACGCCCGCCCGAACTCTTTTCGGCCAGACCGTCCGCTCGTTCAGCCATGGCTGCATAAGGCTCGAGAAGCCCTTCGAGTTGGCAGTTTGGGTGCTGCAGGACGATCCGCGGTGGCCGCCGGCAGCGATCCGCGCTGGCATCGACGCGGGAAACGAGCGCAAGTTGGTCCTTCGAGAGTCCATTCCGGTCCACGTCGCCTACTGGACCACCTGGGTGGATGACGCGGGCACTCTCGAGTTCGGCCGCGACGTCTACGATCGGGATGCACAGCTCTCCCACCTGCTTCGCGGAGATTGACCGGCCGAAGAGGCTTCTGGTGTTGCGGAACGATGCGGAAACTGCGTCCGAATCGACCGCAGCATCGCAGGAACGGCCGGGAGCGGCGCCTTGCGGCGGCGCGCCCTTGCCGTTCGGGATTCCGCTCGTCGAGCGGGGCCATGAGATATCTTCTTCGGGCAGTTTCTTGAACCGCCGTTTATGACCTTATCCCCCAAGTCCCCCTGGCGCCCGCTGCGCTACCCACTGCTCCGCTCGCTGTGGATCGCGAGCGTGGCTAGTAACGTCGGCACCTGGCTCCAAAACGTCGGTGCGTCGTGGATGATGACGTCGCTCACGCCGTCCACCACCCAAGTGGCGCTGGTGCAGGTGGCGACCAGCCTGCCGATGTTCTTGCTCGCGCTGCCGTCCGGCGCGCTCGCGGACGTGATGGATCGCCGCCGCCTGCTGGTGGTCACCCAGGGCTGGATGCTCGCCTCGGCCGCCGGGCTGGCGCTGGTCTCCGCCCTCGGCGGGGTAACCCCTGGGCTGCTTTTGTTGTTCACGTTCCTGCTCGGCCTGGGCACCGCTTTCAACGGTCCGGCGTGGCAGGCGATCCTGCCGGAGCTGGTGCCGCGCGAAGATCTGCCCGAGGCGATCGTCTTAAACAGCGTCGGATTCAACATCGCCCGCGCCGCCGGCCCGGCCCTGGGCGGTCTGATCGTCGCGGCGGCCGGGCCGACCGCCACGTTCGCCTTGAACGCCGTCTCGTTTTTCGGGGTGCTGATCGTGCTCTGGCGCTGGAAGCGACCGATCGAGCAGGCGGTTCTGCCGGCGGAGCGATTCTTCGGTGCCATGCAGACGGGGGTGCGCTACGTACGCCACGCCCCGGAGCTGATCGCGGTCCTCTGGCGCGGCACCGCGTTCGTCTTCTGCGGCAGCGCGCTCTGGGCGCTGCTGCCGGTGGTCGCCCGCGTCGAGCTGGGGCGCGGCCCGGGGGCCTACGGTCTGCTGCTCGGCCTGCTCGGGGTCGGCGCGGTCGCAGCGGCGTTCGTGCTGCCCCGGCTCAAGCGGAACAACTCGACCGACCTGGTGGTGATCGTCGCCACCCTGGTTTTCGCCGGGGGCATGTTGGCGCTCGCGTTCCTGCGCAATTTTCCGCTGATCCTGCTCGCTATGTTGCTTTCGGGCGGCGCCTGGCTCTCCGCGCTATCGAGCATGAACGTGGCGTTCCAGACCTCTCTACCCGGCTGGGTTCGCGCGCGCGCGCTCTCGGTCTATCTCCTCACCTTCTACGCCGGCCTGTCGGCCGGCAGCGCGCTCTGGGGCCTGCTCGCCGACCACTTCGACCTGCGCGTTTCGCTGATCGCCGCGGCGGCGACGATGATGGTCGCCCTCGCTCTCACCGCCCGCTTCCACCTCCGCTCCGGCGAGGGGCTGAACCTCGCTCCCTCCCGCCAATGGCCCGCGCCGATCGTCGCCCACATGCCGGAACCCGATCGCGGCCCGGTCCTCGTGAACGTCGAATACGAGGTCGATCCGGCGCAGGCCGAAGAGTGGAGCGCCGCGATGCGCGAGCTACGCCGCTCCCGCCTGCGCGACGGCGCGTACGAATGGAGCCTGTTCACCGACGCCAGAGAGCCGAACCACCATGTCGAGCAGTACCTGGTCGCCTCCTGGATCGAGCACCTGCGCCAGCACGAACGCGAAACGGTCGCCGACCGCGAGCTGAAACGGCGCATCCGCACCTACCAGGCCGATCCCGGTCCGCCCAAGGTGCGCTACTTGATCGCGGAGCGGCTACGGAATGGGCCGCCGGCCGGCGCACCCACCCTCGCCGTAGGCAACGACGTGCGTTGAAAGATTCCTGGGACCGCCGCCGTCTCGGCGGCTTTTCGGAGCACCGACCTTTGCGCCTCGACGATGCCGGCGGGGCCGCCGGCGGTCCCAGGGATCCTGTTTGGAACAGCCCTCTTACTGGGCGGGGGCGTAAGCCCGCCCTTGTTCCGCGCCGTCCCCGGCGCATAACATCCGTCGTCAAAGGACGACATTTCCTCTTTTTTTCCCGGCGATCCCGGTGAACGGAGCACCCTGCCCTTGAGAACCAAGATCCTCGTTACCGGCTCACTTGGCCAGGTCGGCTCCGAGTTGGTACCCGCCCTGCGCCAGATTTACGGCCCCGAACAGGTGGTCGCCTCCGACGTTCGGATGATGAGCCGGGAACAGCTGCTGCGCACCGAGGGACCGTTCGAGTTCCTCGATTGCACCAACACCCGGCAAATCCAGGAGATGGTGCGCCGCTACGAGATCGGCACCATCTATCACCTGGTGGCGCTGCTGTCCGCCACCGGCGAGAGCCGGCCGCAGGTCGCTTGGGAAGTCAACATGGGGAGCCTCTACGGCGTCCTCGAAGTGGCGCGCCAGAACCGCTGCTCGGTCTTCTTCCCCAGCTCGATCGGCGCGTTCGGCCCGGGCACGCCGCGCGACCAGACGCCGCAGGACACGCTTCAGCGGCCGACGACGATCTACGGCGTCACCAAGGTCGCGGGCGAGTTGCTGTGCGACTACTACCACCAGCGTTTCGGCGTCGACGCCCGCGGCGTGCGCTTCCCCGGCATCATCTCGCACGGCGCGCTGCCGGGCGGCGGCACCACCGACTACGCGGTCGAAATCTTCTACGAGGCGATCCGCCACGAGCACTACACCTGCTTCTTGAAGCCCGACACCCGGCTCGACATGATGTACATGCCGGATGCGGTCAAAGCCGCGATCGACGTGATGGAAGCCGACGGCGAGGATCTCGTGCATCGGAACGCCTTCAACGTCACGGCGATGAACTTCACGCCGGAAGAGCTGGCCGAAGAGATTCGCAAGCACATCCCCGCCTTCGTGCTCGACTATCGGATCGACCCCGT
Organism: Thermoanaerobaculia bacterium; assembly: GCA_038248205.1. Classification (GTDB taxonomy): domain Bacteria; phylum Acidobacteriota; class Thermoanaerobaculia; order Multivoradales; family UBA5704; genus DASYKS01. The sequence goes on from JBBRUC010000009.1 coordinate 53,892, forward strand.
CCGCCAGGCGATCGCCGACACCTGGCCCCGCTCGCTCGACGACAGCGCGGCGCGGCAGGAATGGGGCTGGAAGCCGCAGTTCGATCTGTCCGCGATGGTGGTCGAGATGCTCGAAAACCTCGAAAAGAAGCTGAGCCTGGAGATCGACGAACATGCCCGTTGACCGCTTCCTCCCCGCGCTCGCCGCCGAGCTCGACGCGCTCGAACAACGCGGCACGAAGAAAGGCGCCGAGTCGGTGATCGTCGGTGTCCTCCCTGCTTCCGGCGACCTCGGCCCCCGCTACCGCCTGGCCGGCGAAGGCGATCGGCCGTTCCTCAAGATGAACTCGAACAACTATCTGGGGATGGCGCTCCGCCCCGAGCTGATCGAGGCGGAAGAGCACGCGAGCCGCGCCTACGGCGTCGGTCCCGGCGCGGTCCGCTTCATCAGCGGCACCTATTCGGCGCACACCGACTTGGAAGCGCGGCTGGCCCAATTCCACGGCCGCGAGTCCGCGATGCTCTGGAGCAGCGCCTACACCGCGATGATCGGCGTCCTGGTGCCGCTGATCACCCCGGAAACCGTGGTGGTAAGCGACGAGCTGAACCACAACTGCATCATCAACGCGATGCGGCTCGCGCGCCCCAAAGACAAGAAGATCTACCGCCACCTCGACCTCGAGGACCTGAACGCCAAGCTGACCGAAATCGCCGGCACCTGCCAAAGGGTGATCCTGGTGACCGACGGAATCTTCAGCATGCGGGGAGCCAACGCCCCGCTCGACAAGATCCTGGAGATCGCCCGCCGCCACGACGAGCACTTCCCGGAAAACGTCGTGGTGTTGGTCGACGACTCCCACGGCGTCGGCGCCTTCGGAGCGACCGGCCGCGGCACCGAAGAGGCGACCGGAGCGCCGCAATCGGACATCCTGCTCGCCACCCTCGGCAAGGCCCTGGGAGTGAACGGCGGCTACGTGGTCGGCAGCAAGATCCTCACCGACTTCCTGCGCGAGACCTCCCCCACCTACATCTATTCGAACCCGATCACCGTCGGCGAGTGCGCCGCCGCCCTCCGCGCGATCGACCTACTCGATAGCCCAAAAGGGATCGAAAGCCTCACCCACCTCCGCACGATGACCGAGCGCTTCCAGAAGGGCATCCTGGCTCTCGGCTACGAAACCATCCCCGGCACCCACCCGGTCGTCCCGCTGATGGTCCGAGACACCGCCAAGACCACCGCGCTCGTAGCCCACCTGCGCGCCCACGGCATTCTGGCTACGGGCTTGAAGTTTCCGGTGGTGCCGAAGGGGGACGAATCGATTCGGTTCCAGATCTCGGCGGATCACACGCCGGCGGATGTCGATGGGGTGCTGGGGGAGTTGGAGGGGTTTGCGCGGCGGGGGTGAGCCGCTTTCGCTCCGCTACGCCAGCCCCAACTCTTCGAGCGATCGAGCGGTCAACAGCCGCTCGGCGAGCGAGCCCAGCTCCTCCGGGGAACGGATCGCCTCCACCCGGGCGACCACCTGACCCGTGAGGTCCTTCCAGAGTTGATCGTGACCGCCCGCCATCCAGGTGTCTCCTTCGGGCCTCTCAAGAGGTGAGGCCTCTTCACCTGGCTACAAGACGTAAAACGGGCGGCTAATCTCGACGATCGGCGGATTTACAACTACAGAGTCTCTGCCGGGACTCTGCCGGGCGGGAGCAAAGGGGAATCTCGACCCCATCGCTAGCCACCGCAAGTCTCGGCGCCTAGTGAAGACCGCCGGGCATGGTGTAGGCGAAAACTCCCGGAGCGATCGCCGTGGCGGCGTACAACGTCCAGCTACCCGCCGCCCCCGGTTTCAGGTCGAGCCCGACGACGTCGGCGCGTAGTGACTGCGGACCTAGCGGTCGCCAGTTGGCACCTTCGTCGAGCGAGCGAAAGACTCCGCGGCTGGTTGCCGCGAACAGCATCCGAGCCATCGATGGAGCCGCGGCGGCGGACGGGGACGAGAAGCCGCTGGCCAGAAGCCGGTGGACTTTGGTTCCCGGCGGCATGCCGTGGCCAAACGGCACGAAGCTCCGGCAGCCGTCGGTGCTCCGCCATAGCCCGGGTTTCGGCCCGTCGACCGCCGCTACAAGCGGCGACGGCTCGCCCGGAATCGGCTGGCGCGGCGGCAGCGTCGCAAGCGCCTCGACGCGTCTCGGCAAGCCCCTGGCCAGGCATCGCTGCCAGGGACCATCGACCCTCGAACGCACGAAGAGTGCGTTGCCCCCGGTGTAGGTCACGCCGCGGGTCGGATCGTGCGCCAGCGCCCGCAGAAAGCCGGTACGCTCAAAGGGCGTGCCACCCGGGTCGATGCCCTCGACCGACCGCT